>DATHNG010000063.1:0-124032 GCA_035486275.1 Bacteroidia bacterium
ACAAATACTATAATAGCATTAACGCTTGCAGATTCCTGTGTTCCTTTAATTAGAAGAAGTGTAAGCACCAATAATATAAATAATGCAGGAAGGTTTATGAGCCCGTGTTCACCCGCAGCTGACATTTCAAATGGAGAATGGCACAGATTATATGGTATTGCACCGCCTAATAGTTTATTCAGATATTCGCTCCATGCAATAGATACGGTAGCAGCCCCCAGTGCGTATTCCAGCACAAGTGCCCACCCAATTATCCATGCCACTAATTCGCCCATGGTAGTATATGCATATGTGTATGCACTACCTGCAATAGGGATCATAGAAGCAAACTCAGCATAACAAAGCCCTGCAAAAAGGCAACCTAATGCCGCCACAACAAATGAAAGGGTTACCGCATTTCCGGCATGTTCGCCTGCTGCTGCTGCTGTACGCACAAACAAGCCGGCACCAATAATAGCACCTATACCAAGGGCGATCAGAGACCAAGCAGTTAAGCTCTTTTTCAATCCATGTTCAGAATTGTCGGCATCAGCTAAAAGCTTTGTAATGGACTTTTTTCTCCAAAGTGACATAGGCTAAAAGTTTAGGTTATTTGCCATAAAGATATATAAGTTTTGATATGTAGGCAATTGAGAGCGCAAAAAAGCCTATACGTCTCATTCCCAACAAAAATACATGGTGTATCAATTGATATTTCCTTACAATTATTATCTTTACATACTATGCTCAAAGCTGCCAAACACAGAGCACTGTTTTTAGTGCTATTGATATCACTCATCGCGGGAAAGCTTACAGCCCAGGAAAAGATTACTTTTATAGGAGCTGACAGGCTGATCATCACGGCTGATCTATATAAGGTTAACGATACATTGCCGTATATGATACTTTGCCACGACCTGAAATCGAGCCGGGGTGAATTTAATGACCTTGCCAAACGATTTAATAAGCTGGGATACAACTGCTTAGCTATAGACATGCGGGTTGGTGGTAAAAAAAATGGTGTTGATAATGAAACTATGTCACTTGCACAGGCAAAGCATATAACAACCAAACTGCTCGACTGCAAAATTGATATTGCTTCTGCTATAAACTATGCCTACGACAAGAACCATAAAAAAGTAGTGTTGGTTGGCGGAGGCTTCTCTGCATCATTAGTTTTATACACCGGCTGTATTAATCCAAAAGTATCCTGCGTGTTTGCATTTAGCCCGAGCGATTATTTTGGAGGAATATTAGATACAAAAGAAGCATTCCCGAAATGCCTGATACCTGTTTTTGTTGCTTCTTCCCGTTCTGAAGCTCCGGCAGTTAAAAAGTATGTAGCTGATATTCCTTCATCTAAGGTTACACTTTTTGCTCCATCAACTGATGGTGCTCACGGTACTGATGCACTTCTTAATTCCAATCCCGACCACTCTGACTATTGGCTTACGATATTAATGTACGCTCGCCAGATACAAGGAGGTAAATAAGTTTTTATTTTTTAAGCTTCGGGTTTTTTTTATGGCGGTTCTTATCGCGTTTTCCTTTTTTCTCAATATTCTTTACAAATGCTTTTTGCAGGTCAACGCCCGTTTGGTTCGATATGCATATCAGCACGAACAATACATCTGCCAATTCCTCAGCAAGGTCTTTCCCTTTATCCGATTTTTTGAATGATTGCTCTCCGTATGTTCTGGCAATAATGCGGGCCACCTCCCCTACTTCTTCGGTAAGCATGGCCATATTGGTTAATACATTAAAATAACGCACACCTTCTTTATTTATCCAATCATCAACAAATTTTTGCGCTTCTTTTATATCCATTTTACTGTTTGTTTTTACTATCAATTATAATCGTTACAGGGCCATCATTTACCAGGCTCACTTCCATGTGTGCACCAAATTCTCCGGTAGCAATTGGCTTACCTAATTCTTTTTCGAGCATGCTTACAAATACATTGAACAGGGGTAATGCTTTTTCCGGCCGGGCAGCTAGTATATACGATGGACGATTTCCTTTTTGTGTGCTGGCATGTAACGTAAACTGGCTTACCACCAGCATCCCTCCGTTCACATCTTTTACCGAAAGGTTCATCTTATCCTGCTCATCACTGAAAATACGCAGGTTGGCAATTTTTCCGCTCAACCAAGCTGCATCTTCCTCACTATCGGCTTCTTCAATTCCGGCAAGTATAAGCAAACCCTTATCGCATGAGCCTTTTACAGTGCCATCTACTTTTACTTCCGCCTTACTTACTCTTTGAATTACAACGCGCATTAAGAGTTATGAATGATAAGTTATGAATTATGAATGGTGACTAAATTACTTGTTTTAGAATTCCCTTGAACTTAATTATTCGATGTTCTTTAAAAAAGCGACAACTGTTCGTGGCCTTTGCGCTTAAAGTTACTTACATCAAATTCAATTTTAGGTGGGGTACCCATGTATCGCTTAACCGATATTTTAAATAATTGTCGTATCGACTCTGCCACATTTCCCTCACCACGCATACGTGTTCCCCAGCGGGAATCATTTACCTTGCCACCATGGCAATCTTCTATCTGGTGCCAAACCTTATCGGCACGGTCAGGGTAATTCTTATTCAACCAATCCCTGAATATCTCCGCAATTTGTCCGTTGAGCCGTACTATTGTATGCCCTGCTCGCTGAGCGCCGTTTTCTGCAGCTGCCTGTATAACCTTTGGCACATCGTAACTGGTAAGGCTTGGAATTATAGGCGCCACCATTACCCCACAAGGTATTCCCTTTGCTGAAAGTTGTTTTAATACATTCAACCTGTTCCTATACGTAACTGTTCGGGGCTCCAGTTTCTGTCTTAGTTCCTCATCAAGTGCTGTAATAGTTACCATAACATGCACCAAATTCAGTTTTGCCATTTCCTGCAAAATATCCAGGTCGCGCAATATCACTGCATTCTTGGTTATCATGCTGACTGGGTTCCGGTATTTTAAACACACTTCCAACATGCTTCTGGTGATCTTCATTTTGCGTTCAATGGGTTGGTAGCAATCTGTATTGCCCGAAAACATAATTGGCTCAGGTTCCCATTTCGGTTTCTGAAACAGTTCTTCCAGTAATTGCGGTGCATTTTTCTTTATCAGTATTTTTTGTTCAAATTCCATTCCGGCACTATAACCCCAATATTCGTGTGAGTTACGGGCATAGCAATACAGGCAGCCATGCTCACATCCCTGGTATGGATTCATAGAGTACCCCATCAGGTCGGGACTATTTACTTTGTTAACTATAGTTTTTGGGAACACTTCTATATAAGCAGTCTGCTTGTTTTCCATCAGGGAGTCTTCATCAATACCTTCCCAATGCTCCTGCACATATGATGTTTTCAGAAACTTGTTGGCAGGATTTATCTGCGCCCCTCTCCCGTCAAAGTATTCTTTATTCTGATTTGGCTGCATTTTACAAATATCAACATTTTATTTATAAATTAATACAAAATGTTTATTAGTTATAAACATGACAAAAAGTCAATAGCAGTATTTTCTTTCCATTGATATTTACAATGAAAAACAATAAACAACTTTGCTATGTTTTATAGCAACCATTTTTACATTAAGCTGGTTACCAATTTTATAGCACAGCTATTTCGTTGCTAAAAAACATTGGCGACAAATTGGCAGTTTAATGCTTATTTATATCTTTAGGTACATTAAATTAAGCCTTACCCTCACCATGAAGTCAGCATTTTATTCCATACTAAGTATTTTAGTAGTTGCCGTTTGCTTGTTCTCATGCAAACCCAAGGTCAATTACAAAATGAAGATCAGCCTGACCAGGCTTACAAAAGAAAATATGTATGATAAAGACCTGGTAAGTGATGTAATATTTGATTCACACGAATTACTAATAGATTCTTTAAAGAACAAAAGTTCGAAATTATTTTTACAAGGTGTAGACCTTTATAAGAACAAAAAGAACCCCGATGCTGCAATTGACCTGCTTAAGCAATCTGTGTTGGTATTTCCACAGGTAAATACATATTATGAAATAGGGCAGGTAATGATGGATATACAAGCTAATGCCAGGAGAGAAAACAAAAGGACTGACCTGATAGAAGCTTTGCAGGCATATAAGGTTGCTGAGCACCTGCAATATCAGCCTGCATCAATGGTATATTACAATATGGCCTGTGCCGACAATCTGTTAGCAAGTATTGACAGTAACAGTGGCATTGATAAGTTCACTTTTCATCTGAACCAGGCTGTTTCGGACCTCAGAAGTGCTTTTCAGAATGGGTTCAGCGACACTACTATGCTTCAGAATGATAAACGCCTGGCTTCAGTTATGAAAACCGATTCGTACAAACAAATGATATCTGAATTACATGTACAAAAGAAATCTGATACGGTTGAAACCATTTTTTCTACCTATAAGGCTATTTTCCCAACACTTACTCAGCCTTTTGTTATTAGTGCCGATAGTGTAGATATGTCAAGTTATAATACATTAATTAGTTTTGATTTTGCAGAATTTATTCCTGAAATGGAAAACACAGAATTTGGCAGAGATGTATCGCATGACTACTATGTAGTTGGAAAATTGGTAGAAACACCAATTTATACTGCTATAATATACACTTCAACCGAATTTAACCAGCCTGAAGATGGGAGTTATGCTGTTGAACCCCATTATACTAAACTGGTAACGTATGCACCTAATGGATATATAATAGATAACAGGCTTATTTCGTGCGATTGCAGTGAAGAAAAGATAAAAGCAGTGCGAATTGAAAATAATGTTATAACCACTGAAGATTATAAAGTAACGTGGAAATACACTATTGCTGAAATGGATACTATGCTCTATCGTAGTCAAAGAAATGATACTGGAACCACCTCCAATGTACCGTCAAATAAAATTGTAAAAAGGGAATCGATAGGAAAGGAGACGTATAAAATAGCAGATGATGGTAAAATAGTGGAAGAATCAACTAAAGTTTCTTTTAAATGAACACAATGAGAATTTACCGCTTATCATTAAGCCTTTTGCTGGTTATCGGTTTTATTGCCTGCAAACCCAAAACAGAAAACGTAATTGTCAACATAGTTCCCTTAAGGGAAAGTTCGCTCTATAATGCCGTTGATGTTTATAATTTCATGTCAACCTATAAAGACACCAATGAGCAGCTTGCAATGGAGTACTATAAAAAATATGTGGCAGGAATGCCTGAAGCAACTTATTATCTGAAGCGTTCTCTGAGTTTATACCCTGATTACAATCACTATCGCGAACTTGGAGATCAATTGTGCAAGGAGAAAAAATATGTTGAAATGAATGAACTGTACCGGATGCTTGTTTTCCCTCTTTCAGCATTTTCCAATAAGGCATTTGATCGTAAATACGTTCTTTGTCCTTATGCTAAACCGGGAATGAATTTAATTGTTGATTATGTTATCTCAAACATACTTACCTCTAATACTGTCTGGAATAGCAGAGCTGAAGAATCGGCCCTCACAGATAGTATCGGCTTAAAAATGAATGATATAAAAAACCAGGTTTTAAACGATCCGAGGATTAAATTAACTGCACCCACTGCTGATAATAAGAATATTTTATGGACCTTTTTGACAAATGACGAAAAGCTTGCATATTTTACAAATGCATCCTTGAACGATTCTATTTCATCGCATATTGACGACACCAATACAACATTTGAAATTGATAAGAATAATGTATCTCAATTTTACTATACATACGGAACCGCTGGGCAGTTTGGCAGGGTTTACGAACAAACGGAAGGAATACACGATAAATTTGATCACTTAGTTCAAGAAGACAATGAAAACTCTAAGCTTTCTCTCAACAACCGGTATCACGATATAAACTATGAACGTAATTTTTCTTTAAATGATTCAGTGGAAATTCTCATATATGCAATAGATACTTCCGCTATTGCTTGCCCTAAAGACATGAGGCATATTTACCACCGACTTGTTACATATTATAATAAAGGTGGCATAATTACTACTATGGTAATAGCTGCGCAATCAGGCGAAGAGCTTTCCACTGTAAAATTCAATCATAATACATTTACCATAACTTATTACAAAAGGTATTGGGAAAAGCCTTATAAACAGGATGATTTTGACAATCATTTAAGCAAAATCGAACAGACCGATCAAAGTACTTTTAAAATATTTCCATTGGGAGATATTAAGAAGAGATTTAGCCCTTTACAGGAATAAGGCTACCATTAATTTTCCATTTTCTGATCAATAGTTCAGCTATTATTAAATTAGGTATCCAGCTGAGCCAGGCCACCAGTGTATACATTTGCGACGAGTGCAGGTGTATAAAATGCGGCAATATCAATACATACAGGCGTAATGAGATTGCAGTCAAGGTCATGGCATAACTGCGGTACATATTCGCTATATGCAATTTGAATTGTTTATCTCTTGCATTTTTATATGCCAGGAAAGTAAACAGCCACCACAATGATGCTGTAATAACAAACGATGTTCGCGCCCAAAAACCTCCGTTGGCATATAAAGCCATTACAAAGCCCGAGGGTGCACAAAACAATAACACCAGTATTATGTAAATCTTACCTAACAGCCTGTGCGTTTTTGGCCATTTGCGGATTATAGGTTTAACAAATTGAAATATGCCAACCAGTAACACGAAAGTACTTAAGGCAATGTGTATGTAAAATGCCTGCCGCCAGATAGAAAGATGAATTACATTTTGCTTGGTAAGTAAAAAGTTTACATCGGTCCGGAAGGAAAGATAAGGAATGGTTATCCGCACCATAAGGAACACAAAGAACAACATCAGCATTATAAGGAATGCTGAGAAATAAGTTTTTATGGTTGTTTTGGTCTGAGAGGTCAATGTTGAAAATTTATTCAATATAGATATTTTTCTATTGATATCTATTTGGGATTGATCAAGATCAAGCCTTGTTCAGTACTCCTGAAATACAAAAAGGCGCCAGATGGCGCCTTTTTGTAATAACTATCAAGAAAAACCTAATTTGCTCTATCTATATTATTTGCTCTTTACAAACCTGACTACCTGCGTTTGGTTAGCTGAGTTTACTTTAACAAAGTACACACCATCTGCCAGGCTTGCTATATCTATTGGCATTACTTCTCCGTTACTTATTATAGTGTTTTTGCTTATCACAACCTCTCCTGCCAGGTCAACAACATCTATTGTTGCATCCAGATTGTTTCCTGAGTTAAATGTCAGGTTAAGGGTTTGTACGGCCGGGTTTGGATAGGCCCTGACTGAACCATCGGTAGAAACGGTTTTTACACCAGTAATTATATCAATCTTAACGGTAAAGGTTGCGCTATCGGAACAACCACTAAGGGTACCCGTTACTGTGTAGGTTGTAGTTGAGCCAGGCGATACCTTAATACTACTGGTTGATTGCCCTGATGGTGACCACAGGTAACTCGTAGCCGTACCCGATGCTGTTAAGGTATCAATACTACCTAGCATAATACTATCCTGCCCGGTAATATTTATTGTAGGGTGAGGACCAACTAAAATTGCATTTGTGGTAGTACTACTGCCCGAGAAAGAATTAACCATAGCGGTATAGCTGCCACCTGTTTTAACGCTATCGGTCATTTTAATAATATTGCTGTATTTCTTTACATATCCATTACCGTTGCTCATAGCATACACATTACCGCTAACATCTGTGGTAAAATCATAACTACTAATCATACCCGGTAATATAATGCTATCAACAGGGTGGGTAGAGGCATTTGAGCCCGGAGCATATATATATATGACAGAACTATCACTACCAAGATTGTTACTGTGAATTGCATTCTCTACATATACATATCCGTTACCATCAACTGTAACATTACCTAAGTAATGAGCATTACCCAATTCATCGGCTGCTACAATGGAAGCATTGGTAGAACTAGTAGAGCCTTTAGGGTATTCAAGCACATCATCATTCCCGAAGTCAGATACAAAAAGATTGCCTGAGTTATCAACGTATAAGCCACCCGGTTCATTTATACCCTTTTGCGCAACAATGGTACCTTTGGTATTACCGGCAGGGTAATACCAAACTACTTCATTATCGTTGTCTGATACATAAATATTATCTGCATTATCTACAAACAAATATTCAGGATCCCTGAAGTGGGAAGCCACTACTTTAGGAACCGTAGTAGAATCAGAACCAACAGGGAATTCATATACCTCTTTATTACTACCATCTTCCACAAAAAGGTTTCCTGCTATGTCCACCTTAATATCTTCAATATTTGAAATGCCGTTTTGTGCAACAGTAACACCCGGAGTGCCGGTTGTTACACCTTTAGGGTATTTAAAAACCTGAGATTGATCTCCTACATATACATTGCCAGCAGTATCTATGGCAACACTATATGCATTCCCATCAATTCTGTCCTGTGCAACAACATTACCTGCATTCCACTTAGCGGTATCGGTAACTACCGTTACACCACCGTTCTGCCATTGTATAAGAGCCGGTGTAGGGTTGCCACTGAATATTAAATTAGCAGGTATACAACCTCCACCCGAAATAGTAGGAGCAGAATATAGTGTTAAGTATAAATTAACTATACTATCACAACCTGAAGTACCAGTAGTATCGAAAGCATAATGGCCACTGGTTGTTTCTATAGTGCCTTTAAATTTATAACTGCTTGCATACGTACCAATATTAATTGCACTTGCAGATGAATGGTTAACAGTTGCATTCAACTGCATAATACTATCGCAACCAGTTAGTTTAGCTGTTAAAGTATATGTGTATGTGCCGTTTTGTGTAATTGAATCACCATACCATTTAATATAGTTACAAACAGTAGCATTTGTATCGGTAGTGGTAGGGTAATTAACGGTAAGGTTAACGTGTATAACACTATCACAGGTTGCGTGGTTAGGTATAGTATCTGTATACATGCCTGAAGTGGTCCAGGTATATTTACCGCTTGGGGAAGTATAGCTGTTACAAGCACTGGGTGAAATGAAGGATTCTGTTTGGCATGTGTTTGCATATGCGCCCATATTTACCTTACCACTTTGTATAATTGCATTTGCTCCGGTAATATCGGTAGTTACAACTACAGCACTAACGTTACCTGTACCAATAGCTGCTGAACCGGTTACCAAATGAAGGCCATCATCGGCTGTCATCCAAACACCATCAGCACCTTGTACACCAGCCTTGTTTGCATCATTCACAAATGGGTCTTGCGTGCCTTTAAAGTTACCTGTACCGGCAATAGTAGTCTGGGTATAGCAATATGTTAAAGTGGCAGAACCCCCGATGTCTGATTGGATGCTACCGCCGATCGTATTACCCCAAAATACAGTATTAGTAATAGTTGCAGTGGATGTGCTGTTATAAATTGCCCCGCCATTTAAAGAGGTATTATTATCACTGAATGTTGCATTGGTAATATTTGGGGATGAGGTATATTCATTAGCCATTGCTCCACCCTGGCCATTAGCAACGTTATTATAGAATACTACATTAGTAAGTGTAGGTGATGCGCCGGCGTTGTACATTCCACCACCATCGTCACCGGCGCTATTATTCACAAATACAATATTGGTAAGTATTGGTGATGAACCTGAGTTCGACATTCCTCCACCATTACTACCGTTATGTTTATTATTAATAAATACTAAATTATTAAGCGTTGGCGAAGAACTGGCGTTATTCATTCCTCCACCAATTCCGCCTGTAATAACAAACCCATCAAGTACCGAAGCATTGGTAAGGGCATTGCTTGTGTTATCTATTACAGGTGCACCATTGCCTTCTAACACGGTGGTATCGCCTAATTGTAAATTACGTTGTGCGAGCCCGGTTTCAGTTCCTGCAAAACCGCCATATATTTTTACATTATCTTTCATTGTGAAAGATGTGCCGTTAGCTGCCTGGTAATTACCCATGGCTACCAAAATAGTATCGCCTGACTTGCTTGAATCTACCGCGTTGGCAAAATTAGCATAAGCGGATGACCAACTCATACCATTTGCACCGCTTCCGTTTGAGCTAACATACATTAGGTGTGTTAAGGTAAGGTTTACATATACAATAGTACCACAGGCCATGGTATCTGCATGGTAACCACTGGTTGTCCATTTATGTTTTCCGCTTGGCGAATAATAGGTATTAATAGCAGTAGCAGTAAGAGTACAAGAGTCAGAGCCCCCTGTCCAGGTAACCGGACCTGTTATGGTTGCATTTGCTGCACTTCCTGCTCCGCCCGAGTTATTAAGGGTAGTACCTGCATCTTCGCTCATTTTATAATATACATCCAGGCCCGTTTCGCTACCGGTAAAGCAAGTATACTGGTCGGCCATAACTTGTGCTGCTGACCTTGCTCCTCCTGACCATATTAACACCCTATCGAACCCGGCATTGGCAAAAGTGGCATTATCACCACGGTTACCAATCATAATACTGCCTGCGCTTGATACAGCCCCTGAAGTAAAAGCCGCTTTCTGTATTCCGTTAACATAAACGTATACACTATCGTTGTTTGCATTAAAGGTAATGGCTATATTGTACCATTGCCCTGATACAAAGTTCGGTATACTAACCGAGGCATTATTATTGCCGTTGCCAAACAGTACATTAAAGTTTCCATTCTGGTCAACGTACGTATCAATCGGTTCTGGTTGATTACCGTTTGTAGATGTAACTCCGGCGTTATAATTTACAATGTTATCTAAATACGTTTCATACTCAATTGTAAAACCATTGGTTAGGTCTAAGCCATAATTGGCTGCAACACCGTTGCCTGAATTACCTGCAAAGTTTATAGAATATTGAGCCTTGGTTGTAACACTAAAGCATAGTAGTACAAATGCAATACATAAAATACTTTTTTGTAGTAATTGTTTCATTGGATTTGGGTTGGAAGTTTTAGTTTATAATGGATTTATCATTCTAAATAATTCACCTTTAATTAAAAACGCCGCGAAGGTAGGAATATCAATTTTAAGAAGAGAGCCCGAAAAGACATTTAATGATAATTTAAAGTTCCGTGTTCACAGGTTTTTTAAAATGAGTTTTAGACTTGACCCTTATTAAATTGTAACAGTACACTATTACCATATAGTATAAAGCTAAAATTACATCAATTGTAAAACGCAGGTATTTTTTATCCATGTTTAGCGCAATTAAATAAATATGAACACCATGCAATATTATTGCCTGAACATCATTAACCAGTGCTCCGAAAAGACATTTTTTTTTTTAAAATCTCAAATATTAATATACCTTTAATCTTGGTTTTATATTATCAACTGATTAGTTGAAATAATTAAAACACACATTGAACAAATGGCATTCAGCGATAAAATTAAGTCGTGGCTTACAAAATTCCAGAAGTACAAGGTAACGTATAGGAATGGTTTTTTTCGCCTGTCGAATTTGGCGAACTCACCATTTACTATTGTTGAAACCTTTGACAGTATGCCTTTCTGCAAACATTCCAAAGAGAAGCAACTGATAACGGCCGGAACAATGTTTTTAAATGCCCAGTTGTATTATACTGAGTTGGAAGAGGGTTTGTGGATATTTGTTTCTGACCTTCATTATAAGAAGAATCTTGAAATGACGAATATTTATGATAAGACCTTGCCCATGGATTTTAATTTCATCAACCTGCACTATAACACAACAACCATTGAAAGTAAGTCAATGCTTATTAATGGCCTTGTGCTTACCGACAAAACCTGGACGGTTTTTAAACCAGGAAATGCTGTAAGCGATTGCCATTTTAGAAATGCACATGAAAATAATATAACCGTTTATTTTACGAATGATTGGTTGACGAGACAGCTGAAGCCTGAGAACTATTTTGCCAACACAAGCATAGATAGATTTTTTCAATCGGAAAATACATATATTATAATGCCCGATAGTACGAATGACAGCGATAATTTTTACAATGACTTTCTGGCCATGGCAAAACAGAATGAAGGGGGCCGTAAAAATGATGACATAAAGAAATTGGTGGCTGTTTTTTTTAAGCAGCTTATAATTAAATATAATAACAGTACCATTGCCGATTACCAATTTAAATTGTCAGATACTGATAGAAAACATATTCAAAAGGCAGAGAAATATTTAAGTGACAACCTGCTTCATTCGTTTCCCGGAATTGAAAATATTGCCGAAAAAGTGGGTATTTCACCCACTAAGCTCAAAAACGATTTTAAAGCAGTGTATGATCAAAGTTTATACCAGTATTACAGGTATCACCAAATGTCCTTAGCTAAAAAAATGCTTGCTGAAAAGGCTAACTCAGTAAAAGAAGTAGCCAACCTTTTAGGTTATGAAAATGCCAGCAAATTTGCAGCTGTGTTTAAAGAACAGTTCGGGGTGTTGCCATCTGCCCTGCTGAAATAAATATATAGTTCAGGGTAACTACGCCACAAAATGAGCTTCTGAAGTAATAGGTATGCTTAATACTTTCGATATTAAACAGTTCTTCTCGGCATCTTTTGTAATAGCGGTAAACTCATCTGCGGTAACTCCACTAACCGAACCGGTGATTGATAAATGAACTCCTGTTATACTTAATCCCTCCATAGATACAGCAGCTTCTGTGTCAAGTGAAGTCGGATTCAATCCTTTTTGCGTTAATATGGCACCTACCGCCATTGTAAAACAACCTGCGTGGGCAGCAGCCAATAATTCTTCCGGGTTTGTTCCGGTTATACCTTCTTCAAAACGGGTTTTGAAACTGTAATTTGTTTTGTTTAAAATGGCGCTTGGTGTAGTCAATTCTCCTTTGCCATCTTTCAATGTGCCTGACCAATGTGCCTTTGCTGTACGTTTCATAGTATTAGGGTTTGTTTTTTAGTTTAATAAGTTAAATATACACTAAAACAAATATGAGCTGACATCTCTTATATAACTGCACATGGTTTTATAAAAAAATTGCATAATTCGCATAACTATTAAACCTACAAACCCAATATACTTTGGCACCTTGATTCAATATAATTACATTTGCTACGGAATCTTTTACCACTTTGGCTTATTTCCCTGCAAAACGACTATTAAAATGAAACACTCAATCAAAAAATGGGCCTTCCGCTTAGCATTAAGTGGATTGTTCTTTGTAATCCTTCTAATTACTTTTATACTTAATCCCTCCTTGTTATATGCACATAAAACTATTGTTGGGATCTGCAATATTTATCATAATGGCCCACTTGACAGTATAGTTTTGGTAAGATTAAATGATGCAATAGAGATATCCAAATCGTCAGAGTTGTATGATCCTCATTTACAATATGACATATGTCTTGATGATGGTTCTTTATATCCTGCTTTAATCAGAAAATTTATTGATGATGATTTTTCTGCTACTTTTTATAATAAAACTGTTTTCTGGGGAACTTTCAGTTTTAAAGATAATTATGGTGTACAAGATGGACACAAATGGAATTTAACACAATCTACTGCGCATGGGTTTATTCATTGCCAGCAGTTCAATAAATTAGGATTTTTTAAATCAAACCCTATTGCCGGGTATCCTAGTTGGAAATGGGAGGGATATGCTGAATATATTTCAAGAAAACTTGTTCCCAACAATAGCTTGGATTCAAATATAAATAAACTGGTACAAGCAGAAAAAAAAGATACAAATTGGATCGAGTTTCCTGATGGAACAGGCTCTACTATTAAATTTTACAAAAGGCGGTTGTTAGTCCAGTTTTGCTCAGAGATCAAAAAGATGGATTTCGAACAAATATTAAAAGACACCTCAAAAGAAAATGTTGTTATGAATAAAATGATGACTTGGTATAAAATGAAATAACAACGCCAACTAAATACCAAAGGTTAGTTGGTTACAATTACATTAATCGTCTTACTTATTTGTTGCAATTGATTTGCTCAATACTTCTTCTCCTCGCTTGCCTCATTATGAAACATACTGAGGTAGCTCTCATAACGTGATAGTGCAATTTCACCTTCTTCAACTGCTTTTATAACGGCACAGCCCGGTTCATTAATATGCATGCAGCTGTTGAATTTACAATTGGCGCGGAAATGGTTCAGGTCTCTGAAGTATTGCGACAGTTCATATTTAGTTATATCAGCAATACCAAATTCCTGTATGCCCGGTGTATCAATTATAAAACCACCTACAGGCAATGGAATCATTTCAGAAAAAGTGGTCATGTGTATACCTTTTTTGTGGGCGGTAGATATTAAGCCGGTTTTACGGTTAGTGCCGGGTATCAACTGATTGATAAATGTAGATTTACCGGTACCCGACATTCCGCAGAGCAATGTTACTTTTCCCTTACAAAGTTTTTCAAGTGCTGGCGCTGATTTATTATCTAACAATGAAACTGACATGCAATCGTACCCAATGGTATCATACACTTCCATGCGCTCTTCCATTTCTGCAAGCTCATCATTATCGTATAGGTCAACTTTGTTGAAAATAAGCTGTGCTTTTATCTGGTATGCTTCAGCGGTTGTTAAAATGCGGTCAACAAACGTGTTATTTGTTTTGGGATGACTGATAGTAACCAGTATAAATACCTGGTCGATATTAGCAGCAATTATCTGAAACTGCTTCGATAATTTCTTGGATACACGTATAATATAGTTCCTGCGTTGTTTAACTTCTGAAATAGTATAATCAGGTGGGAAATGGTGAATAACCACCTTATCGCCTACCACAACCGGATTAGTAGTCGACACGTTCTTCTGGCGCATCTGGCCTTTAAGCGAAGCAGTAACTACCTCACCCGATGGCAACAGCACATTATATGCCTGCCCCAATGCTTTTAATACTAATCCTTCTTCTTCCATTTACTATTTAACAGATTCTCTACAGATTTCAACCTAATCTTTGTTTGTATTCAGTTTCTTATAATTTTGTAAAATTACATATATATATCCCATCTATGAAAAAACAACTCTTTCTTGCTGCAAGTTTATTACTAATAGCTTCGTTTACTTCTTTACATGCACAAAGCGTGCTTAGCCCGGGGCACTACAAAGTAGCAGATAAAATAAAGTTGGAAGGAGATGGTGGCTGGGATTATATTGCCGTTGATGATAATAGTAATAAGCTGTATGTATCGCACGGAACAGTTGTGCAAGTGGTAGACTTGAGTACCAACAAACTTATTGCTACCATAACAGGTACCAATGGTGTGCATGGCATTGCGATAGCATCTGACCTGAATAAGGGTTTTATCAGCGATGGGAAAGATTCGGCTGTTACTATTTTCGACCTTACAACCAATGCAATTATTGCCAAAATAAACGTTACCGGGAAAAACCCTGATGCTATTTGCTATGATAAGGTAACCCAACGTGTATTTACTTTCAATGGCAGAAGCAGTAACTCAACTGTGATAGATGCAAAAACAAATACTGTTATAGGCACCCTTACACTTACAGGCAAACCTGAATTTGCTGCTGCTGATGGCACTGGAAAAATTTTTGTTAACCTGGAAGATAAGAACATGATATCGAAAATAGATGCAAAGAATATGACAGTAGAAGCAACATGGCCACTTGCACCGGGAGATGGACCTAGCGGTTTAACAATGGATACCAAAACACGCAGACTATTTTCGGTATGCGATAACAAAATGATGGTAGTTGTTAATGCAGATGATGGCAAAGTTGTTACAACTGTTCCTATTGGTGATGGCCCTGATGCTGTTGCATTCGACTATAATAAGAATCTTGTTTACAGCTCAAACGGAGAGGGGACACTTACTGTGGTTGAAGAAAAGGATGCAAATACGTTTACTGTATTAGAAAATGTAAGTACAGCTAAGAGAGCGCGTACATGTACGGTTAACAGCAAAACACACCATATTTATTTACCTACTGCTGAGTTTGAACCTGCACCTGAGGCGACCAAAGAAAATCCACACCCACGCCCTAAGGTTAAGCCTGGTACATTTTATGTGCTGGATGTTGTTCCGGTAGAGTAAAAGTGGCCCGCCCCACCCTCCCATCGGGAGGGAGAAAATAAAAAACAACATGAATTATCTTATAAAGTCCTCGCTAACGGGGAGGATTTAGAAGGGGCTTCTCTTATAATGCGCTCGTCCAGTTCAACCTGTCCGATGCAGGGAACTGCCAGGGCGCACCATTGTTCTCCACATTATTCATCATAAGTTGTAATTCCTGAGGAGGAGCAGATTGCTCCATTACAAGGAACCTTCTCAGGTCAACAATAATGGCAAGAGGGTCGATATTCACAGGGCACTCTTCGGTACATGCATTGCACGATGTGCATGCCCATACTTCTTCAGGGGTTATGTAATTAAAGAGTAGTGATTTGCCGTCATCTACAAACTTTCCGTTCTTATCAATGTTCTTTCCAACCTCTTCCAGTCTGTCACGTGTATCCATCATTATTTTTCGTGGCGATAAGGCTTTGCCTGTTTGGTTAGCCGGGCAGCTCGATGTGCAACGTCCGCACTCGGTGCATGAATACGCATTCATTAATTGTATGCCACTCAAGTCAAAAACATCTTTCGCACCAAAGCGTTCAGGCGCTGCCGGTTGATCGGTTGCCGGTGGTGCACTGCTAGGGTCGAGCATTAATTTTATTTCGCGTGTAACCGATTCCAGGTTTGTAAACTCTCCCTTAGGATTAAGGTTTGAATAATACACATTAGGGAATGCAAGCAGAATATGGAAGTGCTTTGAGTACGGCACATAGTTAAGGAATGCCAGAATGCCAATAATGTGGAACCACCAGCAAAAATGTTCTACAAATTCAAGTGTAGGAATAGATGAGCCGGAAAACATTCCCAGCATTAAATTACTTATCGGGAATCCACCATATGCCGCATTTGCTGAACGCTGAATAAGCGTGTCCGATGCATCTAATGTTAAAAAAGCACACATCAATAATATTTCAGTTGTAAGAATAATGTTTGCATCGGTGCGTGGCCATGTTGTCATTTCCTTGCTCCAGAAACGTTTCAACCTGCCTATGTTGCGGCGAATAAGGAATATGGCACATGCAACAGCTACTGCAACCGCCAGATATTCAAAGCATGAAATAAGGAAAGTATATAACGGACCTAAAAATGAAAGTACACGGTGTGTACCCGCAACGCCATCAATTAAAATTTCAACTACTTCAATATTAATAATTATAAAACCTAAATAAACGAATATGTGCAATATACCTGCAAATGGGCGCTTTACCATTTTCGATTGGCCAATGGCTACCATAAACATAGCTTTCCATCTGTCACCTGAGCGGTCGGTGCGATCGAATGGTTTACCTAATTTAATATTACGGCTTATTTTTCGCACCGCCATGGTAAACATTACAATAGCAGTAATAAGTATAAGTGTGAAAATTATTTGCGATATCATATTACAAATAGCTTATCAATTATTAGAGCCGAAAAGTGAGAAGTGAACATACCTGTTCGGATGCGCTTTCATATCTTGTAACAGCAAGTTAAGTTGCAGCGATGTTCCGCTTAGCCTGTTATATAAGGTGGTATCGTTCGCCAGCATACCCAGTGTACCCTTTCCGCTGTTTACTTTCTTAAATATTTGTGCTGTGTAGTATAAAGTACTATCGGCATTATTAACGGCATCTTTCAATTTCGATTTAGCAAGCGTGTCGGTAATGTTTGCAATGTTATTTATTGCATTACCTAATTGCTTGCTATTCTTTGCAAGGTCAGTCGATATCTCATCTATTTTACCAAATATATCGCCGATACGCTGTTTCTGGGTTGTAACCAAATCATCCAGGTTTCCTGACATCGATTCAAAATGCTTCAACGAAATATTTATACTTTCAATACTCTGGCTCAGGTTGTTCTGCGTTTTTTTAGTAAACACACCCTTTATAATATTCATTGTAGAATCAATGGTCGACATTAATTCTTCTGCTTTGTTTTTCAATGGCAATACCTGCGCACTTACCTGATCTTTCAATGTAATTTCATTAGCCGCAGTCAATGTATCCTTATCTTTTATTATTAATGCATCCTTAAGTTTTCCGGTAACAGTGTCCTTTGGAATTTCGATCTGTATTGCTTTATTTCCAAAAAAATCGCTGGTTATGCGTGCAACCGAGGTTTTAGGTATCTGAATATCATTATTGGTAATGATCATAGATATCAACACCTTGCCTGAGGAGTTAGGTTCTAATTTAAGTTCATCAACCTGCCCAATGTGAAATCCATTCACCAATACAGGACTTGAAGGGAGCAAGCCTTCAACATGATCATATACAGCGTATAATTTTTTAGTATGGGAGAAGATGTTTATACCCTTCAGGAAATTGAGTCCATATATCAGCATAGCCAAGGCCGCTACAACTACCACACCAGTTTTTGCTTCTTTCGATATCTTCACATTATTCTATATTAAATACAAAAATAACGATTATGCTGAATATGGGTTTTTTAAGCACCGTTTGCTAAGTTTTTCATCAAAGCAATCTCCTTTGCTAAGAAACGTGTCTTTTTGATGTTGATTTTTTATATCTGTAAATCAATACGTTACATTATATTGCTAAAAATAATAGCACCTATTTATTTTGATTGATGATTTTCTTAGTATGTTTGTACTAAATTAATCATCAATGTCACGAATAGATAAGAATATAAAAGCGCTCAGGGAAATGCGAAAGCTTTCACAACAGACACTTTCAGACGTATTACTCATCCAACGTGCACGTTTAGCATCATACGAAGAAGGTAGGGCAGAACCACCTTATGACTTGCTAATAAAAATAGCAGACTATTTCCATGTTGCCATTGATGCCCTCCTGCGCGCCAACTTATCGAAAACCAAACCCGAAGACCTGATGAAGGTGGGTGAGAACAGAATATTGTTCCCAATACTGGTAGACAAAGATGGCCATGACCTAGTTGAAGTAGTTCCTGTTAAAGCGCAGGCGGGGTATCTTAATGGCTACGCTGATCCGGAATACATTGAAAGCCTCCAACACATGAACTTTCCTTTTTTACCCGTAGGCAAGCACCGGGCTTTCCCTATAAAAGGAGATTCCATGCCTCCTTTAGCAAACGGAAGTTTTGTTATCGGTAAGTATATGGAGTCTATAAGGGAAGTAAAGGACGGGCAGACCTATGTATTAGTTACCCGCGATGAAGGACTTGTTTACAAAAGAGTATTCAGCAATATGAAAGATGATGGTACCCTTAGCCTTCATTCTGACAATAAAGCATACGAACCCTATAAGGTAAAGGCCGAAGATGTATTGGAAATTTGGGAATACCAATGCGCCATTAATACATCAAAAAACAAGCCTGAAGAATTGAATCTTGAAAGCATTATGGGTATGCTGAGAGAATTGAAAATTGAATTTGAAAGGATTAAAAAATAGTGAGCAACTGTTCACAACTAATACGCAAAAATCAACACATAATTATATATCTTTAACTTCAATTAAACAACAAGTACCATGGAAAAAGTAGCAGAAAAACCAGAAAAGATCGAAAAGGCAGAAAAGAAAGACGCAGCAAAAGAAGCGGCAAAAGAAAAACTGAAGGCACTTCAATTAACCATTGAGAAAATTGAAAAAACCTACGGTAAGGGCACCATTATGAAAATGGGCGATGCAGCAGGCGAAAGCATTGAAGTAATTTCAACAGGTTCGCTTACGCTTGACCTTGCATTGGGTGTTGGCGGGTACCCTAAGGGACGTATTGTGGAAATATATGGGCCTGAATCATCAGGTAAAACAACCCTGGCATTGCACGCTATTGCCAATGTACAAAAGAATGGCGGTATTGCTGCTTTTGTAGATGCTGAGCATGCATTTGACCGTTTTTATGCACAAAAATTAGGCGTAGATATCGGCAACCTGCTTATATCTCAACCTGATAATGGCGAGCAAGCTCTTGAAATAGTAGAGAACCTTATCCGTTCAGGCGCTATAGATATTATAGTAATTGACTCAGTAGCTGCACTTACTCCACGTAGCGAAATTGAAGGAGAAATGGGCGATTCAGTTATGGGTTTACAGGCAAGGTTAATGTCTCAGGCATTACGTAAGCTTACCGGAACCATCAGCAAAACAGGTGCATGTTGCATATTCATTAACCAGTTGCGTGAAAAGATCGGTGTTATGTTCGGTAATCCTGAAACAACAACCGGTGGTAATGCACTTAAATTCTACGCATCAGTTCGTTTAGATATCCGCCGTATTGGCCAGTTGAAAGAAGGCGAACAGGTTATTGGTAACCGCACACGTGTTAAGGTGGTTAAGAATAAAGTGTGCCCTCCGTTCGGCCTGGCAGAGTTCGATATTCTTTACGGTGAAGGCGTTTCTAAGGTTGGTGAAATAGTTGACCTTGGTGTAGAAAAGAACGTGATAAAGAAGAGTGGCGCATGGTTCAGCTATGGTGAAACCAGACTTGGGCAAGGAAGGGATTCTGTTAAACAGATATTCAACGACAACCCTGAACTGGCTGAGGAAATAGAACTAAAAATTAAAGACGCGATCATTGCGAATAAAGCAGAATGAGTTTAGTTTACCGCTCTATACTTCCGGGGCTGGTTGGAACAGTATTGTTCTTCTCAGCTTGCAGAAATAACACAGGCAAACAAGTAGCACAGCAACATGGCGATACAAGCCATGTTGCTGTTGATACGTTAAGCCCTAAGATAAATGCGCTTACTACCCGCATCAATACCAATGCTGCTGATGCTGATGCATACTGGAACAGGGGTAAACTGGAAATATTACAAAAGAACCTTGCTCCTGCCCTGGCAGATCTTACGCAAGCTGTAAAGATTGACAGCACCAAAG
The DNA here is from genome assembly GCA_035486275.1 of Bacteroidia bacterium. Lineage (GTDB taxonomy): Bacteria > Bacteroidota > Bacteroidia > JABEUT01 > JABEUT01 > JABEUT01. The sequence continues at coordinate 20,788 of DATHNG010000063.1, forward strand.
ACTTTTATTACAGCAGCCTTGCCGATCTGGATTTTATAATGGGGCATACCCGTGAGGCAAAAGCGGCCTTTGAGAAATGTGTTTCGCTTAACCCAACCAATACCGAAGCATTATTAAAACTGGGTGAAATTTATTTCTATGTAAAGAAATACAAAGAAGCCATGGACCTTTCAGATAGAGCACTGAAGGTTAATAACCATCTGGCAAAAGCATATTTTATGAAGGGGTTGGTTTTCCTTGAAATACATGATACGGCAAAAGCAATATCGAGTATGCAAACAGCCACGGAACAAAACTCATCGTACTTTGACGCCTACATTCAACTCGGACTTATTTTTTCACGCAAAGGAGATGTGCATGCAATTGATTATTTCAATGCCGCACTGAATATTGACCCGCGTAGCGTTGAACCTTATTATGATAAAGGCATGTTCTATCAGCAGGGGCAAGATTTTTCCAGGGCTTTAGATGCATATAGCCAATTGCTAGTAGTAGATTCCAATTACAAATTCGCTCATTATAACATAGGGTATATAGACTATCTGCAGAATAATTTCAGTGATGCAATTAAACATTTCAGTAAGGCAATACAACTAGATTCAACCTATACCATGGCATACTATGCGCGTGGCAATTGTTACGAACAACTAAAGGAGTTTAAAAAAGCTGCTAACGACTACGCCTATGCATTGAAACAAAAACCTGATTCGAAAGAATTTAAGGATGCTTATAATGAAGCGCGGGTTAAGATTCATAAATAAGAACGTATGAATATTGAAGAGTTGCGCGAATATTGCCTGAAGAAAAGAGGTACTACGGAGGCTCTTCCATTTGATGAATACACCCTGGTTTTTAAGGTAATGGGCAAAATTTTTCTCATAACCAGTTTAAATGAGCCGAACCGGTTCAATGCCAAATGCGACCCCGAGAGGGCCATTGAACTGCGCGAACAACATGATGAAATAAAACCGGGCTGGCACATGAATAAAAAGCACTGGAATACTGTGCACACCGATGGCAACTTGAGCCTGAAACAAATACGCAAGATCATTGACCATTCCTACGAACTGGTGCGCGACAGCCTGCCCAAGAAAATACGTGAAGGGCTTAAATAGATACATCAACAATGTCAGATACATATACCCAAATTCATATTCAGTGTGTATTTGCAGTAAAATATAGAGATGCAACCATAAGTAGTTCATGGAAAGAGAGGCTACACCAATATATTATAGCCATTGTGCATAATAACGGGCATAAAGTATTAGCTATAAATAGTATGCCTGACCATTTGCATTTATTCTTTGGTATGCGCCCCACACAATCACTTTCTGATTTAATGAGATTAGTTAAAGGAGATTCATCGGAATGGGTAAACAAAGAGAAACTGGTTCGTGGTAATTTCAGATGGCAGGAGGGTTATGGAGCGTTTTCCTATTCAAAATCGCACACAGATGCAGTGGTTAAATACATACTCAACCAGGAAGAGCATCATCATAAGAAAACCTTTGCTGAAGAATACTTAGAAATGTTAAAGAAATTTGATATTGATTATAATCCTGAATACATTTTCAAAGAAATGGAATAATGGGTAGTGCCTCTGGCACATGATTTAATTTCTAACAATCATGGGCTACCAAGCTTTTGTGCCTCTGGCACAATGGATATAATTTATTTACCGTAAATACAATTTACTTTGGATTTTGCTCCTCAAGCTTTTGTGCCTCCGGCACAATCGACATAATTTATTTACCGTAAATACAATTTACTTTGGATTTTGCTCCAGCGGAGCAAGAGCTTGGTAATAGAAACATCATCCTCCATACATATTTGTGTCGCAGGCACTACCCTCCACACACTATTGCCTCATTCATTGTAATCTCCGTATATTTACCGCATTCAAAACAACACCTATGAAGATAATTTGCATTGGACGCAATTATGCAGAGCATGCCAAGGAAATGAAAGCGGAAACTCCAACGGAGCCGGTTTTCTTTATGAAACCCGATACCGCACTTATAAAAGATAATCAACCTTTCTACTATCCATCGTTTTCAAAAGAAGTACACCACGAAGTAGAAGTTGTATTAAAAGTGTGTAAGAATGGCAAAAACATTCAAAAACAATTTGCCAATAAATATTATGACGAAGTAAGTGTCGGTATTGACTTTACCGCACGTGACCTTCAGGCACAATGCAAGGCAAAAGGCTTGCCATGGGAAAAGGCAAAAGCATTTGATGGCTCAGGCGTTATAGGGAAATTTATGCCACTGGCTCATTACAAGGACATTAATAACATCTCTTTCCGATTAGATATTAATGGCAAAAAAGTACAGGAGGGAAATACAAAGGATGTTATTTTTAATTTCGATGCCATTATAGAGTATGTATCGGGTTTTGTAACCCTGCGCCAGGGCGACCTTATATATACCGGTACACCTGTGGGTGTGGGACCTGTGCAAATCGGCGATAGGCTAGAAGCATATTTACAAGATGAAAAACTACTGGATTTTGAAGTGAAATGAAAAAAGTACTTATACTCGGCGCAGGCCGTTCAGCCTCATCACTCATACAATATCTTTTAAAGGCAGCTGAATTATACAACTACGAAATAACGGTTGCAGATTCTTCTGTTGATTTGGTTCAGTTAAAAACACAAGGGCATAAATGTGCAAGGCCCATTGCCCTAGATATTGCAGATGCAAAGCGTACACGTGAAGAAATTGACAGAGCGGATATTGTTATATCAATGCTACCTGCATTTTTGCACCCGCAGATTGCGAAGGTATGTGTTGAGATAAAGAAATCGATGGTTACAGCTTCGTATGTTTCGCCTGAGATGAAGGAATTAGATGCAGAAGCGCGTAAGGCAGGCATAATATTGATGAATGAAGCGGGCCTCGATCCGGGTATTGACCATGCATCGGCCATGAAAGTGATAGACCATGTGCATGCTGAGGGTGGAAAACTCTTGAGCTTTAAATCGTACTGCGGTGGATTAGTTGCACCGGAGTCGAATGACAACCCATGGGGCTATAAATTTACCTGGGCGCCCCGTAACGTAATATTAGCGGGGCAAGGCACAGCAAAATATATAGAGAATGGCAAGTATGCCTATTTACCATATCACAAGCTTTTTACACGTACCGAGAAAATAAATGTTGAAGGGCATGGTGATTTTGAAGCCTATGCAAATCGTGATTCACTGAGTTACCGGAGCATCTATTCCATTGAGAACATTCCTACCATGATTCGTGGCACATTGCGTATGCCTTACTATTGCGAGGCATGGAACGTATTTGTGCAATTGGGAATGACAGACGATACATATCACGTAGAAGGTTCTGAGAAAATGAACTGGAAAGAATTAACTGATTCATTTCTTCCCCAAGGTAACGGAGATATTAAAAAGAGATTGGCTGCTTACATAAATATTCCAGTTGATGGAAAGATAATGGGCATGCTTGAATGGCTGGGTATATTCAATGAGATACCAATTAAATTAAAAGGTGTTTCTCCTGCACAAATATTGCAGGCATTACTTGAAGAGAAATGGAAACTGAAAGACGGTGATATTGATATGATAGTAATGCAGCACCAGTTTGAATACGAGATAAACAACAAAAAGAAAACCATTCACTCATCACTTGTTGTGAAAGGTGATGATGCTATTCATACTGCCATGGCTAAGACGGTAGGCTTACCCATTGGAATACTTACCAAATTGATCTTAAACGGGCAAATAAATTTAAAGGGTGTTTGTATTCCAACCGTGAAGGGGATATATATGCCTCTTTTAAAAGAGCTGGAAAGCCTGGGGATTAAGTTTGTTGAAAAGGAAGTATAGCTGTTAGTTCTCCTCTGCTATCTTTTTTATCTGAACCAATATAGGGTTCCAACCTTCGCCATTATTATAGGTATCCTTATATCTTTTCTCTCCTTCAGCGGCTCCTTCAAAACCATCTTGTGTTACAACTAACTTAGTTTGATTGCCTTGTGCATTTACTTCGTAGGTAACATTCAAATGATTCTCCGGAATATCAGGATAACTGGCATTAGGGTCTATAACAGTATATTTTAATAAGCTTGGCGATTTAATTTCCACAATCCTACCTTTTACAAAAACCATTTCTTTGCCTTCATAGCTACCTCTCCATAATAATTCACTTCCCGCTTTCCAATCCGATACAGTTTCACAACCAAACATATATTTTTTAGTTTGCTCAGGCTTGGTTAATGCATCCCACACCTTTGCTGCCGGAGCATTTATAATTATTTCACTTTTAACTACAAGCTTTGTCATATTTAATTCTCTTTTATCAGGTAAAGCATATTATCTTCTACCCTGTAATGCATTGGAGCTACTTTAACTTTCGGGTAACGGAGCCTTAGTCTTTTAACTTCACTCAATGTAAAATCAATTGCATTTGTAATTTCAAACATCGGTGCCAGGTTCATGAACTGGTCTTGAGCCAGATCTTGCTCCCAGCCTCCCTTTTCAACAAGCCCGTTGATAAAGTTTTCTTTTTTCGATACCAGGTTTACCATACCGCAGTTACTATGCCCTATAAGCGCTATATGCTGCACGCCACCTACAGATACTGCAAACGATACATTGAACTCACTATACCTTAGGTTTGCCCCGCCAGTACGAATGATGTAAGAAAAGTTATCGGGCATATGCAAATGCTTACGGTGGTCCATACACATGCCAACCAGCATTTGAGCTGTCTGAAATGTTTCAAAGGGTCGATCCAGATTATGATATTCCAATAATAATCCAATGGGTGTGTCTTTGTATTCTGCCGGAATATCGTTAACTGATTTTATGGGGATAAGCCTGTTCATAGTTCAGATTTTATATTGCAATTGCAAATCTAACATTTAGTGGGAATTATATAAAGAAAAACTGTCGCGACCTAGAAGTGCCTGAAATAAGGCCTGTTAGCCGCAAAAAGAGAAAAAGCCTAGTGAATAGTTTTACTCTTTCTTAGGCTATATATTCTAGTGAAATTTCTGACCCTTTGAAAGCATATCAAGAATTGCGTCCATTCGTTTTTGCCGGGTCTCAGGTTTTTTTGCAGTTTGTAATCTAAAAGCAATAGAGAACAGGTTTGCCTTATTTAAGGTTTTATAAAACTCATACGCCTTTTTGTCTTTACTGAGTTCTTTTATAAAATCATCAGGAACGGTCATTTTGCTCGGGGAATCATAAGCCTTTTCCCATCGTCCATCTGCTTTTGCTAATGCAACTACTTTTAGCCCTTGTGGCTTCATTTTACCCTCTTTTGTAAGACGTTCAACATGAGCAATATTTACTTTAGACCAGATACTCTTTGCTCCCCTTGGGCAAAATTTTTGCAGCCATGCCTGTTTATCAAAACTTTTCTTTTGGCCATCTATCCATCCATAACAAAGAGACTCTTCAAGTGCCTCAGCATACGTAATTGTTTTTTCGTTCGAATCTTTCTTAAAGATTTTCAGCCAAACACCCTTAGAGACTTCAGAGTTTTTTGATAACCAAGTACGCCATTCTTCAGCCGATTGAAATTCAATAACAGGCATATTAATTTTGCTTTCCATTGTACTACTACTTTAACAGTTTTTGATACTATCTAAATCACTTTTCCAATTTTCAATTGAATTTCACTCCCCATAAAATGCCCATATGATTCAATGGCATCTTCTAGCACTTGTTTATTCACTTTGTTAGCGAATTTGAAAAAATTCAGGTCTACCTCCACCCTATCTTTCTTAATAGACCTGGTCCAGATACCTTCCACTTTGCCGTTAATAACCAAAATGGGCTTGAATATTGCATTTTTCAGAATAGCGCTTTTCAGCATTTCAGGTTCCATAACCGTTGTTCTATCCTTATAGCTTATTATGTATTCATCAAATGCAGGCAGAAAATGAACGCCTTCCGTTTTTTTCTTCTTTATCCCCAAATCGTTGAACCAATATGTTTTATCATTTATAATACGTGAATCAAAACTTTTCCTGATCAATTCTATTGCCAGTTTTGCATCAACCATTTTTAAGCCGCTCCACCAAGCAAAATCATACACAGTAGCTGGTCCATGGCTTGTGAAATATCTGGTAGCTAGTTTTGTTAGAGCCTCTTCCCTATCCATTCTTTTTGCTTTGGGCACTCTTTCATCCATCAAAGCATAGGTAAACTGTTTACCTCTTCTTGATCCATTGCAAACTATTCCGTCCAACTCAGCGCGCATCATAATATGTAAAGCCCTCAGGTCATTGGTTGCAATTTTATTCTTTTTGAGCTCTGCCATCAACTCTTCCCTGGTTAACTGCTTACCACCGATTAACTCTTTTATAATTATATCATGACTTTTACCATACACCTTCTCCGTAAGGCCTAATCTGTTACCATTTGAGTTTAAAATTGTACGTACATGTGGCGCTGTCAGCTCAAGCATCCAGCGGATATCGGTTGCGGCTACAAAATGCCAGGTAGGTCGTAACACATGTGTTCGGATTATCTCCGCATTATCAATTGCCTGTTCAATCAATGCATCGGTGCTTTTTTTCAAGCGAACACCAATTGCCCATTTGGCCATGTAGTAATCCTGCGCCTGTATGGCACCCAGGCAACCGACAAGCTCTTTAACAGATGTGCATTTCTTTTCCGTAACCTGTTGGTTTATTAATCGGTAATGGGCAAGGTCAGCAATGGTCATTTTTACTTCTTAGTCTTCTTGCTTTTAATCGCATCATCCTCCAGGTTCATTTTTACCGCACACTTAACTATTTCTGTTATCAACTTCTTAGGTAAGGGCTTGTCGTATGGAATATATAAAGCTGATTTTGTCTTTCTATAAGATTCCAATTCTTTTTTGAATGTATCGAGTACCCTTGGCCGCACATAAATACCGCAATAGTCTTTTCTATTAATGTACCAGGCAATCATTCCGTGGTATTTTAAAGCAGGCATTTTATAACTTATTACTTCTTCAGCTTTGGGTGCTGCCTTTTTCATTATCTGCCTGACCTTTTCCAGATCGGCTCTTACCTTGCTTGGTTGTAAAGCCAGGTATTCTTCAACAGTTGAATATTTCACTTTTGTTGGTATTTATTGAACCAAATTTAGAAAATTGATTGGTTTAAATTATAAAGGCAGCAGGATTACTTTATACCAAAAAACCTTAGCATTTTTTCAAGTGCACCATCTGAGTGCATCCGCTCGCCATTTTCAAGCGATTGCTTTGCTGCTTTTGATGCTCTTTTGCGCATACTTACTTCATAAAAGGAAATGGCTTCCTGCAAAGTATTGTATTTGTCAGACGTTAAGCACTCACTTAACTCCAACGCATCAAACATAGACGTGTTTGCACCTTCTCCTGCAAAAGGAGGCATTACATGCGCGGCATCGCCAAGCAATGTAAGGTTGGGCAAGGCTTCCCATGTTTGATCTAAAGGCATGCAATAAATGGGGCGTGGAATAACAGGTATTACCGCATTCTCAAATAGTTCATACCAAATACTGCTCCATTCACTATATTCTTTTTTAAACCATGCCAACAATTGTGCTTTATCAGAAAAATCTATGCCGCTATTTGCCGCCCAGTTTTCATCGGGTTTGAAACTCGCGTAAAAACCCAGGCCACCATTGCCTTTTTGGCCTCCCAATAAACATCTCTCATTTCCGAAAGCCATTATTTTCCCTCCATTGAGCAAAGCATAAATATGAGGGATTGAATTTTTTGCATTATCAACGTTTATCTCAACCATTGTAACACCGGAATAAAAAGCTTTACTGTTTGTAACATATGGGCGGATTTTAGAATTAGCGCCATCAGCTGCAACTACAATCTCCGAATATGCAGATGAGCCGTTTTTAAAATGCAACAGCCATCCTTCATTTTGTTTCTCCATTGAAAGAAAGTGACTTTCCCACACAACTGTTTCCGGCTGTAAGGATTCGAGAAATATTTTTCGCAATACGCCCCTGTCTATTTCGGGGCGCGAAGGCTCATTGACTATATTTTCACCAGGTATGGTTTCATGGTCACTGAAAATTATTTCTGCACGTTCATTTACAATGATTTTTTTATCCGCCCCTTTACGGACATTCTTTTTAAACTCCTCTGTTAAATTGGCCTTGCGTAAAGCTACCCACCCAGATTCTTCATGCATATCAAGCGGGGAACCCTGCACACGGGCTTCTTTATTAATATCTCTTTCATACACTTTTACATTTGCGCCTTGTAGTTGTAAAAGCCTTGCTAAAGTTAACCCGCCTGGTCCTGCGCCTATAATAGCTATTTGTTTATTATGTATCAGCATGTTTATTTTTATGATCGGAACACAAAATGAAAGGAAGTTCCTGCCTTAGGTTGTATGAATTTGACCCAAATTATGTTTACAGCCTGTTCCTTTGCGTCAGCGGAGAGGGGGGGATTCGAACCCCCGGTACGCTGTTGGGCGTACGACAGTTTAGCAAACTGCTCCTTTCGGCCACTCAGGCACCTCTCCTAATCTTAAAAAGGAACGCAAAAGTAAAAAAGTTTTCCATGTTAGCCGCAAAATGCTCAAAATGAATTAAGCGACCTAATTTGATGGTCTGGCCGATATTCTGCATATTCTGCCCTAATCGTGTTGTAAAAGCTATATTTTTATCTACTTTAGCTTTCCACCAACTCACAATTTTATGTTATCAAGGCGGGAATTTTTAGGTAAGTCAATGCTTACGGCAGGTTTTTTATCTGTTTCGCCCTTTAGTAAACTTTTTGCAAGTGAAGAGTTCAAGCGTTTTGAGAAGCTTACACCATCTGAAGCGGCTACTGACGAAGATTTTTGGAAAGGAGTACGGGAAGCTTATGGCCTTTCAAAGGAGCTTATATATTTGAATAGTGCAGGCATAAACCCACAACCTAATAGCATACAGGAAGCTGCTATTACTGATTATAAATATGCTAACGAAGCACCTACTTTTACCATGTGGCGCAGGCTGGATGAAGGCCGAGAGCCATTGCGGATGAAGTTGGCTGAATTGGCAGGTTGCAGCGCTGAGGAAATTGCCATAAACCGGAATTCTACCGAAGGGCTTAACACAATAATATTTGGCCTTAACCTGAAGGCAGGTGATGAAGTAGTGTTAAGCAATTTCGACTACCCTAACATGCTGAATGCATGGAGGCAAAGAGAATTACGGGATGGTATTAAACTGGTGTGGATAGAAGATTTTACCTTTCCGGTTGAAGATGACCAGCAAATGGTTGAAGCTTATACTAAGGTAATTACATCAAAAACAAAAATAGTTCATATTACTCACCTTATTAACTGGACAGGGCAAATTGTACCTGTAAAGAAAATTACCGACATAGCCCATCAGAAAGGTTGTGAGGTAATTGTTGACGGAGCCCAGACATTCGGGCAAATAGAGTTTAAAATACCTGATCTGGATTGCGACTATTTTGCCACCTCGCTTCACAAATGGCTTGGGGCACCTTTCGGAACAGGTATGATGTACGTAAAAAAGGAGAAGATCAAGAACGTTTGGGCGCTTTTATCTGCTCCCGATCCTACAAGTGGCGATATCCGAAAGTTCGAAAACCTTGGTACACGTTCAACCGTAGCCGAAATGGTTATTGACAGTGCAATTGATTTTCATAAAAAAATTGGCGGGCCCCGTAAGGAAGCACGTATACGTTACCTGAAAGATTATTGGTGCAATAAGGTAAAAAATCTGCCCAAGATAAAGCTATATACCTCTATGCATCCGCAGTTTGCTTGCGGGCTGGCTACCCTTGATGTTATGGGATGGCCAATTCGCGCCATCTCAGAAAAGCTTTATAATGATGCTAAAATTGTTGTAACTACAATTACGGATTATCATGCTGTAAATGGCATAAGGGTTTCACCCAATGTATTTACAACCCTTGAAGAGCTAGATACACTTGTTCATTCTGTTGAAGAGATGACCAAAATAGAACCACCTCCTCCTCACCCGCCAAAAAATTAAAGAGTTCTCAGTTAAAGTGAAAGAAAAAGAAGACTACCGCTGCCCATTCTTTTTTCACTCCGCTGGCACGACCGATGGTAGAACCAGTTGAATTTTCAACTGATCCGTCGTCACTAATCTTTCCTATAGTAGAACCACTTGAGTTCTCAACCGTTCCATCGGAATTAACTTTACCTACGGTAGAGCCACTTGAGTTCTCAATTTCGCCGCTTGAAGTGATCTTGCCAATGGTTGAACCACTAGAGTTTTCAATAGTTCCATCAGAACTGATTTTACCAACTGTAGAACCGCTTGAGTTCTCAATGGTTCCGTCGGAACTGATAGAGCCGGTTGAAGAGCCGCTTGAGTTCTCAATGCTTTGTGCCTTAACAGCAACAACTACCGTAACAGCAACAATTAGTATCAGTATTTTTTTCATGAGATAGGTTTGTTTCTCCAAATATATCCTTTTTAAGGAATTTTAACATAGTGCGGAGTTCTCTTCACGCTTCCTTCATTCTGCCACTGTAGTTTTGCTTTCATAAATAACCAATTAAATTAAAACTGTCATGAAAAACTTAAGTTTAATCCTCGCTTCACTGGTTCTGTTCACCGGTGTATCTTTTGCAAGTCCAATTGTAAAAAGCAAAAAACAAGACAAACAAAAGACGGAAAAGAAAGAAACAGTAAAGAAAGATGATAAGAAGGCTGCACCTAAGAAAGAAGCCAAAAAGACCGAAACCAAGGCTGCTGACAAGAAATAATCAGCCCGGATTCTTAAAACTGCCAACAAAACCCCGATTAGCAATAATCGGGGTTTTGTTATTTATAAGGTATTATATATTTGCATACCTAATATAGTCGTATTGAAAACCTTCTCCCTGGTACTTGCATTTTTTCTTCTGGTCTGTAATCCTTCATTCGGTCAAAAGCATAAGATAGATTCTTTGAAAACAGTGCTGACTAATGCTACGCCTGATACAGGGAAAGTACGTTCCTATTTTGAACTGGCATATTTACTTGAGAACAGTAATCCGGATTCTTCACTCACCCTTAGCCAGCAGGCACTTGTATTAGCCCGAAAGATCTCATGGCCTGAAGGTATTATATGCGCCATGTATGATGTAGGCCTGTACCACGACCTGAAAGGAGAGGTTTCGACAGCATTGGTATATGAAGATAGTGCACTTGCTTTATGCAGTACATACAATAATAATAAACGGCTTTCATCTATCTATAACGTCCTTGGTAACATTACGGCCGAGCAAGATCATTATTCGCTAAGTACAAATTATTATTTCAAAGCACTGGCAATTGATAGTATATCAAGAAAAAATACAATACCTGACCTATATAATAATATCGGGCTTAACTACCAGGATGAAGGTAATTATGAAAAAGCTGAGAGTTATTATTTTAATGCGCTGAGGATATATCACGAGCAGAATAACGATGATGGAATTGCAACAACTGAAGATAATCTTGCCAATATTTACGACTTACAAGGCAATCATTTAAAGGCGCTGGAAAACCATTTAAAATCGCTTAAAATAGATAGTACCTTACACAAAGATGCAAACGTAGCACTGGGTTATTCAAATATAGGAACCTGTTATATGTCTTTAGGTAAAAATGATAAATCGCTTGAGTATTCTTTTAAAGCAATTGCTTTAAGCAGAAAAATAGGTGCATCAGGTAATCTCGCAAATAATTTAGGCAATGTTGGCCAGGCATTCATAAACATCTTCGAAAGCGATTCTGACAAGAAAGGATTCAGTTATGTCAATAACGGGCGAACCATATATATTGCTCATGATGCTTTGCTCGATAGTGCCCGGGTATATGAAAATAATGGAATAATAGCTTCTTCCATAACAGGTAGTAAAATGGGCCTTATGAACGGAAACCAGGGACTGGCAGCTATTTATTCTTTGCAACATAACTATGATCGTGCCATTTTTTATTACCTGCAGGCCTATAATATTTCCGATAGCCTTGGAGTACTTGATGAAAAAATGCTGAATGCAAAATACCTCGGCCATACTTACCTGAAAGCGGGTGAATACGAAATGGCCGCTAAATACCTTGATAAAACCTTAACATTAAAAGATTCTCTTTTCAGTGATGAAAAGGAAAAAGCGCTTGGTAAGCTCGAAACCAAATATGACGATGATAAAAAATTTCTTGAACAGCAAAAGGAAATGGCTGTAGCTGCAGAACAGGATAAACGCCAGAAACTTGCAACTGCAGGTGTTTCAGTAGGGCTTGGCCTGGTACTTATCTTTTTGTTCCTTCTTTTCAGAAGATTTAAAGTTACCAATGAACAGAAGAAGGTTATTGAAGAACAAAAAAAATATGTAGATGCCGCCTACGGCCAGTTGCAGGAAAAAGACAAGGATATAACCGACAGTATAGCCTATGCACGTAAGATACAAAGCGCTATTATTCCGTCTGAAGAATATTTAAAAGATTCACTTGGCGATTATTTTGTGCTTTACAAACCCAGGGATGTTGTAAGCGGTGACTTTTATTGGTGCCATAAAGAAGGTAGTAAGGTAATTTTTGCAGTGGTTGATTGTACAGGTCATGGTGTGCCCGGAGCCTTTATGAGTATGATCGGTAACAGTATGCTGAACCAGGTAATCATTGAAAATAAAGTGTTAAGCAATTCGGGAGAAATATTGAACCAGGTACGTTATAACCTGTTAAGGCAACTAAAACAGAGAGGGCAGGAATCAGTTTCACGCGATGGAATGGATATGGCCATTTGTATATGGGACAGAGATAAGAATATACTGCAATATTCCGGAGCTAATAATTCACTATACCTGGTAAGAAAGGGTATTAATGGTACTCCGGTTCAGAACCCAAAATTCAGGCCACATGGAAGCGATATGGTGGAAGTGTTGGCAGACAAACAACCAATAGGCTACCAGGAAGGTAAAATGGAAACAGTATTTACCACACAAACTATTGAGTTGAAAAAAGGCGATACTATTTATATCTCATCTGACGGTTACCAGGATCAGTTTGGAGGAGAGAAAAATAAAAAATTTACTTCGAGAGCTTTCCGTGATATGCTTGTCGCCATTTCCAACACTACATGTGCTGAGCAAAAACAAACATTAGATTCTACCATTGAAAAGTGGAAGAATTCCTATGCCCAAACGGATGATATATGCGTTATGGGAGTAAAAATAGGCTAGTTTATTTTTTTACAGTTCTAAAAAGGCCCTTATCATAGGCAGTACAGTACAACTTATAGTAATCAGTAGTAGTTTTTAGTGTTGTATATGCATTATCCATTAGCTCTTTTTTAAGCTTCTCATTCTTATTTGCAAATTCAATCAATTCATCGGCAATTGCTGAATTATCCCTTCCCGCTCCTCTTAAATTGCTCCATGCACAAATGCTACCCATTTGCTCCAATATCGTTTTCAGCTTTTTAGGATTAGCCGCAAATAAAGGGTAATGTATTCTATCGGCAACGGGCTGCAATTCTTTCAATACATAGTTTTTCTTATCAATATTTATACTTGCCAGTAATGCAGGTGGGGCCGAAAGTGTTCTTTTCTGTACTTCAACTATTCTATCGGCTTCGGTTTTCCAATTTGGCTGTTTGGTTTTAATAACTCCGCCAAGGCATGATGGTAATGTCTCCTTCAGGTCGAGCAAAAAGCGGCCATCATATCCTCCCCTGCCTTCAACCAATACCGCATACCTGTTAAGCCCAAGGCTTGATGTGCCAGCAATACGAAAAGTAACGTCAAGCACATTATAAAACTCCGGATCACTGGTTCCCTTAGCCCATTTCTCAATATGCTCGGCTACTTTATTTTTTTCTTTTCCTGGTATTTGTACTGTATGTGTGCCATCAATCAAGATCTTTTTTTTACTGGTTTTCTTTTCCAAGAAATCCTTTCTCTTTCTTTTTTGAACCTTTTGCAGAAAGTCTCTCATTATACCCGTTGTGGTTTCAGCCTCCAGTTCGCGTATATAGCCCTGCCTTAAACTATTGAAATAAGCATCTGTAAATACTTTACAAAGGGCATCAGCATCACTTACATTCAGCTTTAATCCATCTGCTGAGACATAAATACTGGTCAACATTCTTGAAATATCTATAAAAAAGGAGCCTAAAATGCACTCATCAAAATCATTTACGCCGAAATAGGTCAGGCGGTTATCTGCCTTATAACTCCCAAGGTTTTCTAGATGAAGGTCGCCACAGAGCCATGCATTTGGTGCATCGAATAAAAATGATTTTTTGGGTATATCGCCATATAACACATGAGGAATAGCACGATAGAACCTGTATTTATCCTCTCGCATGGCTTTATACTTCAACGCTAATATTTCCGGAATGCGGCCAGCGTTATATGCTTTTATCTGTTCAGCAATATCTTTCATAAGCGGTATTATAATAATAGCATATTCACATACGTTCTATGCCTAATGCGAATTTAACAAAAAGACGTTGGCAAATGCCTTATTTACCCGCTTGGAGGTGCACAAATTTCAGTAACTTTGAGCAACTAATTCTTATACCAGAAAGTGAGCAACCGCATTGTTATTGAGCCTGGGGCAAAAGCTAAGCATTATTGGAAGGATATATGGAATTACCGGGGACTTTTTTACTTTCTGGCTTGGCGCGATGTTTTGGTCCGCTATAAACAAACAGCAATTGGCCTGGCCTGGAGTATTATAAAACCACTATTCACCATTCTTGTAATGTGGTTTATCGGCTGGCTATTCAGTTCTCAGGTGCCAGTTGGTGTACCTCGTATTTTATTAGTGTCGGCAGCGGCATTACCCTGGCAGTTTTTTTCGGGAGCATTCAGTGAAATAAGTAATTCATTGGTCACTAATTCAAACCTACTCACTAAAGTATATTTCCCGAGGTTGATTGTGCCTTTAAGCACAATTATTGTGGCGCTAATTGATTTCTGTATTTCACTTGCTTTGCTGGTAGTTATAATGTGTTTCTATCGCTTTGTGCCTGATTGGAAAATACTTTTTTTACCGCTATTTTTATTATTAGCAATTATTATAGCTATAGGAACAGGCCTATTTATTGGCGCACTCAATGTAAAGTATCGCGATTTCCGTATTATTGTTCCTTTCATTGTACAAATTGGTTTATATATTTCCCCGGTAGCTTTCAGTAGCGATTATATATACAATAGTAGTAGAATACCCGAGGCATTAAAGTTTGTTTACTCACTTAACCCAATGGTTAGTGTTATTGATGGTTTCAGGTGGTGTATTATTGGCAGCAATAGCACTATTTACCTGCCCGGGTTCCTTATTTCAATTGTGGTAAGTTTTTTCTTTTTGATTATTGGAATATGGTATTTCCGTAAAACAGAACATTCATTTGCAGATGTTATTTAATGGAGCCGGCAATTAAAATAGAAAAACTGAGTAAGAAATACATCCTGCAACACCAGGCGAAAGAAAGCTATGTTGCATTACGGGATGTAATGACCAACAACGTAAAAAAGGTTTTCAGTGGTGAGAAAAGTACGCGACCTACTACAGAAGAATTCTGGGCATTGAAAGATGTTTCATTTGAGGTTAATGCCGGAGAAAGATTAGGAATAATAGGAAGGAATGGAGCTGGTAAATCAACTATGCTTAAAATTCTCAGCCGTATTACTGACCCTACTGAGGGGCGTGTAACCATAAACGGAAGAGTAAGTAGTTTACTTGAAGTAGGTACAGGGTTTCATCCTGAACTTACCGGTAGGGAGAATATTTTCCTGAACGGATCAATACTTGGAATGGGAAAGAGGGAGATACAGGCCAAATTTGATGAGATAGTAGCTTTTGCTGAAATAGAAAAATTTCTTGATACTCCTGTAAAGCGTTATAGCAGTGGCATGTATGTTCGTTTGGCTTTTGCCGTTGCGGCACACCTTGAGCCCGATATTTTAATTATAGATGAAGTACTGGCTGTTGGCGATGCCGCTTTTCAAAAAAAATGCCTTGGTAAAATGGAGGATGTTTCCAAACATGGCAGGACAGTTCTTTTCGTTAGTCATAACATGGCTACAGTAACTGCGCTTTGCAATAGGGTTGCCATTATGGAAAAAGGCAGGCTGAAAGAAATAGGAGACACTGAAGCAATTATAAATTCTTACTTACACGCCGGCAAAAAAAATACAGGTGGTTATAGAGATGATTCACCGGCTTCAGCCAACGCAAAATTGAAAATAAGGAGTATTCGGATACTCAATAATAATTCACTATCTGTTTCGGAACTGAACAATGAAAATAAAGGCTTTGTTGAAATTGAGTTTGAGGTTTTACAGGAAGGCAGAGGGTATGATGCAACTATTCAATTGAATCATTTTCAATATGGTGTTATTTTCACCAGCTGTATAAAAGACGTAGACCCTGTTGAGAGCAACACTAAAGTATGGCAAAAAGGAACGTATAAATATTTGATAGAGCTGCCTATGAATATTCTGCGTGGTGGCGACTATTCCGTTACTGCAGCCAGTGCAATTCCTAAAGTAGAAGTTCTGGATGTTTTTGAATATGAAACAACATTCTCTGTTTTTGATTCTATAAGCCCGGTTGCTAAAACTACAGAAGGAAGAAACGGGGCTATTTTACCGGTAATAGAGTGGAGAAAAGTTTAATGGTAAAACACACAAGCACTCCTGCATGAAATATCTAAAACTCCTTATCAGAAACATACTGGCAGGGCTTGGGTATTCAATATCCAATTCCACACACAAGGCAAAGGTTTTATGCAATGTATTCAATACCACCTACAATAGAACCGCCCTGGTTTCATATATACAAAATGTGTTTGAAGATGCAAGAAACCAGGCCGATGAGCGGCACACAAACAGGTTAACCACAGCTATTATAGCTGAAACCTTGCGTGACCTGGGGTATAATGTAGACGTAATTAATTATTCAGATGATATTGAGGACAGGTTTAATACCTACGATATAGTAATTGGTTTAGGTAAATCACTCGATAGCGTTTTAAGCAAACGCAGTAGCTCAAAAAAACCTAAGGTTATTTGGTTCGGTACCGGATGTAATCCGTTATTCTCAAATACAGCTACCATTAAACGTGTTGATGATTTTTATAAAAAACATGGTAAAATAGTATTAACATCTTCAAGATATATTAAGGAAGATTGGGTTTTACAGCACGAATTTGCAGACTGGATAATTCTACACGGCAGCACTTTTTCCAGGTCAACATACAGAAAAGAAAATATCAGTTCCATTCATGCGCCTGTATTTATCAAACACAATATAACCAGGACAGATAATGAATGGGCTACAGCCAAGCAGAATTTTATTTGGTTTGGAAGTAATGGAGCCATACATAAAGGGCTGGATTTGGTCATAGATGCTTTTACTGAACGTAAAGATTGTACACTGCATATTTGTGGCGACATTGAAAATGAGGTTGATTTTTTTAAGCTTTATAGTCCTCTTATTAAGTCATCTTCTAATATCAAGTATCATGGGTTTGTAAATGTAGAATCAGATTCTTTTAAAAAGATATTGCAGAGTTGTGCATTTGTAATTTACCCAAGCGCATCAGAAGGGAACTCACCGGCTGTACTAACATGTATGGCTAACGGAGGGTTAGTGCCCGTTGTTTCTAAAAATGCTGATATAGACCTCAACGGCTATGGTATTCTTATAGATGAACTGACCATTGAATCAGTAAGTAGTGCAGTACAGAAATCACAAGATTTATCAGTATCTGAATTAAAAGCCCAAAGCAAACTCGTCCTGAAAGAAACTACCCGCTTTAACTCTTTTAATTACTTTAAGGAAGACTTTAAATTGAAACTTCAGGAAGCTATTAAAACTATTTGAAATGAAGTGTAAAATTTGCAATTCTGAATCTGCACCTTTTTACAAGGGAAAAGTACTAAACAAGTACGATGTGGCTTATTTCAAATGTAACACCTGTGGATTTATTCAAACGGAAGAACCATATTGGCTGAATGAAGCATATAGTGATGCCATTGCCACACTTGATATTGGCTTAATAGGTCGTAATATTGAATTATCAGCAACTACAGAAAAGGTCATATCAGGTTTTTTCGGCAATGCAAAACAATTTCTCGATTACGGTGGTGGGTATGGAATGTTTGTCCGTTTAATGCGCGATAAAGGGTTTTCATTTTATCGCTACGATACACATTGTAAAAACCTGTTTGCTCAGCACTTTGATCTGTCAGACATTGAAGCAAAAACATTTGACCTTGTTACTGCGTTTGAAGTTTTCGAACACCTTGTAAACCCAATTGACGAAGTAAAAAAGATGCTTTCATTTGCGCCCTCCATTTTCTTTTCCACACTTCTCGCACCCTCTACCCCCAATGAATTTGATACATGGTGGTACAGGGCGCCTTTATCGGGTCAACATATAGCATTTTTCACACTTGAATCTTTAAATTTTATTGCAGGACAGTTCAACAAAAAACTCTATTCCAATAATCATAATCTGCACCTGATAACTGATCATGAAATAGATAGTAAGTTATTTACAGCCACTATTACTCCGAGAAAGAAATCAATTGCTGAAAAGATATCCGGAAGGTTTTTCTCTGAGTCTGCACCTGCTTCGCGTAAATCGCTTATTGAAGAAGATTATGCCTTTATTGAAAATAAGTTTATAAAAGAGGGCAAATAAAGTATGGGCACAATTAATGAAATTGTGAATAAAGGCAGGCGAAAGCTTAAATACACGCTCACTGATTCAATAGAAAAGGCATTCTATTCTAAAAAAGCCAAACAAAATAATACCGACACTATTATTTTAAGACTTGATGGAATAGGTGATTACATCTTATTCAGGAACTTCATTGAAGATGTTTATAGAGCAAGAGAAAACTCAGGAAAGATTGTGTTGTGCGGTAACATTTTATGGAAGGACCTGGCAGAGAAACTTGATTGCAGATTCATTTCTGAGTTTATTTGGGTAAATGTGCCCTTGCTACATTCCAATGCGTATAGGTTTTCGATTTACAGAAAATTACAGGCAACACAATGTGCTATTTTATTGCACCCTGTTTATTCAAGGACTGATGAAAGCGACAAACTAGCATTGCATAGCGGAGCCAGAGAAATTGTAGGTTACAATGGAGACACGGTTAACATTAGTGCAGAAAAAAAAGAGGAAAATAATAAACGCTATAGTCGGTTAATAGAACCTTCGCAAAAAAACATGTTCGAATTTTACAGGAACAAATATTTCTTTGAAGCCGTTCTGAATAAAAAACTAAGTGTCACGAAACCTGCAATTAATCTACCAGTTTCAAACAGTGAAAGAGGTGGGTATATTATTATTTTTCCGGGTGCAGGTCATCAAAACAGAAAATGGCCTGTAAATAATTTCGCAGCCCTCTGCAAAAATATTAGCCAGACCTATAAATTACCCATATTAATATGCGGATCGGAACGTGACAGTGAAGTTGCCAGGGAAATTATTGCAAATAGCGACGTACCTATTCAAGATAGTACTGGGAAATTTAGTTTGTTTGAAACTACTGAAGCCATGCAGAAAGCATCATTGGTTATTTCAAGCGATTCTGGGCCAATGCATATTTCAGTAGCTTTAAATATTCCAACCATTTGTATTTCAAATGGAAATAATTACAACCGCTTTTGCCCCTACCCTGATGAAATGGGCGTTAAGCTGTTAGTAGTACTGCCTGGTGAATTTGAAAATATGATCAGCAATAAAGAAAGCCGGGAAAATTTATTTGGTAAAGAATCTGAATTGAATATGAACTTAATACCGTCTGAAAAAGTTTTTCAGGCAGTAAAAAAGATATTAGCGTAGCACATGCCTAAGTTATCAATAATAACGATAAACCTGAACAATAAAACTGGTCTGCAAAGGACACTTAAAAGTGTCATAGAACAAACCTATAAGGACTTTGAATATATAGTTATTGACGGTGGATCTGTTGATGGAAGTGTAGATGTTATTAAAACCAATGAATCGGCTATTAGATATCATGTATCAGAAAAAGACACCGGTATATACAATGCTATGAATAAAGGCCTAAAGAAAGCTAATGGAGAATATTGCCTGTTTTTGAATAGCGGAGATTATCTGTTTGCACCGGATGTATTGGAAAATATTTTCAGCCAAAACTTCACTGAAGACATTTTATATGGGGATATGATGATAGAAGACGCTTCAGGAAAGCAATATAAAGGGCAAATGCCCGAATCCTTAACATTTGAACACATGATCAATGATACCCTTTGGCACCCGGTTTCTTTTATAAAACGAAGTTTGTTTAATACCTATGGTTATTACAGGGAAGATATAACTATAATTTCAGATTATGACTTTTTTTTAAAAGCCATATTAGTCAATAAAGTATCCTACAGGCACATACACATAATTGTTTCAGTATTTTTGTTAAATGGTATAAGTTCTGACCCCAAAAATGATGTATTCTTAAAAACTGAAAGAAGAAAAGTGCAATTACAATACTTTAGTGAGACTGAGATTGATGCAGTTCCAAAAAAAAAGAGTCACAAAAGAAATCTGTTAAGAAAAATAATTGACCGGTTAAAGAAATAATATGCCCCAGCAAATAGTTGATACGCCTTTAGTTTCGGTAATAGTACCCTGCTATAACTCTGCTCCGTACCTTGCTGAAGCATTGGATAGTGTATTAGCCCAGACATATGCAAATTGGGAATGTATTATAGCAGATGATGGATCAGCTGACAATTCAAAACAAATTGCAGTTACATATACTCAGAAAGATAAAAGGTTTAAATACATTCACCAGGAGAACAAAGGTGTATCGGCAACGCGAAATAATGCAATAGGCCAAAGCACAGGTAAGTATATATTACCATTAGATGCTGACGATAAAATAGCGCC
This sequence comes from Bacteroidia bacterium, assembly GCA_035486275.1. Classification (GTDB taxonomy): domain Bacteria; phylum Bacteroidota; class Bacteroidia; order JABEUT01; family JABEUT01; genus JABEUT01. Next base: position 41,649 of record DATHNG010000063.1, read on the forward strand.
GGCTTATTTAGCTGAAGCAATTAAAGTTTTTGAAAATGAACCCAACACCAAATTAGTCTACTGCCGGGCAGCATTATTCGGCAAAAAGCGAGGCAAATGGAACCTTCCGCCGTATTCTTATAAAAACCTTTTAATTGAAAATCTTATTTTTTGTTCAGCGGTGTTTAAAAAAGCTGACTTTGATAAAACATCCGGCTACGATATTAAAATGGTGGAAGGATTTGAAGATTGGGACTTCTGGCTTTCATTTCTTACCGAAACAGATAGAGTATTTCAGATTCCACGAGTTCTTTTTTATTATCGCTTAAAGGATACATCGAGAAATACTGACCTGGATGAAGCCAAGCAAAGACGGCTTCGCACAGCCATATATATAAAGCATGAAAGTATTTATACAAAATACTTCTCTCAGCCAGATATGTTATTTGAATATTACAAAGAGAATAAAAAGTATGAAGGAATAAACAGTTCTATGACCTATCGGTTGGGAGTTATTCTTTTATGGCCTTATCGCTTCATCAGAAATATACTTAAATGAGGTCGGTTTGTTTTTTCAGCAGCTATTTTACCGAAGGCAATATTCCGGCCTACGTAAAATTCTATTTAAAAGAATTAAGCAATCATTTTTCCGAAATAGTTTTTGCAACCACTGAGAAAGAAATTCAAAGTGTTGATAAGGCTTTTCTTTCAGAAAATAAAATACAGTTGCAACTCTTTAGTAATGAAGGGTATGATTTCGGATTGTGGTACAAAGCATTAAAAGAATATGATCTATCAGGGTACGATAGAATAGGCCTTGTGAATGACTCTTGTATATTATTTGGAAAGCTTGACCCATTCTTCCAATGGCTTGATAAGGACAGCTCTGATGTTGCAGGATTTACAGATTCCTATTTATTGAAACACCACCTTCAATCATATTTCCTTGTCATCAATAAAAAAGCCATTCCCCTTGTTCTTGCTTATTTTACAAAAAATGGAATTATAACCGATAATGCAGGTGTAATTGAAACATATGAAATTGGCCTAAGCCAATACCTTATGAATAATTCTATGGAAATAAAGGCAATGTATTCTGTGCCCGGTCAATGCCAGTATAACTATGCTTTAATGGATGCAAAAAAACTTATTGAACAAGGATTCCCTTTAATAAAAAAGAAAATAATTACACGCGGATATATAAGAGAAAGGTGGTGGAGTATGGTTGTAATGGGATTTGATCCTTTCCCTTCTCATTACATAAAACAGATAAAGAGATTGTATACAATACCGGCTGATCTCTTCAACGGGCTGACTGGCAAGAATGATATAGCGAGTGATCTCTGGTTTAATATTGTCAGTCGCCTGGCAATTATTTGGGGTACATTAAAACATAAAAGAAGTTAATATAATATGTATGAATAACCCACTGGTAAGCATTTGTATACCTACATATAATGGTTCGGCATATTTAGCTCAATGTATTGAGTCGGCTATTCAACAAACATATGCCAACATTGAAATATTGATAGTTGACGATAAATCAACTGATAATACCTGCAAGTTAATTGAGAAATATGCTGCATCAGATAGTCGCATAAAACTAATTCGGAACGAGAAAAACCTTGGCCTGGTAGGGAACTGGAACAGGTGCATGGATCTTGCCAAAGGAGAGTGGATAAAATTTCTTTTCCAGGACGATTATTTTGATTCAGATTGTATCAGCGCAATGGTTGAAAGTATTTCTGACGGAGACAAAATTATAACCTCCGGCAGAAGGCTTGTTTTTGAAGAATCAATTGATGAAGCTTCAAAAAATTACTCATTGAATGAAACCCTGACATTCTCTAAATTGGGTATACATGAAGAAAAACCAATTGCCCTGACGCCGGAGCAAATAACAAAATTCACAGTAGATCACATTTGCATGAATTTTATCGGAGAGCCCACCACTGTTATGTTCAGGAAAGAAATGGCTGGAGAATTAGGGTATTTTAACCCTGACCTGGTTCAAATATGCGACCTGGAATATTTTCTTCGAATTGCCACCAGGTACGGTATGAAATACATTCCTCAAGCCCTAACCTATTTCAGGGCTGGTGCGCATAGTGGGTCTGCTTCAAGTGCCAATATCTCTAAAAGGCAGTTTTCCATGCTACATATCGACCCCATTATTACTACTCACCTGCTATTATATAATGCTCATTTTGCCTCATTCAGAAAAGCGCTTTCCGGCCGGCAAAAAATGAAACTAAACCTTTTCTTCAGGGTACGCACATACGAGGCATATAAAAGTGCAATGAATTCAAATAAAGAAAATTCAGGAAGATTTGAAGCGGCATGCAATAAATACCCTGAAATAAACAAGCATAAACATGGTAATGTATTTATTAAACTTGTTTTGCTATTTATAAAACAAAAGCGGGCATTTGCTTAGAAAGTATAATTTTACACTATACGCGTTATAATTCAACTGAAATGGTTTTCGATTGCTTTACCTTTTTTAATGAACTTGATATACTCGAAATTCGATTAAACACATTGAATGATGTAGTCGATAAATTTGTGCTTGTTGAGGCTACCAAAACCCATCAGGGTAATGATAAGCCTCTTTTTTACAATGAAAATAAATCAAGGTACGCTGCTTTTGCTGATAAAATAATCCACGTAATCATAGACACCTTTCCAGCTATTGATGCCAGCTCGGCATGGACACTTGAACGGTACCAACGTGAAATGATAGCTGAAGGATTGAAAACAGCCAAGCCCGGAGACACCATTCTTATTTCAGACGTTGATGAAATACCTGACCCTGAAAAAATAAAGGCTTTTAAAAATAAAAGCGGGATTAAAATATTTTGCCAGCGATCATTCTATTATTTTATCAATTGTATAAATACCAGCAATAGCGGAAACTATGCATGGTGCGGAACCATAATGGCATCATATAACAGTAAAATATCTCCGCAAACACTCCGGTATATAAGCATTCAGTTCCTGGGGCTTTATTCAGACAGGTTGATAGTAAGGATGTATTCCAGGTTAAAAATACTTCAGTGGAAGATTAAACTCATGCAAAACATTTATACCGTTGAAAATGGTGGATGGCATTTCAGTTTTCTTGGCGGGGTAGAAAAGATCATCAAAAAACTTGAGGCTTTTGCTCATTCAGAATACAATACAGCAGAGTATAAAGACCCCAAGAAGATTGAACAAGCCCTGGACGAAGGAAGAGATATTTTTGGAAGAGACTTTACTTACAAATTTGTTCCGCTTGATGACACCTTCCCCACATACATTGTCAAGAACCGGGAGAAGTACAAGAACCTGATAAGGGAAAATAAGTCTGCCTGACAATAATTTTATGCATCAGAAACTTGAAATAAGCATAGTTATAGTTAGTTATAACGTTTGGGATTACCTTGATAAATGTATACGATCCATATTGTTGCAACAAGCCGTAGTATTTGAAATAATTGTTGTAGATAATAATTCTACTGATGGAACTATTGAAAAGCTTAGGACAATATATCCTTCAGTCAGAATTATTTCCAATAAGAATAATGCAGGTTTTTCAGCAGCCAACAACCAGGGAATAAAAGAAGCCAATGGCGATGCTATTCTTTTATTAAATCCTGATACTGAAATAACAGGCAATGATGCATTGCGTAATATGGCAGATTACCTCTCAGCTAATACCGATATCGGAATCTTAGCCCCGGGCCTTTCAAATACCGATGGTTCTTTTCAATCTTCTGCCTGGAACTTTCCACGTGTAACAAATATATTACTCGAACTGTTCTATCTTCATTCGACTAAACATAAAAAAGTATATGCAGCTCCTGAAAAAATTCAGGCGGCATCGGGTGCAGCATTATGTTTAAAGAAAACACTTGCTGATAAATTAGGAGGGTTGGATGAACATTTATTCTGGATGGAGGATGTTGACCTGTGCTACAGGGCTTTCAAAGCCGGAAAGAAAATAGTTTACTACCCGGGCATTAAAATTATCCATCATGGCGGTAAAAGCTCTGTGAATAAGCAGCTTATAACTATTCCCAACCAAATAATAAGTAAAATAAAATATTTTCAAAAAAATGGCTCCTGGTGGCAATTCATCTTAAGTGATATATTGAGTTTTCTCTTTATTCTAAGTCGTTTAATAGTATTTACAGTTTTTTCCATAAGTGGTAATTCGGTATATATACTTAAGCGCAGGGCATATTTAAGGGCTTTTACCAGCTTTATACGCTTTAATTTTGCCCGGGACAAGAAAATAATCAGCTAAGCCCAATATTGACAGGCCATTGCAGAATATTTTAATACATTTCAATTAAATCTATCTATGTAATTGCTATTTCTTTATCTTTGCGCCCTTTATTAAAAGTTCTATAAAAAATCGGGGTGTAGCGTAGTCTGGTTATCGCGCCTGCTTTGGGAGCAGGAGGTCGTCAGTTCGAATCTGGCCACCCCGACTGGGACTATAGGAAACAATCTGATCCCGTAGCTCAGCTGGATAGAGCAACAGATTTCTAATCTGTCGGTCGTGGGTTCGAATCTCGCCGGGATCACTCCTCGGAGTAAAGCTGAAATACCGTTTAAATTTGTCTTTTCTTCTTTTTTCTCTATATTTACTTAAGATTTTTAGTAACCTGGTATATATAAGTCAAGTATGAAGAAAATCACCCTGCTTTTTTTAGCTTTTACGAGTATAAGTATTTTCACTGATGCGCAAATACAACTATGGGGAATGACTACCCGTGGCGGTGCATCGAGTGATGGTAATATATTTAAATGCATCCCTTCAACAAAATCATATTCCAGTGTAACGGAATTTAATAGTTCAACCGGGGCAGCTCCATTCGGTAGCCTTATACAAGGGTCTGACGGTAATATGTATGGAATGACACGCGATGGTGGCCACGCAGATTACGGAACTATTTTTAAATGCACTGCATCAGGCTCACTCACTACAATTGCATACTTTAATGATTCCAATGGTGCTACACCTTATGGAGACCTGATAATGGGATCTGATGGCAACCTATACGGTATGACAACGTATGGTGGTGGATATGGATACGGTACTATCTTCCAATGTACTCCTTCAGGAACAATTAATAACCTGGTTGTTTTTTATGGCCCAAATGGTATGTACCCTAACGGTAATCTTATTCAGGGCAAAGATGGGAACCTGTATGGCATGGCAAGTTATGGTGGAGATAGCGGAGACTCAGGTGTTATTTTTAAATGCACCACATCAGGCATATATACGGTTTTAGATACGTTCAAAAGCACTAATGGCGGCAACCCCAATGGCAGCCTGATACAGGGTATCGACGGTAACTTGTACGGCATGACCATGTATGGTGGAACTGCTGATTCAGGTACAATATTTAAATGCACCACTGAAGGTGTATTAACCACAATATATAATTTTAATACTGCCAGTGGATGCTTCCCTTACGGAAGCCTGGTGCAAGGGTATGATGGCAACCTGTATGGGTTGACAGAAACAGGCGGGGCATCAAATTATGGCACCGTTTTTAAATGTACTACTTCAGGCATACTTACCACTCTCGTTACTTTTGACGGTACAAATGGAGAGAACCCATTGGGAAGTATAATGCTCGCTTCAGATAGCAATTTGTATGGAATGACCTCGGAAGGTGGACCTGGCGGCGCTGGAACAATTTTTCAATGCACTACATCAGGAACTCTTACGACAATAGGTAACCTTGTTGGTGTAGTTTATGCTTGTGACCCGGTGAGGCAATATGGGACTTTAACCGAAATTAATCCTGTTTTGGGTATTAACAATATTGAAAGCAGTAGCAAAATAAACATGTATCCTAATCCCGCACATGATATATTGAATCTTTCATTTGATACGCAAGGTGCATCAAACACTGCTATTACAATAACCGATATTACAGGTAAGGAGATCATCAATACAAATGAGGTTATCAGTAATGATCAAACTGTTTCAATAAATATCAGTGCACTTAGCTATGGAATGTATTTTGCAAAAGTTACCACTGATAAAAACACTCAGGTATTCAAGTTCATTAAGAATTAGGGAAGTATCTTTGCCTTAATGGAATCATTCAAACAAGTTTTTGGAATTATAGCCATTTGTTTTGGTACGCTGGCTTATGTAATTTATATATCTAAAATACTCCGGAACAAAATAAAGCCACACGCATTCTCATGGCTTTTATGGACACTTACTACAGCCATAGTATACAGTGCGCAGTTGATGAAAGGTGGCGGGGCCGGTTCTTGGTCTACCGGTTACACTTGCATAATTTGTCTGGCTATTGGTATCATTTCATTATTTAAATACGATAAGGCATACACCCTTTCCGATATTTTATTTATCAGCATCGCACTACTTGCATTAATCCCCTGGTTCCTTACCAAAGACCCAACGGTATCGGTTGTAATTATAGCAAGTATCGATGCAATTGGTTACGGCCCCACATATCGTAAAAGCTATTACTATCCCAATGAAGAGAATGCGTCTTCATTCGGTTTAAATTCAATTAAACATTGTTTCTCTTTTATGGCATTAGGGCATTATATGACTGCTACCTGGCTATATCCTGTTTCACAAATCTTCATGAATGGTTCAGTTGTTCTATTACTCTGGATCAGAAGAAAAAAACTGGCAAACTCTACTTCAAAGAGTTGATTTACTTTTATTGGTAATTTTTCCGGTTTAGTTAATAATCCACATTTTATCCATCAAACTCAATAGAAAACAAACCTAAATCAGTTCAGGTTGTCATTTTCGGGCAATTCTCTTTCATCTGTATGCTGAAATAATACATGGGCGAAAAGTAGTCAACTAAAATCCCTCCGTTTTATGCAAACACTACTTGGATAACAAAGTATTCTTGAATATATTTGATTTAATAATCTCATTTAATCAAGTTTATAATTTTAACCCTGGTTTTCTAAATTATTACTCATGAAAAAATATTTACTCTTTCTTACTGTATTTCTTCTGTCATGTTTAAATATACATGCCCAAACTATCATTGGCATTGATCTTTATCATGGTGATGATCCTGTTACATGGTCATCAGTAAAATCAGGTGGCTATGGTTATGCATGGCATAAAGCCACACAGGGCACAACGTATACCGATCCTGACTTTGCTACCGATATGGTGAATGGTGAAGCTGCAGGAGTATATATGGGTGCGTATGATTTTGCTGATCCTGAAAACAATACTGCAGCAGCAGAAGCCGATTATTTTTTAAGTGTTGCAAAATCATATATTAAATCGTGTGAAATGCCCCCTGTTCTTGACCTTGAAGACCCAAGTAGCGGGGCCGCTCTTTCAAGCGCATTTACAAGCGCCCAATTAACTGCATGGGTTCAGGAATGGTTTGATACCGTTCAGAAAATGACCGGTATCACTCCTGTATTATATACTGATGGAACCTATGCAAAATACCTCAACAGCTCTTTGAATAAATACCCGCTTTGGATCGCAACCGTTTCTGGCAGCCCTTCAAGCCCTCCTCCTCCAGCCGACCTGGGCTCATGGACCACCTGGACCTTTAATCAATATTCATGGACACTTACAGTTCCCGGAATTGCTGTTAGTGGTGGCGAAGATGGTGATGTTTTCAACGGAGATTCTACTGCATTCAAAAAATTCTTAGGCTGTATTGCCGGCCCTCCACCACCTCCACCTGTGTGCGATACAATTTATGCTTCATTACCATACTCTACTTCATTTGAAAGCACATGGGCATACGATAGCTGCGCTGGGGTGGCACAACGCCTGCCTGACTTTTACTGGAAAAGTAGTATTGCCGGTACCACACCTGATGGAGATGATTATTGGCACAGAGATGATTATACGGGTAGTGATTGGTCGAGCCCAACAAGCGGTGCATATACACCCGCTGCCTCAAATGGAACATACAGCGCAAGATTCCATAACGATCCACCTCCTGCAGGCTCTATTGGTAATTTAGATCTTTATATTGATCTTTCCGGTGCCGGAACAAAGACAATAAGTTTTGATTATATACACAATGAACTATCTCCTTCTCCATTTGCATTTGATGTTGAGCTTTCTACAGATGGTGGTAAGACTTTCTCCGCCCCGCTGTTATCGATCCCTGCACAGGTATCATCATGGACCAATGAATCATTTACCACTAGTGCTACTTCGGCCAAGAGCGTTCTGCGTTTTACTGTAACAGATAAAGGCACCAACGATGTGGGAATAGATAACCTGAGTGTTGTTACCGGCCCAACCGGAATAAGCGCTATTACTGCTAATTCTGATTTTACAATTTATCCTAATCCGAATAATGGTTCATTCACCATTGCAACCGCCGGCTCAATAAATGAAAAAACGGAGATTGATATATACAATGCGCTTGGTCAACAAGTGTATAGCGGTGATGTTTACCCTGGTAAAACAGAGATAAACATGAACGCTAAGGAAAGTGGCATATACTTTTACCGCATAATGAGCGAAAGCGGAGACAGGCTGATCTCAGAAGGAAAGATAATTGTACAGCGCTAAAACCTATCTATTGCACAACCCATTTACCATGGGCAATGGTTTCGGCGTCTTCGGTAAGTGACCATATATAGGTACCTGCAGAAAGTGATGGCAGATCGAGTATATACATACCACTACCCGGAATTTTTATTTCAGCTTCTTTTCTGCCATCAATAGAATAGATAGTCAGTATACCCTCCTTTAATGTAGGTTGTGCATTAATTACAATATTGGTTTTATTGTGAGACGGATTGGGGAATAGTTCTGCACTAAAACGGGAATTATCTCCTATAGTTACAACAGCCGACGGAGATTTACCTATTGAAGTAGAATTAAAGAATGTATTTTCTTTACCTGTACGCATGTCACTCCATAATGCATACACATTTGAATCGGTTACTGCACATCCCAAAAAATCATCGCCACGCTCAATGTAAACAGGTGGTGAAATAGTATCGCTTACAAGGAAATTTTTGCCGTAACTGTTACCCCCATCGGTAGATGTTGTGCCATATATCTGGAAAGAAGCGCTATCACCTTTACTTGTATTGCGTCTGTCGCGCCAAACAGCACCAAATGTTCCGTTTTTTGCAAACCCACCCCAATTTAAATCGTGGCATGTATCATAGGCACCTTTTGTATCATCATTCAAGCGTATAGGTCCGTTCCATGTTTTACCGGCATCGTTCGAGTTGAATGAAACAACATCCGGCTCTCCGAATATTTCAGAAGGGCTTAGCAGAATAAGATTACTGGTATCGGTAGGATTAGAAGAAACACATAAGCCACTTTTCAATAAAGAATCAGCAGTTGGAATAACATCGGCAGCCGTAAAATTAAGTGCGGCATGTGTTGTAAATGAGGTTCCACCATTAAATGACTTCACCATAATAAGCCGAGCATAGGGGCTATATGCAGTGTAATATGAGTAATAAAAACCATACAGTGTTCCATTGGCAGCTACAGTAGTAAATGCAGTAGCATCGGTTATAGCTCCAGTAGGTATACTATCATCCAACTGTTTGATGGGTGCCCACGTTGCACCACTATCAGCTGAATAAGTAAACCACGGGTGATGCGGTTGCGGTGCGAAATATGCATTTTGCGTTGTAAGGTAAACTCTTCCTGCATAAGGGCCATTGGTTCCATCGGCTGCTATCCAGGGGCGGTCAATAGGCAGGTTAGGTTGCGCTTTATAGTAAATTGCTTTAACCGGGGCTTTCCATGTAATGCCTCCATTTGTTGAACGGACAACCATTATGTATCCTGAATCGCTGGCTTTCAAACCGGAAAGATCAATATAGGCCAGGTATACACAACTATCTTTACCAAAGTACATGGTAGGGTCTGCGCTATTGAAACTAGAATATATATGCGGCAGTATTTGTAGCGGGGTCCATGTTTTGCCTCCATCAAATGAACTGCGGGTGGCAATGGCATCTTTTAAATTGCTTAGTGAAAAATATATCCATGCGGAAACAAGATGTTTGGGATTAAGCGGATTAACAACCAAATTACACTCCCCATCAAAATACTGTGAATTAGAAAGGTTTATGTTTTGCGAGAATGAACTATAAGAGGCAAAAACGAATAAGAATGTAAAGTAGATTAGTAATGCTTTCTTTTTCATTTTATTTATTTAATGTTTTGACAAAGCTCAATTTGCAAAGTTTAATCTCTATTTCGCAAAGTTATGAAATAGAGCCATAAATCATTTTGTTAATTCTTCTTACATTTGTTTCAAACTCATTTATATGCCCGATACTAAGCCCCATATAGCCATTATTTCTGCAAGTGTCCGCGAAGGAAGGAAAAGCCATAGAGTGGCTTTATATTTTAAGAAATTTATTGAAGAGAAGAACCTTGCAACCTGTGAAATAGTGGACCTGAATGGATACCAGTTCCCCATATTCAATGAGCGCCTTTGGCTTCTAAAGAATCCTGGTGAAAAGGTATTGGATTTTGCCCAAAGAATCAAAAATGCAAGTGGCGTACTTATCGTTACACCCGAGTACAATGGTGGTTACCCGCCTGCGTTGAAAAATGTAATTGACCTTTTGTATGAAGAGTGGCATCATAAACCCATTGCAATCTCGACAGTATCAAACGGATCGTTTGGTGGTTCACAGGTAATAACTTCACTGCAATTCTCGCTATGGAAAATTCGTTCAATAGTTGTTCCTGCTATGTTCCCGAACCCGACTGCCGACAAAAACTTTTCCGAAGATGGAACGCCGGTCGATAAAGAGGGGACAGACAAACGAGCAACCACTTTTATAAATGAACTGTTGTGGTTTATTGAATCGGAAAAGAGAATGAAGAGCTGAGCTATTATTTCAATAGCATATCTATGATCTCGGTCATAGTCCTGTCATTGGTCTTTACAAAACCTTCGCCTGCATTATAAAGCGCTTGCACATTCTGTTCTGTAATGTTATCCATTTCCTTATTCATACCGTGCAGTGATGGCTGCAAACGGGTATAGGTTGATAGTGGCTTATTCTTGAATATATCCTCCAACTGGTAATTTACCATATCGCTATGTGCGTCAAACGCAATATTGGCAAGCATACGTGCCCAGTTCTTATCACTTGTATCATCGGTTTGCGATTCCGTGTATGCAGTAGTTGCCAAACCGGTTCCCAATGAGAGCAAAAAGAAACTATCCGCCTCAGGGTACACTAGCTTAGCCTGCATAAACGCAAATAAAGCAGGGTTATATGCAAAAATACTTCCGTCAATAAATGTGTATGGCCTTTCTGCCATGCAGCTGGCTTTTGCCGGAGGAAATACTCCCGGTAACGCTGAAGTAGAACGAATCACAGAGCGAATAAAGAAATCAGAGCGGGGATCGCCAACAGCTTTATGCGAGAGGAATAAATAGGGCTCAGTATGTATAAGGTCGTACGCAGTAACACAACAAGGCTTTATAAGCTGGCTGAGTTTAAGGTCTTTAAAAAAATACCTCAGTTGCGCTTCGAAACCTTCGGGAGAATATTTATGAAAGCCACCTCCTTCTTGTGGAGTAAATGAATGCGCGCCGTATGCAAAATAAAATTCCAACGCCTGGCGTGCTGTAAAACGAGGACGGTGCGCATCGCCTTCATCGGGTGTAAGGTAAATGCAGGTAAGTAACCCTCCGGTGCTGGTGCCGGTTATAAAATCGAAGAAATCGGAGAGGCGAACATTGGGATCATTTTTTGCCTGTTGCAAGCGAGTCTCCAATGCCGACAAAAAAGTTGCGGGAAGTATTCCGCGAATACCACCACCGTCGATCGATAATATGTTAATTGTTTTTCCCATGGGCCCTTTCTGCACTTGTGGCAGATATCAAAAGCCCTGTAAATGTAATCAAAGCATTCAAAATAAGCAATTCGAAGCCGAATTGGTACCCCTTGAACCACTCTTTGGAATGGGTATCAAGCATATAGCAAATAACCGGCGATAACAGGCAGACAAAAGGAATCCAGCTATCATTAGTCTTTATTTTAGTAAGTAAACCAAATGCATAGAGCCCTAGTAAAGGCCCATAAGTATAACCTGCCACTTTAAATACATCTTGAATTATAGCCTGGTTATTGATAAGGCGATATATAACTATTACAATGATTAACACAATTGCCATAAGAATGTGAATGTTCTTACGTGTTCTTTCCTGCGTTTCTTTTTCCTTTTCTTTTATATCCAGTATATCTACACAAAAAGATGTAGTGAGTGCCGTCAGTGCAGAATCGGCACTTGCAAACGAAGCGGCTGTTATACCCATTACGAAAAGGAAAGCGACTATGGTTCCGAAATAGCCCTGAGTCGCCAGCATGGGGTAAAGATCGTCTGACTTTGCCGGTACTGTAACGTGATTAGCTTCTACATATGCATACAACAATGAACCTAATGCAAGAAACATAAATACTACTATAGCCTGAACAATACTAAACCAGAAAATATTCTTTTGCGATTCGCCTATTGTTTTACAGGTAAGATTCTTTTGCATCATATCCTGATCGAGACCAGTCATGGCAATAGCAATAAACACTCCCGCGAAGAACTGTTTAAAGAAAAACAGTTTACTGTTATAATCCCAGTAAAACATTTTTGAATAAGGCGAAGCAGCAACAGTGCTTGCCAGATCTGAAATATGTAAATGCAATGATTGTGTTATCAGGAATATACTGCCGACAAGTGCGGCAAGCAAAAAGAAAGTTTGTAAGGCATCGGTCCATATAATAGTTTTCATACCGCCACTTCGCGTATAAAGCCATATCAGTGCCACTATAATTGAAGCAGTTACCACAAAGGGAACATCCCACTGATTAAAAATGCAACCTTGCAATACATCCACCGCTACATATATGCGGAATGATGCACCAATAATACGAGAGAGTAAAAAATAAGAGGCACCTGTTTTATATCCATATCGCCCAAACCGTTCTTTTAAATAAGTATAAATAGAGGTCAGCTGCATGCGGTAGAACACCGGCATTAATACCCATGCAATTATCCAGTACCCCAGAATGTACCCCAGTACAACTTCATAATATGAAAAACCAATTGATTTTACTGCACCCGGCACAGAAATAAATGTCACCCCTGAAATTGAAGAGCCAATCATGCCAAATGCAATAAGGTACCAGGGTGATTTGCGGTTAGCCAAAAAGAAACCTTCATTGGTGCTATTGCGTCCTGTGATATAGGAAACAGCCATAAGGACTGCAAAATAAGACATAAGGCAAATTAGTATGGCCGATGCTGACACTACTCTATCTTTTTGGCGGAATACATTTTCCGGGTAATTACCTTCAACACAATCCGTTTAACTATCAATTCACCCAGGCAGCGATAATAAATATCTGTAGGAAGCTCTTTAAATGCATTTACTTGCTGTTCCGATACATCAATTCTATACAATACTTCTGATAATTCAGGAGTAATTGATGGAAGATATTTCATTAAGGCATTAACTACCAGTTCTGCCGCACGCTCTCCTTTCAGGTCAGAGTGTGGTATGTTTATAGCAAACTCCTTATTTAAGTCCTTGTTTAACTGCAATATAACATCATTCCAAAATTCTTCTTTTGAAATGAAATCGGCATACTGTTGAAGGTATGTAAAGTCGTTGAGTGCTATATCGCTCATAGGTGTTATCTGCTTTCCAAATTTACTCAGATTATCAATACAACGGCAAAGTCTCACTACTACTTTTAGGGCGTTCCCCTTCGGGTCGGGCTATCCGTTACAACTCCGCGCTGCGCTTGCGGGGTTTTCACTACTATCCCTAACGCGAAATACATTTGGTAAATAGGTACATTTAAAAAATCTAAATTTGTACAACAAGTTTATGACATGAGTGAATTTTACGAAATGATTTATGAAGTGGTGCGCCACGTGCCTAAGGGCAGGGTTACCAGTTACGGGGCTATTGCCAAATACTTGGGTGCAGCACAGTCATCGCGCATGGTGGGCTGGGCCATGAACCAGGCACATGGTAAAAAACCACCCGTACCTGCTCACAGGGTTGTAAATCGTACCGGTATGTTATCGGGTAAACATCATTTCGGGCATCCTAAACTTATGGAGCAGATGCTTGCTAAAGAGGGGATTAAGGTAAAAAAAGACCAGGTGCAAAACTTCAAGAAGGTATTCTGGGATCCAGCTATAGAACTTGCACTATAGTTACGTCCATGTATTTCGCGTTAGGGATAGTAGTGGAAAGCCCAAAGCCCCGGGTATTCGGGGCGAGGACTTGGAACGGATAGCCCGACCCGGAGGGGAACGCCCAGAAAATTACAGAACAAGGCTTAAAAATTCATAGCTTTACGTAAAATTTCCCGTATATGATAACTAAAGAACAAGTATTAGAAGCGCTTAAAAATGTAATAGACCCCGACTTCGATAAAGATATAGTAACACTTGGCATGGTGCAAGATGTTGTAGTAGATGGTAAAAAAGTAAGTTTTACGGTTGTACTTACAACCCCCGCATGCCCAATGAAAGAAATGATACACAAGGCGAGTGTAAATGCTATAATATATTATGTAGATAAAGAAGCAGAAGTAAATGTAACCATGAGCGCAAAAGTGACCTCAAAGAGGACAACAAAAAGTGCAGCACTCCCACAGGTAAAAAATATTATTGCTGTGGCATCAGGCAAAGGTGGTGTAGGAAAATCTACTGTTGCGGCTAACCTCGCAGTAGCATTGGCTATGCAAGGGGCAAAGGTTGGCTTGCTCGATGCTGATATTTATGGTCCATCGGTACCTATGATGTTCGACGTACAAGATGAAAAGCCATTGTTAGAAGATATTGGTGGCAAAACATATATGGTTCCGGTTGAACATTACGGGGTGAAATTACTTTCAATCGGTTTCTTTGTTACCAATGCACAGGCAGTGGTGTGGAGAGGACCAATGGCATCAAAGGCTTTTCAGCAATTGGTGAATGATGCAGCCTGGGGCGAATTAGATTATTTATTTATTGACCTTCCTCCGGGAACAGGTGATATTCAACTCTCATTGGTTTCTACAGCATCGGTTACAGGAGCTGTGATAGTTAGCACTCCGCAAAACATTGCTTTGCTAGACGTGCGTAAAGCAGTTACCATGTTTGCACATAAAGATATTAATGTGCCGGTACTTGGTGTAGTTGAGAATATGGCATATTTTACTCCTGCTGAGTTGCCAAACAACAAATACTACATCTTCGGGAAAGATGGCGCAAAGACATTAGCTGATGAACTAAAAGTTCCTTTCCTAGGCCAGGTGCCATTAGTGCAAAGCATTTGCGAAGCAGGTGATGCAGGCCGCCCGGCAGTATTACAGCAAGATACTCCGCAGGCAATTGCATTTATGGAAGTGGCACGCAATGTAGCACAACAAGTAGCTATAGCTAATAACAAGAAGGAAGAAAAGCAGTTAGAGCACGCGTAATTAGCTCTTAAACTTTATCTTCCCTGTAAGCAGTTCGAAGAACATGCGAAGATCAGATGCAAAGCTATAAAACGGGTTTTTGAATGTAGCTGGCCTGTTATGTTCAAAAAAGAAATGCCCGGCGAAACCAAAGCCGTAGCCAAATAAAGGAGATGCAAATGCCCACCACTTATTATCGAAGGTTGCAAGTACCCAAACAAGAAATATTAATCCCAGGAAAGTGCCAATAAAATGCAAAGTACGGCAAACAACCTCTGAATGCTCACTCAAATAAAAAGGGTAAAACTCTTCAAATGATTTGAAGCCATCTTTAGGATATTCTACTTTATTATTCATGGTGAATTTATAAGCCCAATAATATTTCTGAAGGATCCTTGCTACCAAACAACAAACGTGTTGGGTCTTCAAGACCTTGTTTCACTTTCACTAAAAAGCTAACCGACTCTCTGCCGTCAATTATACGGTGATCGTATGAAAGTGCAATGTACATCATCGGGTGTATCTCAACCTTACCGTGAACCGCAACAGGACGCTCAACCACATTATGCATACCAAGTATAGCGCTTTGCGGAGGGTTAATGATTGGTGTTGACATTAACGAGCCAAATACACCGCCATTCGTAATGGTAAATGTACCACCACTCATTTCTTCGAGTGATAATTTGTTGTCACGTGCTTTCAGTGCCAGTTCCTTTATCTTACCCTCAATTTGTGCAAGGCTCATCATTTCGGCATTACGCAATACCGGTACAACAAGTCCCTTAGGCGCACTTACTGCAACCCCAACATCAGCATAATTATGATACACTATTTCTTCTCCGTCTATCATTGCATTTACAGCAGGGAATGCTGCCAATGCTTCTGTTACAGCCTTGGTGAAGAATGACATGAACCCTAAACGGAAGCCATATTTCTCTTCAAATTTCTTTCCATATTTTTCACGTAGTGCAAGTATTGCACTCATATCTACTTCGTTAAAAGTAGTGAGCATGGCGGTAGTATTTTTTACTGCCACCAAACGCTGAGAAAGCTTTTTGCGAAGTGCAGACATTTTCTGCCTGTCATCATCACGAGTGCCCTGGAAGGGTGAATTATTCTCAACTGTAAAGCCTTTTGCTAATGCATTTGCAACATCTGACTTTGTTACTCTTCCCCCTTTACCGGTGCCATTCACAGCAGGGATATTACTTTCTGCCATCATTTTTTTAGCAGCAGGAGACGGAGTACCCGAAGCGTATGAAGTTTGTTCCTGTGCAACTTTTACCGGAGCAGCAGCTTTTGCAGTTACTGGAGCTGTTTCTTTCGCTTTTCCATTTGTTGCAGGTTTTTCAATCACTGCTGGTGCCTTTGCTTCGGTATCTATTTTTGCAACCACGCTACCCACCTTAACAGTGTCGCCATCCTTTGCCAATATCTTTATCTGTCCGGCCTGTTCACTGTTTATTGTAAGTGTCGCCTTATCTGAATCAATCTCACAAACCTCTTCCTCCTTTTGCACATAATCGCCGTCTTTTTTCAACCAACGTGCAATTTGTACTTCTGTAATTGACTCTCCGGGGCTAGGTACTTTAAGTTCTAATATCATATTTAAACTATTTAAATTCAATTATTTTACCAATACTTTTCCGAATATTGTGTTCAGTATAGTATTCTTTTCTTTTTCACTCAGTTTCTTTGAACCTGTTGCAGGGCTTGCGCTTTCAGGTCGCGACACACATTTTAGTTTCACTTCATTTACCATGCGTGTCATAAATAACCATGCACCCATATTCTCCGGTTCTTCCTGAACCCATATATATTCTTTAGCCTTTTTATACTTAGCCAGGATAGCTGCAAACTGTTTACGTGGGAAAGGATATAACTGCTCCATTCGGATCAAAGCAACATCTTCATTACCCTCTTTTTCCTTAGCTTCCAACAGATCGTAATATACTTTACCGGTGCAAAACACTAAACGTGTCGCCGAAATATTTCCATCGTCAATTATTTCCTTGAAACCACCTGTAGTGAAATCGCTGATTTTAGATACGCATTTAGGGTGACGCAATAAGCTCTTAGGAGTAAATACGATCAGTGGTTTACGGTATGGTGCATGCAGTTGCCTGCGCAATGCATGGAACATATTAGCCGGTGTGGTCGGATCAATAACGTACATATTGTTCTCTGCACATAACATCAAAAACCTTTCCATACGTGCGCTGGAGTGCTCTGCTCCCTGGCCTTCGTAGCCATGCGGCAGTAATAAACAAATACCATTCATACGGCGCCATTTATCTTCCGCACTGCTTAAATACTGGTCAATAATAATTTGTGCACCGTTGGCAAAATCGCCAAACTGGGCTTCCCAAATAGTTAATGTTTGTGGTGATGACATGGAATAACCATATTCAAACCCTAACACAGCATATTCAGAAAGGTGAGAATTATAAATAGCAAATTTTGCCTGCTTGTCGCTTAAGTGAGCAAGCGGTGTATACTGCTCTTCAGAATCCGTAAGGGTAAGCACTGCATGGCGGTGTGAGAATGTTCCGCGCTCTACATCTTGCCCTGTAAACCTCACCGGATGACCTTCCATTACCAATGAACCATACGCAAGCAATTCGCTCATTCCCCAATCAACTGCACCCTCGCCTTGCAACATAGCTTTGCGATCGGCCTGTAGTTTTACAATTTTAGTAAAGAAGCTTTTGTCCTTTGGCAAGTCTGTTATCTTCTCCCCTATTTCAAGTAGCGATTTTTTATCTACTGCTGTATCAGGTGATTTATCAAAGTCTTGGTCCTCAGCTATGCGAATACCTTTCCAAACACCTTCAAGGAATGATGTTACTTTGGTTTTACGGATCTGTTTTGATTCGTCTAACCTTTCCTGTAATGTTTCCTTAAACTCGTCTTCTATCTTTTTCAGGTCAGCATCATTCACCACTCCTTCATTCTCCAGTTTCGCTAAATATATTTTACGCGGATCTTCGTGAGCAGCAATTGCTTTATATAATAATGGCTGGGTAAAACGTGGCTCATCACCCTCGTTATGGCCATATTTACGGTAACCAAGCAGGTCAATAAATACATCGCGGTGGAAGGTCTGACGGAATTCAATTGCCAGCATAACAGTTTGAACAACAGCTTCTACATCATCAGCATTAACATGGAACACCGGCGACAAAATAACTTTAGCTACGTCGGTACAATAGGTACTGCTACGTGCATCAACATAGTTTGTAGTAAAACCTATCTGGTTATTGGCTACCATGTGTATAGTTCCACCTGTACGGTAGGCAGCAAGTTTAGCCATCTGCACGGTTTCGTAAACTACACCCTGACCTGCAATAGCAGCGTCGCCATGTATAAGTATAGTTACAACCTTATTATAGTCCTGGTTATATTGTTGTTCAAGCTTGGCACGGGTAATCCCTTCTGTAACCGGGTCAACTGTTTCCAGGTGCGAAGGGTTTGGTGTAAGGCTTAAGTGAACCTTGTTACCGTCGCGGGTTACTACGTTTGCAGAATAGCCTAAGTGATATTTTACATCGCCGCCAAAAAGCGCATCTGCATCAAATTCCTTTCCTTCAAATTCATTGAAAATATCTTCGTAGGTTTTTTTGAAAATATTGGCAAGCATGTTCAACCTGCCACGGTGTGCCATACCTATTACAACTTCCTGTATACCAAGTGCAGCACCTTTTTGGATAACGCCGTTTATAGCTGGTATAAGGGCTTCCACCCCTTCGAGTGAGAACCTTTTCTCGCCCACAAATTTAGTATGGAGGAAATTTTCAAAAACAACCGCTTTGCTTATATCCTGCAATATTTCACGTTTCTGTTCAGCGGTGAAGCTTGGTTGGTTACGGGTTGATTCCATTTTATCCTGCAACCATTTTACTACTTTCTGGTTACGGATGTGGGTATATTCCACGCCAATAGACTGACAATATGTTTGTTTAAGGAATGTAATAATATCTGAAAGCTTCGAAGCACCTAAGCCGATTTCATGGCCAGCCTGGAAAACAGTATCCATATCAGATTGCGCAAGACCGATAATTTCTATCTCATCCAACGAAGGATAATATTTTCTACGCTCACGTACCGGGTTTGTTTTAGTAAACAAATGCCCCGATGAACGATAAAGGTTTATCAGGTTTAATACTGCAAATTCCTTACGAACCTGTTCAGGTACCTGTTCTGTTCCTGACAGATCAGAATAATTTTTGCGGGCAAATTCAAACCCTTCAAAAAACTTTTGCCACGAGGTATCAACCGACGAATTATCCTGTAAATAATTCTTGTAAAGATCATCAATAGTTCCAGGGTCGGAATTACTGAGATATGAATGCTTATCCATACTTTTTTTAATAGGATGGTAAATTTAAGCATTTTACAGCCAACACCAATGGCCTACTTTAATGCAATGGAATTCAGTGCCTTAGCAAGGTCGCCTGTAAGCGATTTTCGTGAATATTTCTCAATATTAGCCCCTTCGCTAAATAAGCCACCCGACTTATACTTACTATAAAAATAGAGGATGCTCTTTTTCATTTCAGCTATATCGTCAAAACCGGCAAAAAGTCCTGCCTTGGTATCATCAATAATTTTCTGTGCGTCGCCACCTTCAATTCCTATGCATAGTATTGGCCGCTTTGCTGCCATATATTCAAAAAACTTGCCTGTGGTTATTCCCATTGCATTAGGTGTTCGGTTTATCAATAACATTAACACCTGCGCCTGCTTTTGAACAATTGCAACATCGTGATGAGATAGGTATGCAATTTTATTTACGTAAGGAGCTAAGCCATGTTTTTCGAGATCTTCTTGTACGGCAATATCTACTTTACCGACTAATTTTATCTCCAGATCAGATGCAAAGACAGCGTTCTCTTTCGTTAGTTCTGCCAATGCTTTCCAAAGTGTTGGTTGGTTTCTCGATTTATCGAGCGTGCCAATATGTGCCATGGTGAATTTCTTATCCAGTTGCACTTCACCTACCCCGTCATAATCCTCAGGGTCAAATCCATTTGAGATAAACTTAAACTTGGCATGCATAGCATCGGTGTACTTGCCTGACGTTCCCTTCTTCAGAATCGCTTCCAACCCATCTAACCAATTCTGCCCTACACAGCTCACGACATCGGCATTTTGCAACACACCCAATTCCAATTTTTTATGTTTCCTGTCTGCCATGGGTGTAAGCATCAGCTTCGAATAAAAATCTATTTCAGTCCACGGATCACGAAAATCGGCCATCCATGGAATATTTATTTTTCTTTTAATAGCCTGTGCTATAAGGTGCATGCTGTGCGGCGGACCAGTAGATACCATTGCATCAACTGGGTTCTTCTTCAAATATTCCACTAAATACTTAGCAGAAGGCTTTATCCAAAATTTACGCGCATCGGGAATAAAGAAGTTACCACGTATCCACACAGCGGGTTTTTCAAGCGGTTTTGGTTTCTTTGATTCTGTAAGGAAAGCAGCATTTATTTTTTCATGCTTCTTCTGCCCCATTAACTTTTTGTAAAACAAATAGGGTTCCCATATCTCCGTTTTAAGAACGGTCAGGTTTTTCGGCAGATCTTTTTGTAATGAATCATCATTGGTCGGCGATTCAGGATTTGAAGGAGTATATACAATTGGTTCCCAACCGAACTCGCGCAAATACTTTACAAATTTCAGCCAACGCTGCACCCCTGCACCGCCACTTGGTGGCCAGTAATATGTAATAATAAGAACCTTTTTCATTTTACTCGGTAGGCTTCTTCCTGAATTCCATAAAAAGAATACCAACGCAACTTAACAATATAATAAGCGAGCTAGCCAATGAAATCTTTTCACCAATTGCATATGATTTTGGCTCGAATTTAAATTCAATGGTATGGTTTCCTGCAGGAATAATCATTGCACGCAATACATAATTTGCGCGTATGTAATCAGAAGGTTTTCCATCAATAAATGCATCCCATCCTTCCTTGTAATATACTTCAGAGAATACTGCAAGTTCCTGTACATTTGATTTGGATTCATAAACCAGGTCATTGGGCTGGTACGATTTCATTTTAATTGATCCTGTTGAATCGTTGGTTGGGGTTATACCTTTCAAATAATCGGTAAAGCGCTTATCAACTAAGGCAGTGTGTTTAGGATCGAAATGTGAAAGTGATATTATTT
Organism: Bacteroidia bacterium; assembly: GCA_035486275.1. Taxonomy (GTDB): domain Bacteria; phylum Bacteroidota; class Bacteroidia; order JABEUT01; family JABEUT01; genus JABEUT01. The sequence continues at coordinate 63,243 of DATHNG010000063.1, forward strand.
CAGAATCGGCATCCTCAACAATTTTCCAGTTATTTACAAACCATGCGTTACCTAATGCATCAGGGTTTTTCTCTGCTACATTTTCCTTTCCACCAGGGCCCGGTGCTATAATATACTTTGTGTTCAACATATTAAGCACTCCTATATTCTCTCTGCTGATACGAGTACTTAGTAAACCTGTATACTGAAGCATTTCATCAAACCGTTTCATTTTAACTCCACTATAGCCACCAATTGATTTATGGAAATATGAAGTACGACTATCCTGATCGGGACGAACAGTGGTGTTATATACTCTGTAATCAAGCGAAGTATCTTTTTGTATGTCAATATCTGCTTGTTCTGGCTGATATGGCACTTGGGCTGCTTTCTTGGTAGTCCAATGCTCCCTGCTATGATCAAGATATCGCCAATCGACCTGGCTTAGATCCCATAGCACAAAAAAACATAATACCCCTGCAAACCAATTACGGCTTATCATCTTTTTAGAATATACCCACACAAGGGCCGCTGACAGTACAATAAATATTAGTGTACGTCCCGCATCACCTGTGAATATTTTTTTGCGGGCTTCGGCTACAGCTGAGAAAACATTTCCCAGGTATTGCTCAGCCTGCGCCTGGCTTGCCTTAGCGCCTTCTACAAATCTTTGCACCCATTCAGTATTCTGAGACTGGTTTTGAAAATCTGTGAATGAAGTAGGGGTTATGTAACATAATAACGCAAAACCGCCAACAATACCAAGCGAAATAAATAATATCTTCTTTCCGCTCATATTCTTGATGAATTTCACCGGAATGCTTTCATTCAAAAAGTCCTTGGCATTGACGATCCTATCCAATGCTAAGGCTGCCATAATGGGTAGTGTAAGTTCAGCTAATACCAATATCATTGACACCGCACGGAAGTTGTTAAATGCCGGAAAATGGTCGAAAAAGAAATCGAAAATACTTGTACCGAATATTATAACAGGATTATGCCCCCATGATAAGGCAATGGAAAGAGCTGTAGTAACCAATAAAAACCACTTCAATGAACCCTTGATCAGAAACATGCCCATAAGTGCAAAAAAACAAATGATAGCACCCACGTATACCGGGCCGGAAGTAAAAGGCTGGTCACCGAAATATTGCGAGTAGTTTTGATATATCTGTGTTTGTTGTTCATCCAGATCTCTTGGAGTACCGGCTACAGAACCAATCGGATCTGATGCGCCCCCTTTAAAATCAGGAATGAGTAAAGTAAAACTTTCACCTACTCCATAGCACCATCCGGTTGCATATTCTTTCGTAAGTCCACTCGATTTATTTTCGTGATTTAAGGTAAGCTCCGATTTACCACGGCTTGAATACTTACTATATTCATAGGTTAACCAAAGGCTTGTAAGATTAGTGCCAAAAGCAAGCATTGTTGCCACTGCAAGCATGGCAGCGGTCTTTAAATAACTAACCAATTGTTTTTCTTTAATAGCTGTAACGAGTCGTGCAACAGCATACACGGCTATTGCCATAAACAGATAATAGGTTATTTGAAGATGGCTCGCAAACAGTTCCATTGCCATGGCAAATGCTGTAAGAACAGTTCCCGCCAATCGTTTTCCGTTGAACGCCATAATTACACCTGCTAATACGAGGGGCATGAAAGAACATGCATTAGCCTCTGAATTATGTCCTGCTGTAAGTATAATGAAGAAGAAAGAAGAGAATGCATATCCGAAAGAGCCTATAATAGCAACCCATGAATCTACCTTCATAACCTTCATTAACACATAAAAGCTAAGGCAAGAAATGAATACTGTACTTATAGGGAAAGGAAGAATAGCCACTATAATCTGAAATATGTACATCATCAGATCAGCTGCATAATAAGCCGATATCTGGTAGCTTGGCATACCGCCAAACATTGAGTTTGTCCACAAAGGTTCGTGATGGAACCTGCTACGGAAATCAAATATTTCCTTAGATACACCAAGGAAATTGGTAATATCGCTCTGCGCCAGAGTTTTGCCTTGCAGGGCTGGCCAGAAATACATAACCGGTATAAGAATGAACAGGCCAAGCGCTATTAAGTGCGGTTGCCATAACTTAAGTTTGTTTTGCATAGTGTAGTTAAAGTAACAAAGATAAGATACTTTTATTTCGGCTGCTCAGCCATTACCTCTAAAGCCCTTGCAGGGTAATCTGTTATAATTCCGTCAACACCCATTAAAATATGCTGGTGCATATCTTCTTTTTCATTTTCTGTCCATACCAGGGCTTTCATACCCAGTTCGTGTATGCGATCTATCCATTTGCTGGTTGCGTATTTATAATACAAGCCACAAGTATCAGGAGTAAACTTCAAAGCGCTCATTCGCAGTTTGATAAAGCGGGGGTTTTTAACCAACATCCCTATTGAACAGCCAGGATTTTTTTGATGCAGTACATTCAGTGACCGCATATCGAACGATTGAATCAATATTCTATTATATATATTGAACGGAGCCAATTCTTTCAGCACCAGGTCTACAAATTCATCAGGCGGTGGGTGTAACTCATGGTCGTTAACCCATTTGCTCTTAATTTCAACATTATATACCAAAGGCGGAAGGTTATTACTTTTAATGAATGCCTCAACCTTTCCAATAACTTCAGCCAATAAAGGTTTGTACGCGGGCAACTTAATCTGGTGAGGGAAATTAACATTACCACGCAAGCCGCAATCGTACCTACGTATTCTATTATAATTCATCCGGTACAAGTTCTTACGTTTAAGAAAATTCACCTTTGAATTATCAGGTTTGGTACAGGTTTTAGGGTTCATCCATGGTTCGTGAGAAACCACCACTTTTTTATCTTTCGATATAACTACATCCAGTTCTACCCCGTATAAACCCAAGCCGGCTGCATATAAAAAGCCTTCTATGGTATTTTCCGGGTACAATCCTCTTGCACCTCTATGTCCGTAAATAACTGTTTGCATCACTCCTAATTATTCCAAAGATAATATTTGTAGCTTATTCAAATAAAATGTAAAATTGCAATTATGACGAAATATGGAACACCAGAATGAAGAAGCTATTACTTGCATTACTTCTTTCTTTTCTTTTCTCTTCAGCATTTGCGTCTAATTCTGATAGTATTAAAAAAGAAAAGGTACATATCGTACCAATTCCCGTACTTTATTATGTACCCGAAACGCGTTTTGCATTTGGTGCCGGAGCTTCTTTTACATTTAAACTAAGCTATGATAGTGCTACAAATTATTCAGATGTTTTAGGTATTGGTGCATATACACAGGATAATCAAATAGTTCTTTACGCTCCAATTGAATTATATTCAAAAGAAAACAAATATTACCTTGAAGGTGAACTTGGTTTTTATAAATACAGTTACTATTACTGGGGTATTGGGACTGACAGGGTTAACCAGGAATTATATGAAGTAGTTTACCCCCGCATTATTTTAAATGGATACAGGAAATTGTTTTCAAATATTTACGCAGGGGTCGATTATTATTTCAGGGCCGATAATTTTATAAATTACGCCAGCAACGGAGTACTTGGAACAGGTGAGGTGACCGGGAGCAAAAACTATACAGCGTCGGGTGCCGGGTTCGGTCTTTTATATGATTCAAGAGACAGCATATTCTTTCCGACAAAAGGAGTTTTGGTCCGTGTAACATCATACGACTATTCTTCATTTTTAGGCTCAACCTTCAACTTTCAAAAAGTATTGACCGATGTTTCGTGGTATAAACGAATAACACCCTCGTTCATACTTGCCATGAACCAGCACAACGAATTTACTTTTGGTAATGCCCCATTTGATATGATAGGCCTGGTTGGCGGCAGTAAACAAATGCGCGGGTATTATTATGGTTATTACCGCGATAAATTCCTTATGCTACTTCAGGCCGAAGCAAGAGTGCACATTCATGGCCCTTGGGGATTTGCCATATTTGGCGCTACATCAATGATAGGCCATCCGGGAAGTTTCCCCGATGCTCCGGGACTAATTTTTGCTGAGGGTGCAGGCTTACGTTATACCGCAAATAAAAAACAGCATATTAATATAAGAGGAGATCTTGGTTATGGCAATACTGTTGAGTATTACTTAAGTGTGGAAGAAGCTTTCTAACGCACTGTAAATAAAACACTATTTCATTTTCCAGAAAACCAGTGAATCGGCCCCACAGGCAAAGTATTTATTCTGGCACTTCAAATCCATCATACTATCGCCTTTTATAACACCTTTATAAAACAGTCTGTCCTGGGCAAAACCAAATGCAACAGGCCCGCCATAATTACTGTAGTTACTTAAGGTAAATGGCACCCTATATAGTTCGCCTTCAATAAAGTTAAAACTTACGGTATCGCTAACAATTCGCACATTATTAACATAGGCGCGAAAGAATAAACCATTTGATGTGGTTTGCATAGTTGGCCCCATAATAACACCCCGTAATGAATCACCTTCACAATAAAACAGGAAATAGAACGTCCAATTAGGCCTTTGCGGAACTACCGTATAACGATATGCCTTACCATCAAGTGCGCTCACACATGGTTGTTTACTTTTAGTTTTTTCTCCTCCTTTAAAGGCGAGCAATGCAAACAACACTAAGCCTATCGCAATCCCTTTCATGATAATTAGAATTCTTTTGATTTATCCTTATTAGTTATCCATTCATTAATATCTCTTACCATAGTACGGCACTCCACAGAGCCTGTTGTATAGCAAGGGCACATTTTTTCTGCAAAAAAATATTTTCCTCTTATAAAGTTCAAACTATTCTGCCGTATGTCTTCATTTGAAGTTACAAGGCAGTTTGATGTAGCATAATACATCATAGCCTTTTGCTCCATCTTTGCCGAATCTTCATGTGTAAACTCAAACACGTAGAATATAACGGGTTGCAACTTCTTCTTATTGCATTCAAACTTCCATTGTGCTATAGCTCTTTTGCCAAACATAGGCACATAGGTAGTGTCTTTCACTAAGTCGACACTCCATCCTTCCGGTGTTTTAAATGTTTTAGTTATTTTCTTCAGGTCTTGACCAAAACAAGTTATTCCTATTAATATAAAGAATAACACAATAAATCTCTTCATAGTCTACAAGTATATTAAGCAAAGCTACATAAATAGAGAGCAATAAATCTGTTCATTCACATTTTTTATTCACCCATATCACCTCGTAATTATTCATTCAGATAAATTTTCTTTCTTTGTATATAATAGAAATTCAACATGACACCCGACCATCCTAAAAAGCTATTCCTGCTCGATGCTATGGCATTGATTTACAGGGCTTATTTTGCATTCAGCTCAAACCCACGCGTTACATCAAAAGGACTAAACACTTCAACTATGTTTGGTTTTACCAATACGCTTTTTGAGGTGTTTGAAAAAGAAAAACCTACGCACATGGCTATTGTTTTTGATACCCATGCCCCTACTGTTCGCCACGAAATGGATGCCGATTACAAAGCAGGCCGTGCTGAGACACCTGAGGATATTATCAAGTCCGTTCCTTATATTGTCAAAATAGCTGAGGCTTTTAAAATTCCCGTGCTTCTGAAAGATGGTTATGAAGCCGATGATATAATTGGGACTCTTTCGCATAATGCGGAGACAGCCGGATTTAAAGTGTACATGATGACCCCTGATAAGGATTATGGGCAGTTGGTTACCGAGCATGTTCAGATATATAAGCCGTCGAATAAAGGCAAACCTGCTGAGGTGTTGGGTGTGAAGGAAATATGCGATAAATACGGTATTCACAGCCCCATACAGGTAATTGACATTCTTGGCTTAATGGGCGATTCGGTTGATAATATACCGGGTATTCCGGGTGTGGGAGAAAAAACTGCCATGCAGCTTATACATGATTTCGGAAGCGTTGAAAACGTACTTGAGAATACTGATAAGCTAAAAGGAAAGCTAAAGGAAAAAGTAGAACAGAATAAGGACAAGGCAATCTCTTCAAAAAAACTAGCAACTATAATTTGCGATGTTCCATTGCCTTTCAGTTTAGATGAAATGCAATTAGGTACACCCGATAAAAAATTATTGCTGGAAGTATTCAATGAACTGGAATTTAAAACATTCCTGGTAAGGGCCATGAAAGATTTCTTTCCCGGTGAAAGTGCAACAACAGTTACTGCTGCCGTTCCAACAACATCTGAAATAGCTTTGGAAGGAATGGTGGATGCCCCTCCACCCGTTGTAGTTGAAACAGTTATTGGCGCAAAACATATTGAAGGACACTATGAACAAATTAACTCTATAGCCGAGCTTGCAAGTAAGCTAAATGATACTAAGCAGCTAGCATTTTATATTGCCATACAAGGAGGACAATGCCTTGGTATGGCTTTTAGTACTACAGCAGGGCAAGCCTATTTTATTGAAATAAACGATAAAACAGATTGGGCTCAACTAAAGCCAATATTTGAAAGCAAGAATCTGAAAACAGGTTACGATGTTAAAAAATGCATAAAGTTTTTAGATGGAAAAGGCTTAACTATTGAAGGAGATTTTTTTGATGTGTTGATTGCTCATTTCCTTGTAAGGCCGGAAAGCAATCACTCTATTCCTGATATTGCTTCAACAGTGCTTGGTATTGGTATTATTGAGTTTGGCGCTGAAACACGCAAGCCCTTAAAGGAACAATACAGCATGGATATGATATCGAACGACCAGATAATGAAAATATGCTGTGAGCGTGCCGATGTGTTATTCAGATTACGTGATACGCTTTCTGCTAAGCTTGACGAAGTTGGCGCAAGGCGTTTATTCGACGAAGTGGAAATTCCATTGGAAAAAGTATTGGCTGATATAGAATTGCTCGGAATAAAAGTAGATAAACACGCTCTAAAAGAAATATCGGGCGAATTACAAAATGATATTGAGGGCCTGAAGAAAGAGATACAGGGCATTGCAGGTTTCGAATTCAACATAGATTCTCCTAAACAGGTTGGTGAGACCCTTTTCGAGAAGATGAAAATATCGGACAAAGCAAAAAAGACAAAGACCGGGCAATACTCTACCAGTGAAGAAGTACTGACGGAATTAGCAGAAGCGCACCCGATAATCAATAAAATACTTGACTACCGCGAGCTGCAAAAACTAAAGAACACCTATGTAGATGCCTTGCCTCTATTAGTAGACTCAAAGACCGGGCGCATTCATACTACATTTAACCAGGTTGTTGCAGTTACGGGCCGATTAAGTTCTGAGGATCCTAACCTGCAGAACATTCCTATCCGTACGGCCCGGGGCAGAGAAATACGTAAGGCATTTATACCGGGCGATGAACACAGAGTACTTCTATCAGCAGATTATTCGCAGGTTGAGCTTAGAATTATTGCATCGCTGAGTGGAGATAAAGCAATGATAGAAGCATTCCATCAGAAATATGATATCCATTCGGCTACTGCTGCCAAAATATATAATGTGGCTATTGATACCGTTACTGCAGAAATGCGCAGGAATGCAAAGACCGTAAACTTTGGAATTATATATGGTATTTCTGCTTTTGGTTTATCTCAACGATTAGGGATTCCAAGGAAAGAAGCATCGGATATTATTAACCAATATTTCACACAATATGGTGCTGTAAAAGCCTATATGGATAAGAGTATTGAGTTTGCAAAGACACATGGCTATGTTGAAACTCTGATGGGAAGGAAACGTTACCTGCCTGATATTAATTCCCGTAATTACGCGGTACGTGGCTTTGCCGAACGTAATGCCATCAATGCACCAATACAGGGCTCGGCGGCTGATCTTATAAAGATTGCCATGATCAACATTCATAATGAGATAAAGAAACAGAAGCTCCGTTCTAAAATGGTACTTACTGTACATGATGAATTGGTATTTGATGCCTACCCAGAAGAAATGGATACACTGAAGCCAATGGTGGAAGACAAGATGAAGCATGCCATTAAACTCGATGTGCCTATTGATGTGAACGTAGGCATTGGAAAGAACTGGCTGGAAGCACATTAAAGCACCTGCACCATCTTCTTTATAGTGTTAAAGATTGTTAAGCTCTATTCAAATGGGCATGGCAGGGCTTATCTTTGCTTCATGAAATCGGTGGCAACTATATTATTGTTCGTCTTCTCTCTTCTGACCATTCAACCAATTTTATCAATTGCTGAACCAATTCAGAAAATGGAAAGCTGTACGAAATCGTGTTGCATGCATCATGAACAAAAAAAGGCACCTAAACCAATGAAAGGGATGTGTGGCGATATGTCCTGTAATCCGTTTGGGCAGTATGCATGTTGCACCGGCTTTATAGTTTCTGATAATAATCAGTTCGCATTTGCAAGTAACAAGCTTCAGGAATATTCTGCTTTTTATAATTCGTCTTACGCATTTCATTATACCTGCCAGTGCTGGCAGCCTCCTGAAAATACGGCTTGTCTTATTGGATAAGAATCAACGTATTTTTTAATTTTTAAAACAATATAACATGAAACGTAAACTTGTAATAGCAAGTTCGGCAATGCTTCTTGCATTGTCAGCTCTTGCATCGAATGGTGCAACAACAACTAACAACACAAAGGATAAACAACCTTGTTGTTCAGCTTGTACAACCAAATGTGGCTGCGATAAAAGCTGCTGCACAAATGGTAGTTGTGCCGGTAAATGTGATAAAAGCAAATGCACAAATGCTGCATGCCCTTCAAAAAGCGGGCATAGCACCAAATAAGGTGTAACAGCTTATATTTAAAGGGAGGCTAATTAGCCTCCCTTTTTTATTGCTGCTCTGCCTTTTCCTTTAATTTCTCATTCATTAACTCAAAGCCCTGCCTGGTATTTACATCCAGCTTTTTACTGAATAAAGGAATAAGAATACCCCTGAATTGTTCTCGGTGTACAAAGCTTGTTGTACCATTTCCATTATCTGTAAGTTCAAAAATATGTTCTCCATCGAACAGGCCCGGGAAAAGCAAATGCCCCAACCACCGAAACTCCTTGTTTCTATCGAATTTTAACACTGTCGGGTTGAACGTCATTGCATTGGCCCCTGGAGGAGCAATCCTCACCGCAATTTTATTATTTACGGCAACCTTTCCTGTTAACCATCTTAAAAAAGGGTTCCAGTTGTGGTAGTCTTTAAAATTCGTAAGTATCTTCCATACTTTTTCTGCAGGGGCATTTATATTTATCTCTGTTCTTACTTCTTTCATGTTTTGAATAATTTAAGTCAAAACTATAGGTACAAGCATGTTTTAGAAACAGCGATTAGGCAATTAACAGCACAAAATCGGTAAACGGCGGAAAAGGTCGGTTAATGAATATCAGGCTTTTTGAACAGGTGTTAGGCCCATTTCTTTGCCCTTGTCAACCATATATTTATAAGCTTCTTCGCGCTTATTGGGTATTACACCCTCCAGCACAGCTTCTCGGATGGCTTCTTTAATTATTCCTACCTGCAATGAAGGACCTATGCCAAAGCATTGCATAATATCCTCACCGCTAACGGGAGGCTGCCAGTTGCGTAAATTATCTTTCTCTTCTACTTCTTTCAGTTTTTGTCTTACTAACTGAAAGTTCCGCATATATTTCTTTTGCTTCCCGAAATCTTTAGTAGTAATATCAGCTTCACATAACAGCATCAGGTCATCTATATCATCGCCTGCATCAGCTAACAGCCTTCGCACCGCTGAGTCCGTAACTGTTTCATGCGCCAATACAATAGGCCGCAAATGCAGCATTACCATTTTCTGTACATATTTCATTTTTTCATTCTGCGGTAATCTCAGGTCTGCAAATATTTTGGGAACCATTTTTGCACCCCTGTCCTCATGTCCATGAAAGGTCCAGCCCACTTTAGCATCAAAGCGCTTGGTCGCTGGTTTAGCAATATCGTGCAATACAGCAGACCAGCGCAACCACAGATCCTTGGTTCGCAGAGAAAGATTATCAAGTACCTGTAAAGTATGGTAAAAATTATCTTTATGTCCCATTCCATTAATTATCTCTACGCCCTGCAATTGAACCATTATTGGGAATATCAAATGCAGCAGGCCCGTATCAAATAATAATTCAAAACCAATAGATGGAATATCCGCCAGTATTATTTTATTGAGTTCCTCAATAATACGTTCTTTCGAAATTATTTCTATCCTCTCTTTATTCTTACAAATAGATTCAAATGATTTGGGCTCTATCTGAAAATCTAATTGTGTTGCAAAACGAATAGCACGCATCATGCGCAAGGGATCATCGCTATAGGTTATGTCGGGGTCAAGTGGTGTACGGATTATTCTTCTTTCTATATCACCTACCCCATCAAAAGGGTCAAGTAAAACACCATAGTTCTTTTTATTTAAGCCAATGGCTAATGCGTTAATGGTAAAATCTCTGCGTTTCTGATCATCTTCAAGTGTGCCATCTTCCACAACAGGTTTGCGCGATTCTCTGTTATATGATTCCTTTCTGGCACCTACAAATTCAATATCGTAATCTTCATATATAAGTTGTGCCGTACCGAAATTCTTAAATACATTCACTTTCTTATCACCCAGGCGTGCGGCTACGTTCTGCGCAAGCTCTATTCCTTTACCTACTACTACTACATCTATATCCTTACAAGGGCGGTATAAAATAAAATCGCGGACGAAGCCACCAACCACATAAGCATCCACACCCATTTCGTCGGCCACTTGTTGTATGACCTTGAAAACAGGATGAGTTAATGCCTCCTGCATATTAGTTGCCTGCGATTTGTTCTCTGTACTCACTTTCGTATTATCTGAAAAGTGCCATCCATCTCTATCTTAATAATTTTAGATGGAGCACTCTTTTTTGTTTCATGCTGCCTCAAATTTACCACATAATCCACTTTACTTCTAATATCTTCATCAATCGCGTCAAAAATATCCGGTGCAGGTTCGCCACTAATGTTTGCCGATGTTGAAACGAGTGGCTTACGGATAGTATCTATCAGCATTTTGCAAAATTCATCTTTAACTACCCGTATAGCTATAGAACCATCTTCAGCAACCAGTGCTTTGGCAATACCTTTTGCCCTTGGGTAAATAATAGTAAGTGGTGTTTCAGAGAACTCAGCAAGGTCCAACGCAACCGGAGGAACTTCTGCATAAAAACTTATCTGGTGCACTTCTGCCACCAATATTATCATACTCTTTGATGAAGGGCGGTTTTTAATATCAAATACTTTCTGCACAGCAGCTTCGTTTGTTGCGTCACATCCAATTCCCCAAATGGTATCGGTAGGATAAAGTATAGTACCGCCGTCACGAAGTACTCTGGCGCATTTTTTAATTTCCTCAATCATACTACTTGGTAGGGTGGCTAATTTGCTGCTTCAGGAAATTAATATAGCTATCTGTAGCATTCGGGAATTTTGCCTGTTGCGCCATAAGTGCATAATCAAGAGCAGATTTAAAATCCTTTAACTTCTCATACGTAACAGCCAGGTTAAACACACACTGCACATTTTTGGGGTCTATTTTGTGGTAATACGTAAAGTCAGTTAATGCTGCCTGATAGTCCTTATTATCCCATTCTGCAGCCCCTCTGTCAAGGTATGTTCCCGGTATGTCAGGGTTTATGCCAATTAAATTTGTATAATCTTTAATAGCATCGGCATACATTCCGCAAGCTATATATGTGCTTGCCCTGTTCTGCAACATTTTTTCAGACTTTGGCTCAAGCTTATACGCATAATTATAATCAGTCAATGCTTCCGGGTACTTCTTCATCATAGAATAAGTAATAGCCCTATCGAGGTGCGCATCAAAACTTGTACTATCCATTTTCAATGCCATGCTATATGCTATAAGTGAGCTATCGAACTGTTTCCGTAAACCATATATATTGGCAATATTGCTCCATGTACCGGCATCGGCCATATGTATCTTAACAAGTGTAACATAATTGGTATAGGCACTATCGTAATACACTGGGTTAGTTGGGCCCAGGTCGGCATAATAATTACCCAGGTTTTTGTACGATGTTTGAATTCGGTAAGGATACTTACGTATAACATCCTGCCATAAGGTTTTTGTATTATGCCAAACCAATGTACGGTCGTAACATAAATAACCCAATATAGATGAAGCCAATAGTACAATACCTATAACAGGATATTTAAAAGCCGGGAATTTATCTACTAACACATACAGGAAATACACGACCATAAATACAATACCAATGTATGGTGCATAGCTATATCGCTCAGACATAATGGTTGCACCTGCCGAAACAAATTGTAAAATGAACATTACATTGAAAAAGTAAAACGCAAAACCAAAAAGTGTAACCCGGAAATAATTCTCGCCGGCACGGTACGAAAGGTACAGCGGAATACCCGGTATCAGTAAAGCAAGGATCGGTGCGATATAATAAATAAATGGTAAAGACCCATCGGTATCTGTATTAGGATAAGGAATGAAGGAGCAAAGATGTACTGGATCGAATGCTTTTACAAAATACATCACAAAATTGTCCGATGCAAACATTATTCGCTGGCCGAGGGTAAATACACCAAATGAACTTATTGAGCCACCCTGCTTGGCCATTACATAAGCTGCAACACCGGCAGCAAACGAAAGAATGAATATTGGTACTTTTTCAAATATCAGCTTCCAGTAAGGGAATGGATATTCCTTATCTCTCTTCAGCAGAACATCGAGTGCAAAAATTGAGAGTGGGAATGTAACCGCCAAGGGTTTGGATATGAGTGATAACAAGTAAAAAATTGCTGTATACACCAACCATTTACTCTGGCCCGCTTCTACATACTTAACATAGGTCATTAAACCCAGTATGTAAAAGAAAAGGTACAATACATCCTTACGCTCTGCCAGCCACGATACCGATTCAACATGCATGGGGTGAATACCATGCCATAATGCACACAATGCAGCAAGCCATACTATCCCCTTAATATCGCCATACTTGCGCTTTACCATAGCACCCAGTAATTGCATTATAAAAAAGAAAATGAGTGCCGTATTCAGTAAGTGAATGACAATGTTTGTAATGTAATATCCTTCGGGTTTATCTTTCGAAAAATGATAGTTAAGCATTAACGAAAACAATGTAAGCGGGTGGTAATAGTTCTGGGTAATATTTTTTCTCGGGTCGAGCATGGCTTTAATATTATCCCAGCTCATAACCTTTACGTAGGGGTTTTCAGTTACATATACACCATCGTCCCAGTTGGTTAACTGGTTATTTAATGAGTACCTGTAACAAAAAAAAGTGGTAACAATAACTACTACAAGTAGCCCCCATTTGATCATCGACTCATCGGATGAAACAGGAGTGTTTAACTCAAGCGGAGCTTCCTTTTTTGATGCAGTTGCGCCACGCTTACCAGCGTTTTGTGCGGTTTGTTTTGGTTGCTGCAACCTATATTTATCGCTCTTCTTACTCATTTTCCTTCAGGAAGATGTTTTTTCAGGTCACTAAGATAATCTTCATTTATTTGCAAACCTAAATTTCTGGCTGTCATAGCATCTTTCAATGCAGCAGCATAATTACCTATTTCTCTGTAACATTGTGAACGGAAAATATACAGGTTATTGGCCGTAGAATGCAGTTCCTCGGCTTTATTCATATTTTGGATAGCCTCATCGTATTTCTTTATTTTAAATTGTGTTTTGGCCAGGCTGAGGTAATCATCAGGGTTTTCAGGATCAAGCTTTATTGCCATTGTATAATCTGAAATAGCTGAATCTGTTTTCCCTTTCATATCATACAAATTGCCCCTATTAGTATATAATGATGCTTCACCTGTTTTCCTCGACACCACAAACGTAAAATCGTGCAAAGCTTCGTCGAATTTATTTACAAAGCAATAGGCTATACCTCTGTTCATATAGGCTTCAGTGCAATTTTTGTCTGCGGCAATAGCTGAATCACAATCTGCAATAGCTTGTGCATAGTTACCCCTTACGCGCCATATATCTGAACGGTTTGTTAGTGCTTCCGGAAATTGAGCCTTCAATCGTAGTGCTTCATTAAAGTTCATCAAGGCTGAGTCTAACTGTTCATGTTTTTGGTAATATGAACCAAGGTTATTATAGGCAATAGGCACATTTTTGTATTGTTCAATTACATTAAGCCAAAGTAATTTACTATTGTTCCATACTTTATTTCGTTCATATGTTCCATGGCCTAAATAAACTCCATAACATAACAGCAACACTATTACAGGGTATTTATATGTTGCGAATTTTTTATTTTCAATAAAATCAAATATTCCCTTGCCTGCCATAAAGAACAAGCCGAAAGAACATAAGTAGGAATATCTTTCAGCCATCATAGCCCCCCCCACAGGAAGTAATTGCAATAGCAGGAATATATTAGCAATATAAAAACCCGAACCGAATACGATCATCCTGTTCTTATAATACTTTACTGCAAGTAGTACCAAACCAAGCGCCACAAAAGGCGCAATATAAAACACAAGTGGGAATGGCTTATCAGGGTAAGGATAGTATGCCGAAAGAGAACCCGGCCATATAAGCTTCCAACCATAATCAAGAAAACTATACCCTGCAAAAAGTATCCGTTCAAATAATGGGTTATTAGGTACATCTTTTATTGCACCGGTTTCTTTTTGTGCTATTACCGCAATCATACCCATTAAAAGAGCAATTGCTATGAAGGGGATTTTTTCCAGTATTAACACTGATGCACCTTTCTTTTCGAACATATTCATTGCAAAAATCCATACTGCATATAAAATGACAAAGAGAAAAATTACAATACTTATAAAACTAATATTGCGTGTAGTTGCATGAACCGATGCTAAGTCTATAGTTATGTTCGTGGTTAATTCATGTGTAACAACAAGCCATATCATAATAAAAATTATTGTAAAGAAACTTGTTAATACGGCAGTTATAATAAGTGGAATTTTTTCGCGTATAGTTCTTATCTCAAATTTCCTACTATTGAAATAATCAATAAAGAATAAAATTATCGGAAGCGTAACAGCTTGGGCTTTAGAAAGTAAGGAAAAAACAAAGAAAACTGTAGTTAGTATGAAGAACATTATTCTCCTTCTCCCCTTTTTCAAATAGAATAAATAACTTATCAGTGCAGCAAAATAAAAGAACACATAGAGCACGTCCTTACGTTCTGCCACCCAAGCTACTGATTCAACATGCATGGGATGAATGCCAAAAAGTAAGGCTACCATAAAACTGATCATGGGTTGCTTGGTCAATAGCTGTACAAAGAAAAAAACAAGAGCTACAGTAAGTAAGTGAATTACAATACTTGTAACATGATAACCGTGTGGCATCAGGGTATTAAAATGATAATCAATTGCCAATGAAAGCATTGCCAATGGGTGATAGTTACCCATAACCGACTTGGTCGTAAAAATCGCCTTTATATTATCCCATGACAGGCTTTTAACCAGGCTGTTTTGCGTTACATAATCAACATCGTCCCAATTTGTAAAATCGTTACGTATGGCGCTTGAAAAACACATAAGTGTAATAAGCAAAACAATTCCAAGCAATACATATGGATTGGTAAAAAAATTTGCCTCAACCAGATCTGGTTTGGGTGCTACTTTTTTAGTTGGAGGAATATGTTTTTTTTTGGCCATGCTTTATACCGGAACATTAAATTCTCTTAATGTTTCATTCAATGAGGTTTTGGTATCTGTACTTTCCTTTCGTTTGCCAATAATTAATGCGCAGGAAACTGAATACTTGCCGGCCGGAAATTGTTTTTCATACGAACCGGGAATAACCACCGAACGTGGGGGCACGATTCCTTTGTACTCTATAGGCTTCTCTCCACTCACATCAATTATTTTGGTTGACTGGGTAAGCACCACATTCGCACCAAGTACAGCTTCTTTCTGCACACGCACACCTTCTACTACAATACAGCGTGAACCCACAAAACAATTATCTTCTATAATTACGGGCGCTGCCTGAGGCGGTTCTAACACACCACCAATACCAACCCCCCCACTTAGGTGTACATTTTTGCCTATTTGCGCACAAGAACCCACTGTAGCCCATGTGTCTATCATTGTTCCGCTATCTACATATGCACCAATATTTACGTACGATGGCATCATAATAACACCGGGCGCCAGGTATGAAGCATAACGGGCAAGTCCGTGCGGTACCGAGCGTACTCCAATAGCTTCAAAATTCTTTTTCAATGGAATCTTATCATAAAATTCCAGGTCGCCTGCATGTATGGTCTCCATCTTCTGCGTTTGAAAGAAAAGTAAAATAGCTTTCTTAACCCATTCGTTCACTTTCCATCCATCACCTATAGGCTCAGCAACACGCAATTTGCCCTTATCGAGCTTTTCCATAGTGCCCTGTACAGCCTTACGTACATCATCATTTTTCACCAACTCGCGGTTTGCCCAGGCGCTTTCAATTAGTTCAATTTCGTTTCCCATAGGTTTCTTTTAATATGCCATGAACAAATATATAAAAACAGCGCCTATGGCTCTTTAATTCTTAAATTTGTAAGCATATGAGAATACTGGCGATAGATTACGGAACCGTACGTACAGGTATAGCTGCAACCGACCCGGAGCAGATAATTGCATCGGGCCTTACCACGGTACCAACCGCAACCATATTCGATTTTTTGACAGACTACCTAAAAAAAGAGAAGGTAGAAGGCATTGTGGTAGGCGAACCCAAGCACCTTGATAATACACCCGCCCAAAGCGCCCAGGCGGTAGATAAGTTCACGACGCAACTACAGGCAAAATTCCCCGGATTAGCTATATATATGGTAGACGAACGCTTTACCTCGCGCATGGCTTTTCAAAGCATGATAGATGGGGGGGTAAGCAAAAAAGACAGGCGGAATAAAGGAACCATTGATATGGTAAGCGCTGCCCTAATACTGCAAACTTTCATGGAAATGAAGAAAGATGGCAGGCTACCGCCTTCAATTTCAGGCTAAATAGTAATTTTGCACCTCATTGAAATTACTTTATGATTTTACCTATAGTAGCATACGGAGATGCAGTGCTGAAAAAGAAAGCACAGGATATTACAAAAGACTATCCTAACCTTGACAAGGTAATTGAAAACATGTTCGAAACCATGCACAATGCCAAGGGTGTTGGGCTAGCTGCACCACAGGTTGGTTTATCTATCCGTTTATTTATAATTGATGCTTCACCATTTGCTGAAGATCAGGAAGATGATGAAGAGAAAAAAAACCTAGATGGTTTTCGTAAAATATTTATTAATGCACAAATAGTAAAAGAAGATGGTACCCCCTGGAAATTTAATGAGGGCTGCCTTAGTATACCTACCATACGTGAAGATGTGGAAAGAAAATCGAATTTACGTATTAAATACCTTGACGAAAATTTTAAGCCACATGATGAAGAGTATGATGGTATTAAGGCAAGGATAATACAGCATGAATATGACCACATTGAAGGAGTATTATTCATTGACAAAATAAATCCGCTACGTAAACGCTTATTAAAAAGAAAACTTACTGACCTTTCAAAAGGAATTGTAGAGGTTTCGTACAGAATGAAATTTCCATTAAAAAAATAGCATTATGAGAAAACTAACATTATCAATTGCGGCATATTGCATTTTTCTTTCTTTAGCAGGCTGTGGCAACAAAACCAAAGATCAGGGCCAGGGCAATAACTCAACCGCTGTTACTAAAGATACCAGCAGGCAGGCACTGATACAAACTATTAAGGCAGTTGAAACCAGGCTGAAAGCTTCGTCTACTATTGAAACCTATACAGGTAACCTGGCCATTGCAGCGTATTTAGATTATGCAAAATACTATCCTGCAGATACACTTTCAACTGCGTTTTTATTTAATGCAGGCGGCTTAGCTTCAAGCACCGGGCAATATGCAAAAGCAATAGATATATACAACAATGTGGTTACTAAATACCCGCAAAGCAGGCTTGTACCTGAATGTTTACTGGTAGAAGGCTTTATATACGATAACAATTTACAGGACACAGCTAAATCACGCCAGAAATATATGGAGCTTGTAACACGCTTCCCTAAAGATAGCCTGGCCACCCAAGCAAGACAAGCCATGAAATTCCTTGGAAAATCGGCCGATGAAATTGGCAAGGAGTTTGAAGAACAGAACAAGGCTAAGGAAAAGAAAGAGCATAAAAAAACCCAGGCTTAAGCCTGGGTTTTTCCTTATCTATCTATTACAAGTTATTTTATTTCTTTCTTTCTGCCTATAATAGCTGAACTATGCGGAGCTGAGCGCTTCATTGCTAATGTACCACCAGCATATTGGAATAGTGGAAATCTTAAGTCTTCATTCTTTGATACCACTTCGCCTTCATACACTTTATCTTTAACATTAGCAATAACATGGTAAGAGAATTTCACATTAGATGTACCACTATGTAATTCTTTTACAGTAAAGCCATCACCTGTTTTATCGGTAACAAATACTCCATTACAGTCACCTTCCAATTGAATATACACACGAAGCGGATGCTTTTCATTAACTGCTACATTCTTGGCATAAATAGGGTCTAATTTAATTTGCGCCTCACCATTAACTAATTCACCCTCACCATAGTCTTCAAATAACATTTCAGGCGCTTCCGGTGCAAACATAATTACACTCTGGCCATCAAGGTTTGGTACAGAAGTTGAAACTGCACCTCCTGAAGGGCTAAGGATCTTATATGCGGTACCTCCATTATATGCAGCCACCATACATTGAATTATAGTTCCCGTTTTTACACTATCCTCAAAAAAACCACCCTCTGCATTAATATTCTTTGATGTTGGAGCGCAATAACCTACAACACCGGCATTTCTACCTGTAAATGAACCACCTGCATAAGAGCCGGCCAAAGTAAGAGCATATCCGCCCGCACCGTGTAGGTCATTACCTATAACACCTGAGAAACCTCCTGAGTCAATACCCCAAACACCTGTTGTAAAATTACCTGCCTGTGCATCGTAACCAAAAACACCGGTTCCGCTTGCAACATCGTTTTGACCTGTAACACCGTTAATATTTGCACTACCCACTTCACCAACTACACCTCCACCGCCTGTAGCAGCTGCATTATTATTATATCCGTAAACACCAACACCATTACCCACATCTTCACCAAATACACCCACGCCACTATTACTATAACCATTCACAGCACTAGCACCTAATGCAGTTGTAGCACCGGTAACACCCGTACCATATACCGAAAACACATCACCAGCCAAAGGCGTTGGGTTATTAAATACTCCCTGCCCACCCGCAACTATACGCATACGTTCCACATTGGTGGTTTTTGTTATAAAATCCGCTCCATTTATAGACCCGATAAAGTTAGTACCTGCAACCGGGTTATTACCCGTAGTTAACCATGCAGCACTTGCTGTGGTAACAGGCCCACCTGAACCGGCAGTACCGTTAACTGTAACTGTTCCATTTGCATTGAAAGTAGGTGTTGTAAGTGTCCAGCTTGGGCCCGCTGCACCTGTTGGGCCTGTTGGGCCTGCCACAGAACTTGCTGCACCTGTAGGGCCTGTAGGACCTGTAGGGCCTGGGGTTCCGGAACCGGCACCTGTAGGCCCTGTTGGGCCTGGAACTGTACTAGCTGCTCCTGTAGGGCCTGTTGCACCTGCTGGCCCGGGAGGGCCAGCCACTGTATCTGCTGGGCCTGTTGCACCAGTTGCACCCGCAGCACCTGTTGGGCCTGCAGGGCCAGCTGTAAGCGAATGACAAAGCGACTGCCATGCTGCAGTAGAACCATTAAAAAAGCAATAGCAGTTTGAGTCAGTATTGTAAATTATTAAACTTGGTGCAGGAGCTGTAATTGAATTCATGCCCGCGGTATTCATTCTTGGAATCAATACACCTTGCGTTGCAGATTGCACTTCAAGCGCTGAAGAAGGGTCCGGAGTATTTGTCCCGATACCTACGTTGTTCTGTGCAGTTGCGCTAATAGACAACACTGCCAGAAAGGCACCGCCTATTAATTTTTTTAGTCCGGTAAAATTTGTCATAACGTGTTAATTTAGGGGGTAAATTAAGCTGATTACTTAGGTTGATCTATTGAATTATAAAAAAGTTTTCTTACTTACAATAATTTTAATCTTTATTACTTTATTAAGTTTCTTCTAACCACATACAAATGTAGGAAATAAAATACAAAAATCCAAATAAAAACAATAAAAGCGGGAAAATCCCGCTTTTATTACAAAACTAACAAAACCGGCTTAGTACCCGCCGCTGCTTTGCTTTTGCATATCTTTCATCATTTCCTCGCGTGAGGTATATATTTTATATCCTTTGGTAGGAATATTAAACAATGTATCAGAAAGTGGCTTCTTCTCAACTGATTGAGCCGTAATACTAATGTTAGCCTGCCCGAACTTAACTCCAAACTGCATTAAGCATCCTTTCAAACCTTTATACTGGCCCATATCTTCACTGTAAGGTAACTGGTCTGTATAGAAAACAGTCACTGAACTCTTTTCTCCCGTCTTTCCTGTAACGGTAATATTTGCTGCTTTACATGTGTACCCGGCAATAACTTTAGTGCTGTCAAGGTATTTTATTTCAGGCTTATCTTCTGTACCTGGCTTCACTTTAGTAGGATCAGGTTTAATTTCATATTTATCGCCGCCAGCAGTAGTTATTAAAGTAATCTCTTCTTTGGTTTTTCTGTCGCCTATTATTATTTGTTTAAACATTGAATTATTTACCTCTGTTCTTACCTTATCGCCCTTAACATAAACCAGTCTGCTATTACCTTGTTGCATTGACCCTGCTTGTCCCGAGGCAAATGACATACTATAGGTTATAACGCCTTCAAAAGCGCCGTCAGGTAAAGTAAATGCAAATAATGCAAGGCCTGTTATTCCGGCTAATGTTACTAGTGCTAATTTTTTCATAAACTTGGTTTTTGGTTGTTTAATTAAAAAGGGGTATTTAATTATTGAAATCCTTTATAGAGATCATCTATTTGCTGCTTTGAGATCATCTTATAATCCGCCGGGAGTTTAAATGTAGAATCATCTATCTTATCCGGTTCTACCTTATCCGCAGTAAATTCCATATAAAAACCGTATTTCGCCAGGCGATACTGCATTAGCACTCCTTCAATATCTTTAAATGGGGTTGCCCAGTTAGGTTGGTCTAACTTAATATCATTGGTGTAATATAATTCAATATCCGGGCTCTTGCCATCCTTCGATTTTGCTATAGCTTTTTTGCATTTATAGCCGGCAATAACTTTTGTCTGATCGGTTTCTGTTATGGTAAACTGTACATCGTGATCAAGTTCCTTTGTAATAGCCGCAGTATCGGCAATATATGCCCATTTCTTATTCAGCATACGAACCATCTGTGTTATCTTCTTTCCGGGTTCATCATTAATGAAAGAGGTTTCAAACAGACCCATTCCGGCAATCAGCTCAGCATATTCCTGGTTGTTCTTAAACTTCATGGTCATTTTATCAGGAGCCATTTTAGCCATTGGGTTAGCCGAATCGAGCACAATTATTTTATATTCAATAGTTCCTTCAGAAATACGGCTGTGAAACAAATCGTGATTGCAACCTGTCAGCACATATAACAAACAGCAAAAAATAAGGCCTGTAGAGATTATTTTTTTCAAAAGTTCCGATTTAAGCGGTACAAAAGTAGATTTATATGTGAATTAACCAAATATTTACCATTATTTGATTTAACACTTTCAAAGATTCCTAATTAATGTATTCGAACCCCGTGTAAGGAACTATTGCCTTGGGCATTCGAATGCCTTTATCGCTTTGGTTGTTCTCTAAAAGTGCTGCCACTATCCTGGGTAAAGCCAGTGCACTACCATTCAAGGTATGTGCCAGCCTTGGTTTATCCTTGCCTTTTTTAATACGCAGCTTCATTCTGTTACTCTGGAACGATTCAAAATTCGATACAGAACTGACTTCAAGCCAGCGCTTTTGGGCTGCCGAAAAAACCTCCATATCGTATGTTAGGGCCGATGCAAAACTCATATCGCCGCCACATAACTTAAGGGTGCGGAATGGTAATTCAAGTGTTTTTAATAAACCTGCCACATGTTCACGCATTTCTTCAAGTGCCTGGTACGATTTGTCCGGGTGCTGTATCTGCACTATCTCTACTTTATCAAACTGGTGCAACCTGTTCAGCCCCCTTACATCTTTACCGTACGAACCGGCTTCGCGCCTGAAACATGGAGTATATCCACAGTTTTTAATCGGTAATGAATCTTCCTCTACAATACTGTCTCTGTATATATTGGTAATAGGAACCTCGGCTGTTGGAATTAAATAAAGATCATCAAGTGTTACATGATACATTTGTCCTTCCTTGTCAGGCAATTGCCCCGTACCGAAACCGCTATCCTTATTAATTAAAATAGGTGGCTCAATTTCAATATAACCTGCTTCAGCGGCCTTATCTAAAAAGAAGTTAATGAGTGCGCGTTGCAATTTAGCCCCCTTACCTTTATAAACAGGAAAACCAGCACCGCTTATTTTAACACCTAATTCAAAATCAATAAGGTCGTATTTTTTTGCAAGCTCCCAATGAGGCAGTGCACTTTCAGGTAATTGCGGAATATCACCATGGGTAAAAACCACTGCATTGTCTTCAGGTGTTTTACCTTTTGGCACAGTGCTGTTAGGCAGGTTAGGCAATGTAACCAGTTTGTCCTGCACGGCTTGTTCTGTATTTTTAAGTTCAGCTTCAAGTTCTGTAATTTCTTCTTTCCAGGCTGTTGTTTTACCTTTAAGGTCATCAGCTTCCTGCTTTTTACCTGCTTTATAAAGGTCACCTATTTCCTTCGAGGCTTTATTGAGCTGCGCTAATACATCATCAAGCTTAGTCTGTACTGAACGCTTCTTTTCGTCAAGCGTAAGTATTTCCTTTACGACTGTGCCAGCATCAAAATTCTTTACTGCAAGACGCATAATTACATCTTCTGAATTTTGGCGTATGTAAGCTATTTCGAGCATAGGTTAAATTTTAAACAAATATAAGATCCTGATATTAACTGAAAATGAAAAATCCTGCCTATGAGCAAAAGCCACAGGCAGGATAATATTGTTTTCCTGCAGTAATTAAGCGGAAGCCTGAACTTCAGCAGGTATTACAGCAACGTAACGTCTGTCTTGTCTTTTGGTAGTAAATATTACCTCACCATCAACAAGTGCAAAAATGGTATGGTCTTTACCCATGCCAACACCTTTACCAGGGTGGTATGAAGTACCCCTCTGACGAAGGATAACATTACCTGCTTTTGCAGTTTGACCGCCAAATATTTTCACACCAAGTCGTTGACCGTGTGATTCTCTACCGTTTCTTGAACTACCAACACCTTTTTTGTGTGCCATGACTTTATAGCTTTATTGGTTTGTAAATTATTCTTTAGATTTTTTAGGGCTAGCTTTCTTAGCAGCCGGCTTCTTTTCTTTTGCTTCTGCCTTAGGAGCCACTGCCTTCTTTTTAGGAGCTGCTTTCTTCTTAGGAGCTGATTCACCTACTTCATCGTTCTCATTTTCCAATACAGGAGCCTGAGCTTTGGTAGGATAGTTCTTAGGAGCTCTTTTAGGAACTTCCATATTCTCCTTTAATTTTTCGCCTTTACCAAGTATGCCCTGTATAAAGATCTCGGTAAGAGGTTGCCTGTGACCGTTGAAACGGCGGTATCCTTTACGTCTTTTATGTTTAAAGATATGAACCTTATCGTCCTTTACATGCGCTACTACTGTTGCAGCAACGCGTGTGCCTTCAACAAATGGTAAGCCAATGCTTACTTCACCTTCGTTATCAACTAACAAAACCTTATCAAATTCAAGGTGTGAACCTTCTTTTGATTCGAGGAGGTTTACATACAGCTTTTGAGCTTTTGTAACCTTGTGCTGCTGGCCTCCTATTTCAACAATTGCGTACATGACTATCGATTTATGTATTAAGCTTTTTCTTTAAGGGGTGCAAAGGTAATATATTTTTCATATCATAATAGTTCCAATATCGTATTTTTACAAAAAAATATGACCTATGGCTTTAATAAAGGGTGTTAAGGGTATTTACCCTACTGTTGGAAATAACTGCTACCTGGCTGAAAACGCCACAATAGTGGGTGATGTGAGAATGGGCGACGACTGCAGTATATGGTTCAATGCTGTGGTAAGGGGGGATGTTAATTCTATACGAATTGGCAATAAAGTAAATATACAGGACGGGGCCGTTATACATTGTACCTACCAGAAAACCAAGGCGGTAATTGGTAATAATGTGTCAATTGGTCACAATGCCATAGTACACGGCTGCACCCTGCACGATAATGTGCTTATCGGAATGGGCGCTATAGTAATGGATAATGCTGTAATTCACAGTAATTGCCTTATAGCGGCAGGGGCCGTTATTTTGGAGGGTACTGTTGTAGAAGAAGGTACCGTTTGGGCAGGGGTACCAGCTAAAAAAGTAAAAGACATAAACCCTGAACTGCTTAAGGGTGAAGTACATAGAATAGCTGAAAACTATCTGATGTATTCGGGCTGGTTTAAAGAAGAGGCATAAAAAAAACCCTCCCGAATCCTCGGGAGAGCTTTTTTATGATTGAAGCAAAATTACTTAGCTGCCTTATCAGTAGCTGCTTTCTTGCTACCTTTCTTTCCACCTTTCTTTTCGGTCTTGGTAGTCTTTTCGGTCTTGCTGCTTGAACTCTTTTCGGTCTTGGTTGTTGTTGTTGCTTTGTCTTGTGCGAAAGAAACACCAGCAAAAAGAACCATTGCTGCTAGGATTAAACTGATCTTTTTCATGACTTGGGTTTATTTAGTTTGTTGTTTGATAATGTAAAAGTATTCCGCCATTATGAAGATAACATGAAGGAATAATCACAATATCAAATGTTAGTCATTACTAGCTACTTACATTGCTTAAAAAATCAAACAACAGTCGTACACCTGTTCCTGTGCCGCCCTTTGGCTTGTAGTCGTATGGTGCGTTTATAAATGCGGGACCAGCAATATCAAAGTGCATCCAAGGGTATGAAGTATATTTTTCAAGGAATTTACCGGCTGTAATAGCACCGGCAACTGGGCCACCAATATTCTTCATATCAGCTATTTCAGTCTTCAAAAGATCGGCATACTCATCCCAGAAAGGAAATTCCACTAAACGTTCGAATACATTTTCTCCACTATCTTTTAATGCTCTTTTCATTTTTTTATCTGCAGTACCCATTGCTACTATACCGTATTTACCAATGGCAGCAGCTGCTGCACCAGTAAGTGTTGCAAGGTCAATTGCCAATTCAGGCTCATATTTTTTTGCATAGCTCAAGGCATCAGCAAGTATCAACCTGCCCTCCGCATCGGCGTTCAACATTTCCACTGTCATGCCATTAAACATGGTAAGTATATCACCCGGTACGTATGCGTTCATTCCAGGGCGGTTATCAGTTGCAGGTACAAGTCCAACCACATACACAGGCAAATTTGCTTTTGCAATAGCATACATAGTGCAACCTACTGCTGCACCACCTGCCATATCGCATTTCATTTCGTCCATGGAACCGGCAGTTGGTTTTAAGCTCAACCCTCCTGTATCATACACTACTCCTTTACCAACTAATACATACGGCTTTTTATTTTTTGCATGCTTCGGCTTCCACTCCATTATAGTAAATGTAGGCGGATCAATGCTACCAAGGTTCACGCCTAACAAACCACCCATTTTTAGTGCAGTTATTTTTGCCTTGTTAAGTACTTCTACCTTGAAGCCTGCTTCTTTACCCAATTTTTCAAACTCGTGGGCAAGCTGTACTGCGTTCAAGTGATTAACCGGTTCGTTTACCAGTGAACGTGCTTTATTGGTTGCATCGGTTATTATCTGTAAGCGCTCTACGTGGTGGTTCTTAATTTTCTTACCGTGAAGATTTATTGTTTTAAGTGAGTTTGCAATTTTTTTGCTGTCTTTTTTATAATGTATGAATTGGTAATTGCTCAACACCATACCCTCTGCAAATGCAAGCGCGTTATCTTCATTTCCTATTGTATCGTTAATAGTTAAACTTTCCAGCTTTGTACCATTTGCCATACCGCAAACTCTTCCGCCTGCTTTACGATACGCCTCAAGCGTTAAATATTTTTCTTTCTTTTCTTCACCTATATATATCACTACCCTGCGGCTATACTGGTTAATAGCAATAATATGTTCATCGGCGGTAATTTGTTTTTTTATAAATGCTAACTCTGCCGGAGTTAATCCGTATTTAGAAAAATCTGTTTTAACCGTTCCTATAAGAACTACATTATCCTTAGATGATACTGTTTCAATATGCTTTAGTGCCGTCATGTTTATTTGTATTTTTGTTGAAACAAATGTAAGTAATTAACAATATGCCAAAAGTGCTAAAGAGAGAACAATCGGAAAAGCTGTTTCAGAAAGCTAAATCATATTTCCCTGGCGGAGTAAATTCACCGGTAAGGGCCTTTAGATCAGTTGGCGGCACACCTTTATTTATAGAGCAGGGAAAAGGTTCAAGAATTTGGGATGCCGATGGCAACGAGTATATTGACTATTGCTGTTCATGGGGTCCGCTTATATTGGGGCATTGCTATCCCTCGGTTGTAAACAAAGTTAAAAAGACGATCGACAACGGCATGTCATTCGGTGCACCAACCCGGTTGGAAAATGAGTTAGCAGAATTAATACTCAGTAATAATTCACACCTTGAAAAAATTCGTTTTGTAAGTTCCGGTACCGAAGCAGTAATGTCTGCCATTCGTTTAGCACGCGGATATACAAAGAGAAATAAAATAATAAAGTTCGATGGTTGTTATCATGGCCATGCCGATTCACTTTTAGTAAAAGCGGGTTCAGGCCTAGCTACGTTCGGCCTTTCTTCTTCAGCGGGTATACCTGAAGCATTTGCGAAGGAAACAATAGTGCTTCCGCTGGGTGATGAAAAAGCGGTTAAGCAAGCTTTTGCAGAGTATAAAAATGAAATTGCCTGCATTATTATAGAACCTGTGCCTGCTAACAACGGCTTGCTTCTGCAAAAGAGGCCGTTCCTTGAATTCCTGAGTGATATTTGTTCAACAAAAGGCAGCCTGCTGATTTTCGATGAGGTTATTTCAGGCTTCCGCATTGGTTTTGAAGGGGCTGCTAAATATTACAATATACAGCCCGATATCGTTACTTATGGCAAAATTATTGGTGGTGGCTTGCCTGTGGGTGCTTATGCAGCGAGCGACAAGATAATGAAACACATTTCACCTGATGGTAATGTGTACCAGGCGGGAACATTATCAGGGAATCCTGTTGCCATGGCTGGCGGCATAGCACAATTAACCGAATGTCTTAAACCGGGTTTTTACGAAAAACTGGAAAAGAAAACCAAACGCCTTGTCAATGGAATTATGGAAGATGTATTAGATGATACGGGATTTAAGATATTCCAAATTGGCTCAATTTTCTGGCCAGCCTTCACACACAGAAAAGAAATAACAAAATCATCTGAAATTGATGGTAAGAGTATGGAGAAATTCAAAAAACTTCATGCCGCTTTATTAGAAAGGAGAGTTTACCTGGGTCCATCCGGCTATGAGGTAGGCTTTGTATCGGCCACACATACTGATAAAGATATAGACATTACAATAAAAGCATTTAAGGAAGCATTGGATATTGTGCTTAAATAAACACATGAAAAAATATGCTCTCATTGCTGTTTCGGTTTTAGTATTCTCATGTACAACAGAAAAACCAGCCAACAATTTAAGGGCCAATATCAGTACCATTTCACAGGACGCAAAAGGTACTGTTGGTATTGCATTACTGAATTTAGAAGACGGAGACACACTCACATATAATGGGTCCTATCATTCACCTATGCAAAGTGTTTTCAAGTTTCCAATAGCAATGGCCATACTGAATAAGGTAGATAGTGGTATGCTTTCATTAGATCAGCAGATACATATAAGTAAGGAACAAATGACTCCTAAAACATGGAGCCCGATACGGGATAAATATCCTGAGGGGAATATTGACATGAGTATACGTGATTTGCTTGGCTATGTGGTTTCGCAAAGCGATAATGTTGCCTGCGATGTATTATTGCAAACATTAGGCGGGCCGAAACAAGTTGAGAACTACATGCACAGCATTGGGGTAAAAGACATTGCTATAATAGCTACCGAAGCTGAAATGCACGGTGCATGGAATGTGCAATACAATAACTGGTGCACACCGCAGCAGATGATGTATCTGCTGGCTGATTTTTATAAAGGCAAGTATCTTTCACCATCAAGCACAGCATTACTTATTAAGATAATGACCGAAACAACTACCTCCATGAAAAGAATAAAAGGCCTGCTGCCTGAAGGAACGGTAGTAGCACGCAAATCGGGATCAGGGCCAACGAATGACAGCGGGCTGACCTCCGCCACAAATGATGTGGGAGTTATAACATTACCAAACGGAAAACATTTGGTATTGGCTGCGTTTGTTTCTGATTCAAAAGCAAACGATTCAATACGTGATTTGGTAATTGCAAAAATTGCTAAAGCAGCATACGACAATGCCTGCAGCAAAAAATAAATCAGTAAATAATTATTATCGGGCAATTATAAACTTACCCGTACTGGTTTGTTTACCCGCTGAAATAACCTGGTAAAAATATATTCCGTTACTCAGATTCGCCTCATTCAATCTCATTACACCCTGACTGTTAGTTATTGTATGTGCATCAACAGTATTGCCAAGTATGTCAATGATCTTTAGCTGACTATTCTCCGCAAGGCCTGCGTATGATAATTGTATTGTGCCTTTCGATGGATTAGGGTAAAGTGAAATACCCTGAGCATTTTTAATAGCAGCTATGCCCAAAACAGTATCGCTTGGTGTATATTCCCAAAAGGTAGAAGTATCTGTAAGTGCAACAGTACCTAAGCCTACATAACCTTTATTACCTATTGCAAATCCGGTTGCAGAGTATCCGCCATTTTGCGGATAGGTTGCGACCTGTGTCCAGGCATCCTTTAGAGCATCATACTGCCACATTTCATTAAGGTAAGCAGAGCCACTTACACCTTCACACACAAATGCCTTGTTGCCAATTGTAAATTCAGCCGCCATTCTTCTTGGTGCACCCGGTAAACTTGCCACCTGTTTCCATTTACCGGTAGCAATATTATACTGCCACATATCACTCGTTCCACCGTATGTACTATCGCCATCATCTCCTGTGCCTAGGTAAATATTTCCATTAGCATAGAAACCAATCGCATTAGCTCTAGGGCCACCAGGGAAAGAATCTAATTGTGCCCAGGTTGCAGATGAAACTTTATAAACCCACCAGTCATCTAAATAGTTTACGCCATTATTATTACCTGTTCCATAATATATAGCAGTATCCTGAGGGTCAGAAACCATCACAGCATAATTTCTTCCGCCGCCGGGGAAACTTAGTATCTGTGTCCAGGTATTAGAATCAGGGCTATATCTCCAAAAATCATAATAAAAAGTACCACCGCAAACGCCACCATGCGCTGCTTTATGTTCAGCTAAAAAACAATTACTTGGATGTTCGCCACCCGATAAATATCCATAGCCACCTAAAGATGTTGCTGCAGAGCCCATACGAACTCCTCCCATAAAAGGGGCTTGCTTCGTCCAGGTATTACTGGTTTGGTTCCATGCCCACAAGTCACCACAGTCAGTATCAATTTTTAAACCTGTAGCATAATAACCTGTGTTACCAATAACAAATCCGCAGGCACCTTCACGATCACCACCGCCAAAATTGGCTTCAGGAGTCCATGTATTTTGTGCATTTAAAATAAATGTCAATGCTACAAAAATGGAAGTCACATAAAACTTGAAAGTATTTTTATTTGCCATGGGCACTAATTAACTATAACAAATATAGTTTTTCTAAAATCGAAAACCAAATTTTGCAATTATTTCGTATAATTTTGCACCATGAATCAACTTGAAAGGAATAAAAGTGTTTTGCTTAAATATATACCTGAAACTGCTGTGGATATTATTGCTGGTTGGATCTATAGCTTTGATTTTAAGTTAAAAATCAAAAAGGCCAGGGCATCAAAATACGGTGACTATATGCCACCGGTTAAAGGCAAAAATCACCAGATAACTATTAACCACGATCTGAATAAATACGCTTTCCTTATTACCCTTATTCATGAAATTGCCCACTTGAGTGCATGGAAGAAATTCGGTAATAACATAGCTTCTCACGGAAAAGAATGGAAACAAGAATACAGAGTTTTACTTCACCCATTTTTAAATGAAACAGTATTTCCGGCAGATATTATTGCTTCGCTAAAAGCATATATGATAGACCCGGCTGCATCGGTTTGTAATGACACCAAACTTTTCAGGGTACTGAACAAGTATAACACAACACAAACTGACCTTCATTTATTAGAAGACCTGCCGTTAATGTCTGTTTTTGAAACAACAGGAAACGAGAAATTCATTAAACAGAAAAAGTACCGTACACGTTATTTATGCACTAAAATAAGTACGAAGGAAGAATATCTCTTTCATGGCCTGGCACAGGTAAAGCCCGTTAAGGAATCACTTAACTAAAATACGCGCTTCCATCATTTCCATGATGGCATAACGAACACCTTCCCTTCCCAATCCTGAATCTTTGACACCACCATAAGGCATATGATCTGCACGGAACGTTGGCATATCGTTTAATATAACACCACCCACATTCAGGTTATTAAACGCGTAATCCATTTCAGAAACTGAATTGGTAAATACACCTGCTTGCAAACCAAACTTTGAATCATTTACTTTATCAACGGCTTCTTCAATAGTCGAAAAAGAATCGATAGTTATTACAGGTCCGAATATTTCCTCGGAACATACTTTCATTTCATTCTTGGCACCAGCAATAATAGTTGGCAGATAAAAGCCGCCTTCTTTGATACCACCGCACAATACAGTTGCACCCATATCTTTTGCTTCTTCAACCCATGCCTCTACCCTATCCGCATTATCCTGGTCGATCATAACCGATACATCGGTATCTGCAAATTTCGGGTCACCATATTTTAAATTCTTAGCCCCTTCAGCAAATGCTTTAGAGAACTCTTCAAAAATATCTTTATGAACAAAGAACCGTTGTGCATGTATGCAAACCTGCCCTGAATAAGAGAATCCACCTACAAGACTTTTCTTCACCACTTCTTCTATATTTACTCCTTTGGAAATAATAACAGCTGCATTTCCACCTAACTCTAACAGCACTCTTTTTTTGCCGGCATTCTTTTTCATTTCCCAACCAACAATAGGCGAGCCTGTAAATGAAAGTACGCTAAAACGCTCGTCGGTTACCATTTTATTACCAGTGGCTCTGTCCATTGGCAATACAGAAAATACACCCGCAGGTAAATTTGTCTTTGCAATTATTTTGGCCAGTTCAATAGATGACAAAGGAGTAGATGATGCAGGCTTTAATACTATCGGGCATCCTGCCGCAAGGGCAGGGGCCACTTTATGTGCCACCAGGTTAAGCGGGAAATTAAATGGCGTAATGCCTGCTATTACGCCCGATGGAAAATATTTCACAAGGCCTTCCTTCTTATTTCCTGATGCGGTCCAGTCAAGCGAAATATATTCTTTAGGTATACGTTTGGCTTCTTCGGCAGCCACTAAAAAAGTTTGTGCCGCCCTGTCAACTTCCGCTAATGCATAGCGGATAGGCTTGCCTGATTCATAACACAATGTTTCAGATAAAACCTGCCTGTTGGCAGTAATAGAATCTGAAATAAAACGTAATGCATTGTATTTTTCATGGGCAGGCAATTCTGCCATTTCTTTTCTGCAGGCAAGTGCAGCGTTCACCGCAACCTCATACTGCTCGTCCGATGCCTGGTAAGTACGGGCAAAAGCATATCCTTTAAACGGATTGTACACGTCTAATACCTTAGCGCTTTTTTCAAAATTTCCGGCGATGTAAATGGGATACTCTAACATTGTTTTACAATTTAAATCCCCCTCACGGTTCAGAACAGAGCACCTGTTCTACTAAAATGTAATTATTTTTTGGTAGGCACGCTCATATCAGCAGCCTTGTCCTTGGTGCTCGATTGTGCAGCACTTGAACTGGTACCAACGTATGAGCTGGCTAAACTAAGCACCAATAGGGCAATAGCAAGCACCCATGTTGCCTTTTCCAAAAAGTCTGTTGTTCTGCGAACGCCCAATATCTGGTTCGATCCGCCGAATGATGAAGATAGTCCTCCACCCTTTGAATCTTGTATTAGCACTACCAATATAAGGAGTACGCAAGCGATAATTGTCAGTATCTGAAGTATGATTTCCATGTTATTTATTTATTCTTTTGTAAATCTATTTTATGCCTTATTTCTTGAATTCGGGCCGCAAAATAAGTGCTTTTTTCGGGATTTTGCAACAATAAGCTTTCATAGGCCTTTAATGCCTTGTGTAAATTGCCCTGGCCGAGGTATATTTTAGCAAGGGTTTCACTCACCAAAGATTCGTCTTCATTTACACTTAATTTAGCCGCCTTGTTCGGTGAGAAAAACTCCGCTTTTGGCTTTGAAATCCGGGGCTGGTTTGCCAGAAAATTGTCAATAATATCAAGGGTTTTACTGGCCGAAGTAGTTTTAGGTTTTTGAACAGGTAAATTTCTTAATTCAGGCACAATTTTAAGCCAATCCTGGAAGCTGTGCGGGGTAATTAATGTAAGGTCAGTTTCAGGTTCGGCAGGAGGCTCAATATTTTTTATTGGTACCTCAATAATTGGTAATTCCTCAACATGTTGCTCAGTTTGTACCGCAGCAATGTTACTTAGTATCTCATTTTCGAGGAAAGTCTCCGAAACCGGGGATGTTTCCGGCTCTTTTTCAACCACTATCTCTTCCTGAACACTTATCGTAAACACCTGGTCTTTAGGCTCTTCTTTAACAACCGGCTCTGCAGATTGGTATACATAATTATATTTCTCCTCGGTAACAGGTGCCACTACTTCAACTACCACAGGTGCCTTAATTTCCTTTTCCTGAACCTTTTCAGCCTGCCTTTTAAATAAAAGATACATAGCCTTGCGGTTTGGTGCATAGGCCGATGCCAGTTTTACCCGTGTAGCCACCTCAGTATCATTATCATCGTACATCTGCTTCGCATACAAAACCTGTGCAGCCTGGAAGTATGGAAAAGAATGGACTATATCCTGCAAAGGAATTTTGCTGCCATCGCCTTGCGGTAATGCGCCTTTTGCCAGGTAGTTTATTATTTTTTCCTTGTCCATTATGAAAGCTACGCAGTTTTCTTTACTTTTGATTTCTACTTATGCGATACCTGCAAAGATACTTCTTCCTCTCAATTATAAAAGGCCAAAACATTGCTTTAGCATGTATACTGTTATTAGTATCGCATTGCTGCAGTGCACAGTTAATGGCAAAATCGGACCTTATAACGCCTGATCCCGGAAGTATTAAAGTAGGTGCCGAGCGTATGGAACAATACTTAGGCCTGCTGAAAGGGAAAAAAGTAGCAGTTGTTGTTAACCAAACCTCATTGGTTAAAAAGACTTTATTGGTTGATACCTTATTAAGCCAGGGAATTAAGATCATAAAAATATTTGCGCCTGAACATGGCTTTTATGGCACTGCCGACGCAGGCGCTACTATTAAAAATGGTAAGGATAAAAATGCGAGTGCTTCTATTACTATTGTTTCACTTTATGGCAAACACAACAAGCCTACTGATGAAGACATGAAAGGAGTTGATATAGTAGTATATGATCTGCAGGATGTAGGTGTACGTTTCTTTACCTATGTATCTACCTTGCACATGGTAATGGAAGCGTGTGCAGAAAATAACAAGCCTTTGATTGTACTCGACAGGCCTGACCCGAATGGTTTTTTTGTGGATGGGCCGGTGCTTGATACCAATTGCAGATCATTTGTGGGATTAGACCCTGTACCTATTGTATATGGTATGACCCCTGCTGAATATGCCCGCATGCTGAATGGTGAAAAATGGCTGAAAGATGGTAAACAATGTGACCTAACCTGTATTTCAGTGCAAGGGTATACACATAAAGACCTATATGAACTGCCTGTTAAGCCATCGCCTAACCTGCCTAATATGAGTGCTGTGTACTTATATCCTTCACTTGCTTTGTTTGAGGGTACAGTAATAAGTGTAGGCAGAGGAACCGAAACACCATTCCAGGTAATAGGATGCCCTGAACTGCAAAATGCTACCTATACATTTACCCCTGAAAGCAAGCAAGGTGCAACCGACCCTATGTACAAAGGACAGGTCTGCCATGGTTATGACCTGCAACAATTTGGGAATGTATTAATGAAGAACTACCAGAAACTTTATTTCTTCTGGTTGAAAGGAACCTTGAAAGATTACCCTGATAAATCGAAATACTTTAACAACTATTTCAGGTGCCTGGCAGGTACAGATAAACTGCAAAAACAAATTGAACAAGGAATGTCAGACGATGATATTCGTAAAAGCTGGGAACCACAGCTTACCAACTTTAAAACAATACGTAAACGCTATTTGCTATACGCAGATTTTTAAGCCTTCGCCGTTTTTTCTTTCACTGCCACTCTTCCCGGATATACTTGTAAGGCTTTATCGAGGCATATCATAGCCTTTTTCAGATCGCCTTCATTCAGCACGTATGCAATACGTACTTCATTTTTACCCAAACCTTTGCCTGAATAAAAACCACTTGCAGGTGCAAGCATTACAGTTTGTTTTTCGTGATCAAATTCTTCGAGTAGCCATTGGCAGAATTTATCAGCATCGTCTACCGGTAAGGAAGCGAAGCAATAAAATGCACCACTTGGCATAGGGCAAAAAACACCATCAATTTTATTTAAAAGCCCTACAACCGTATTACGCCGGTTAACATATTCAGCCTCTACTTTATCAAAATATTCCTGTGGTACATCTACGGCTGCCTCCGAAATTATCTGGCCTATCATTGGCGGACAAAGCCTTGCCTGTGCAAACTTCAGCGCCGCATCCATAATTTCTTTGTTGCGCGAAATAAGTGCGCCAATACGAAGGCCACATGCGCTATATCGTTTCGAAACCGAATCAAGCATAATTACATTTTCATCTACTCCCTTCAATCGCATAGCAGAATAATGTTCGTTGCCATCGTAACAGAACTCACGATACACTTCATCTACCAATAAGTAGAGATCATGTTTTTTAACCAATTCACCTAACTGCTCAATTTCCTTTTTCGAATACAAATAACCGGTTGGGTTATTAGGGTTGCATATCATTATCCCTTTTGTCTTTGTTGTAATTACATCTTCAAACTTGCTAATGTCAGGCAATGCAAAACCCGTTTTAATGTCCGATGTAATTGGCTTTACGGTAAGTCCGGCTGCACAACCAAATCCGTTATAGTTAGCATAAAATGGTTCAGGAATAATAATTTCATCACCTTCATTGAAACAGGTCATCATAGCAATTTCAATTGCTTCCGATCCGCCTGTGGTTATCATTATCTGGTTATAGTCAAGGTCAATATTGTTCTTCTTATAATACCCTACAAGTTTCTTTCTGTAGCTCTCCGTTCCGGCACTATGGGTATACTCCACTATTTTATACGGAAATGTTTTTAATGCATTCAGCATCAGTTCAGGAGTCTCAATATCAGGTTGCCCAATATTAAGGTGGTATACTTTTTTACCTTCTTTTTTTGCTTTTTCGGCATAAGGTACAAGCTTACGGATTGGTGAGGCAGGCATTTGACTGCCCTTTACAGATACTTTAGGCATAGGTGTGTAATAAGGCCACAAATTTGCGAAATAATAAGGAAATAACGTAAAAACAGGTTTCGGACATCAAAAATCGTGCCAAGGTTTCCCCTGCTTTTCCCTTATTATCCGCACAAGGCATACATAGTAACGGTTTCGGGTTAAAACATAAATATTTGTTACTTCTTCTGTATTTGCTATGCTTATAAGGCGTATATTTACAACAATTGTAAAGGAAGATTGTATTGCAAAGTAGCCGTATTTTCCCCAAGCTGCTTCGGTACCGTTCTACGTTTTTCGTTAAAATTCAGCAGATGTGCCCGTTTTAAGGTAATTCTGTGGTAAAATAGTCTTAATACTTAAAGTAACATATGAGGCAGCTAAAAATCAGTAAATCCATTACCAACCGCGACAGTAGTTCGGTTGATAAGTACCTGGCAGATATAAGTAAACACGGGTTGGTAACCGCAGAAGACGAAGCAATACTGGCACAAAAAATTAAAGAAGGTGACGAACAAGCACTTGAAACGCTTGTTGTTGCTAACTTACGTTTTGTGGTATCCGTAGCAAAACAATACCAGAATCAGGGGCTTAGCCTTTCTGACTTGATAAACGAAGGAAACCTCGGCCTTATAAAAGCGGCCAGAAAGTTTGACCCTACGCGGGGATTTAAATTCATCTCGTATGCGGTTTGGTGGATCCGTCAATCAATTATACAAGCTGTTGCTGTAAACTCAAGGGTAATACGTTTACCGTTGAACAAAATAGGAACATCGAACAAGATAAAGAAAGCGCGTGGCATACTGGAACAAAAGCTTGAAAGAGAAGCCAGCCAGGGCGAAATTGCTGAAGCGCTTGACATGACCGAGGAAGAAGTAAAACTCACCATGGTTGCGTCGGACAGGCATATATCATCAGATGCTCCTTTCTCAAATGTTGAGGACATGACTTTGATGGATGTACTTTCTGATCCTGCTAATCCACTGCCTGATAATCTGCTAATGAGATCATCATTGAGCATCGAGATAAAGAGAGCATTCTCAAAACTTTCACAACGCGAAAGCGATACCCTAATCTTGTTCTACGGAATAGGCTTGGAACACGCTTTTACCATTGAGGAAATTGCTGAGAAATATGACCTTACACGTGAACGTGTACGCCAGATAAAAGATAAGGCTATCAGAAGGCTTAGGGCAGGTTCTACAAGTAAAATACTTAAGACCTATTTAGGGTAAGTAACACTTTTTTAATTTTAAGAAAGAGGGGATTCCGGAAGGGGCTCCCTTTTTTTATTAGTTCAGCTTTATGCTTGCTTGTAAAGTTTCTGCCAGAACTAGATTCAATATCAAACCGAACCGCTTTAATAATCTTCTTCAAGTTGCTTTAAAGTTATAATTCTTGTAATCAAATCAGTCACAACCGAGTCGTCTCCTTTATTACTTTTTCTTATTATTTCGGCAACCTTGTTTTTATCACTATCTTCCTTTACTATTATATACTTAATATCAGCATGAGTAAATTTAAGAGGTGTCTTTTTTAATTCATCGTTTAATTCTTCTATTCTTTCTTTAAATTCTTTTGATTTCTTTAATGGCATTACGGGATACTTATTCTCATCCGGTATGAACCTCCATTCTCTTTCATCATAATATCTTCTTACCTTTTTCTTCCATATGCCTTTTTGATAATGCCCATCGTAAGGCTTAAGAAACTTTATTAATTCTGAAATTGACGATAGTTCCAATTTATCTACCTGATCTTTTCCTATCTTCCTTATGGTTGTAATTAGTTTATTAACTATCTGCGATGCTCTTGAGTTTTTATGCACATACACCACTGGTGAGACTTTATTGTCTACTCCCCACTTTTTTTGAAACCCTAAGCCGTACTCCCCAAAATCTTTAGTATGGAGCGAAATATTAGGGTTTGACAATTGCGTTAATTTCAAATCGCAAAAACTAATCATTGGAATATATGATATTTCATATATACTATCGTCAGGAATCACATTAATAAAATGCTCTTTGGAATAGTTAGGGTAAAAATGTTGCCCGTCTATAATCTTTAGTAAATTCTCCTGGCGTGTAAAATGGAATAACGTATTGGCACTAACCGACATCAGGAAAATCTTTTTTGTAATGAAAGAACCACCTCAGTATAAATATCCTGCGCTTTTGGATAGTCATTATTCTTTATCAAATGACATGCAACGTTAATATTATTGAAAATGGATGTAAATAGAGCCTCTTTCTCGGGATCAGTTTTCAATTTTGCGACTAGCCTAGGTGCAACTTTGTAATATGCTTCAACTAATTTTCTTCCATTATCCGTCTGCCTCAAATAGGTGTCCCTAAACATACGTAAGGTTGAAAGCTGCATACAATCATCGGGAAGATTATAATATTCTACGCAAGCGGTAGTTATGAAACAATCATCCTGCTTTTTCTTTGGTCTTGGCCTTGCTTTTTTATAGGTAGGCTTATTGGTATATTTTTTCCCAGCTGGCCTTTTCTTTGCAGGCTTTCTATTATAATTATTTCTGCCTCTCGCCATGTTCTAAAATTTATACAATCAAAATTAAGTTTAATTTTTCAATGTGGAGCCGGAGGGATTCGAACCCTCGTCCAAACAAGGAAACAATATGCTTTCTACACGCTTAGCCCTATTTAATTTTAGTGTGGCAACCGCTAAAAGACAGAGCTATTACCACCTTAGTTCCTTAGTTTCGCTCGGGTATCGGAACAGTACTCAAGCTATCCTGCCATTTTCGATGCTTCTTGCGGGACGCCGGCTGGAGGGGCTTCCCGGGAAACATAGTTGCTAGAATCCTTCTGGATTAAGCAGCTAGGGCGTAATTAGATTCGCCTTCTGTAATTGTGAGAACTGAGATTTTCGAGCAATATTCACGAAGCTCGGCATGCTTACATACTCTTTCTACCTGCTGTCAAAACCTGTCGGCCCCATGCATATAGCGAGTACACTACAAAGATACTATTTTATAGGGGTAAGTAATAAGGAGTAAGGGATAAGTATGCAATTTTTAGGGTTAAGGGATACGGAATAAGGGGTAAGCAAACATCTTTTACAAGGTATTTACTTCTGAAATCGAAATTCGTTAATCGTTATTCGCTATTCAGCTCTTATAGAGGCTGCTCTGCCTGATTGCCCGCATTTTTTTGTTCTTCAGGTTTGGGTGTAACCGCCTCAGGTGGTTTTACCATGGGCTCTTGAATGGATTTATTATCGGGCGAAGGGTTCAGTGTTTCTTTTATTTCGTTCATACCTGTACTGTCCTGTATGTCGCGCTGCACTGCACCGGCTGCCTCACGAAATTCACGCATGGCCTTACCTAGTTTTTGGGCTATATCGGGAATGCTTTTAGAGCCGAAGAATACAAGAAACACTATGGCTATTAGCAGGAATTCTCCTCCGCTGAAATCAAGAAACAACAACATATTAATGTTGAATTTTAAATGTTGAATTTTAAATTAACACACAAACTAAGTATTATAAAGCTTAAATCCTTAATTAAGCATTTAAAATTCAAAATTAAGTATTCTACTTAGCCAACGCTGCTGCAGGTTGCTCTTTCTTTTTCCTTTTGTCGAAATCTATAACAATAGGAGTTGCAATACAGATTGATGAATAGGTACCTACAATGATACCGATCAGCAATGCAAAAGCAAATCCTTTAATAGTTGTTCCTCCAAATATGAATATAGCCAGTATAACGAAGAATATACTTAATGATGTATTAATGGTACGGCTCAATGTAGCATTCAGCGCGTAGTTAATAACCTCGGTTTTATCTTCACCTTGTGCAATTTCACGTTTATGGCGCACGTTCAGGTATTCACGGATCCTATCGAACACAACTACAGTGTCATTCATCGAGTAACTCATTACGGTCAATATAGCTGCAATAAAGTCCTGGTTCACTTCTAATGAGAAAGGAAGCACTCCCTTAAATATGGTAAACGCTGCCATAATCATAAGTGCATCGTGGAACAGTGCCACAACCGCGCCCAAGCCATACTGCCATCCGCGGAAACGAATGAAGATGAATATGAACATAAGTAAACAAGCAAATAATACCGACCATACCGCTTTTGATTTGATGTCCTGCGATACTGCTTCACCCACTAACTGAGAACTGGTTATCTCATACTTATTGTTCAGTGTATTTAAGCCTGTCTTCATTGCAGCCTCAACTTCACTTTCAGCTGTTTTTGAAGGGTCTTCGATCTTATAGACAGTTGTAATCTTAACCTGCTCGCTGGTACCGTATGTGGTAACTGTAGGAGCTGTACCACCAAATTGAGGAGTAAGTACTTTACTAACCGACTCAACAGTTGGTGCAGTTGCAAAACGCACTATATATGTACGGCCACCTTTAAAGTCAACACCCATATCATATCCCTTTGCAAAGAAAGATATTAAACCGCCCAACAAAATAGTACCGGAAATAACATAGTACAAATGCCTGCGCTTAACGAAGTTAATATTGATATTACGGAATGCATTACGTGTCATAGGTGTATCGAACGAAATAGTCTTGCCCTGGCTAAGCCTGCGCTCGAACATTAACCTTGTAATGAATATGGCAGTAAATAATGATGTAGGAATACCAATGATAAGGGTTGTGGCAAAACCTTGAATAGGGCCTGTACCATAAGCATACAGTATTATACCTAAAATAAAGGTTGTTGCATTCGCATCTATAATTGAGTATTTAGCAAAACCAAAACCATCTTTTATAGCATTTGCTAATGTTTTGCCTAATGCCAATTCTTCACGTACCCGTTCAAATATCAGAATATTCGCATCAACCGACATGGCTATAGTAAGCACTATACCTGCTATACCCGGTAGTGTTAGTACTGCACCAAGTGATGACAGAACACCCAATACAAAGAATACGTTAATTAACATGGCAGCATCGGCTACACGGCCAGCCTGGCTATAATAGAGCGCCATAAATACAAGCACTAATAAAAGCGCTACTACAAATGAAATGAGTCCTGAACGTATAGATTCTTTACCCAACGTAGGACCTACGAAACTTTCCGATACAATATGAGCAGGTGCAGGTAAACGACCCGCTTTTAAAATATTTGAAAGATCCTGCGCTTCCTTAGGTGTAAAGTTTCCGGTAATTGATGAACGGCCTCCAGTAATTTCATTTTCTACAACCGGTGCTGAATATGCAAGATCATCTAATACAATAGCTATACATCTTCCCTTGTTTTCTTTTGTTATTCTTGCCCAATCAATAGCAGCTTGTGGTGTCATGGTCATCGCAATTTGCGGATGTCCTTGCCCCTGCTGTTCGTATTCAGGCTTTGCATCGGTAATAATATCACCTGATAAAGGAGCTTTTCCATTAGGGTTTGTAACCTTTATAGCGATAAGGCCATATTTAAACTGATCGTCATTAGGATTAGCGCCGGCGGTTGTACTTATATCTTTAGAAGGACGCACCCAAATAAATTTAGATTTTGAAGAATAAAATCTTGCTCGTACTTGCGGAATGCGCAGGTATGCTCCAACCTTAGCTGTATCTTCAGCCTTAGCATAGCCAAGTTCAGGACGATTAGGATCTAAACGGCTGCTACGTAATAAACTAAGTAAGGGGCTTAATTTAGAATTAACTGCTTTATTTGAGTCTGTCTTTGCAAGCTTGTTTTTAGCTGCTGTGTCAGTAGCATGTGCAAGCATATTACTAATACTATTAGCAGAATCCTTGGCAGGTTTTGCTGAGTCTTTTACTGCAACACCATTTGAATCTTTTTTTGCTGATGCACTATCCTTTAATGGATTCGCAAGTAAACTTGCTAAGGTTTTATCCATTAAATCCATAGAGGCAGCAACTTCTCCTTCATTATATGTTGTCCAGAATTCAAGATCTGCAGATCCCTGTAATAATTTCCGTACCCTTTCTTTATCACTTATACCTGGCAATTCAATTAAAATACGGCCAGAACCCGGTAGTAATTGTATGTTAGGCTGAGCTACACCAAATTTATCGATACGTGCACGTAAGGTTTGCTGTGCAGTGGCAATAGCATCCTTTACACGACTTTTAATGAGAGCAATAACTTCATCGTTCGTACTATTGTAGGTAATAAAATCTTTTAGCTCAATGGTTTGAAAATAAGTTGCCAGTTTACCATTCGGGTTTAACTTTTGAAACTCTTCACCGAACAGGTCAACCACATCTTTTGTAGAACTCATGTGGTCCTGTGTTGCAGCATCCAAAGCCTTTTTAAATAATGGATCGGCATTATTATCCGACATCTTTTTTATAATATCTGCTTCTGAAATTTCCAGTGTAACGTTCATACCACCTCTAAGGTCAAGCCCAAGGTTGATACTTTTTTCTTTACACTCTTCATAGGTGTACTGAGTAATAAGCATGTCGTAAACAGGCTTATTCTTTATTGAGTCAAGGTATCCGTCATTTGCCGATACCTGTAAAGAGTCAAGAAAACTTCTTTTACGGGCTGAATCGCCTTTTGCGAATTTGTCAGCAAGCTTCTGGGCGCCAGCGCGCTTTATATAATTCTGAGCATACTCTTTAGCTGCATCCTCTGTTTTTGCCGAGAAATATGTAAATGAGAAATAGTAAACACACGCAAGAGCTAATAAAATAGCGAATAACCTAATAATACCTTTGTTTTGCATTTTTTCTTTATTTGGGTCGGCAAATATAGAAAAATATTAATTTGTTGTCCTCCCTTCACAACATTAGGTCTGAATTATATTAAAATATAGTCCTAAAATGCAGAATAAGGGTATAATCTCACCCTTATTCGGCTATTCGGCCGCCAGGTGGAACAAGGTAAGTTCTTCGATAGGGTAAGGGAGTATCTTTCCTATTGAAATATTTCGTCTTTTTGACACATTACGCAGAAAATCAGCATAATAGTTAGCTATCGAGCCAACAAAATGGATAGGCTTTTTATCGTATGATTCATACCTGCAAACATGTTTTTCAATAAAACTATCCAGGCACGATTCAATTAACTTAGACAGATAAGGGTCATTTTTATGCTCACCTATAAATCTGCTGAATGAAGCTAAAAATCTGTTGGCTTGTGGCTTTTCGTATACACGTTTCTCTATTTCTTCTTTCGTAAGGTGATAGGTATCATCAAATTCTTTTCGTAACTGGTCAGGCAGTTCATGGTTCAGGTAGGCTTCTATCAGGTTCTTTCCCAGGTGCGAGCCGCTACCTTCATCACCCAGTATATAACCCAGGCCTCCAATTACATTTACAATATTCTTTCCATTGTACAGGCATGAATTGGAACCGGTACCTAAAATACAAACAATTCCCTCGGAATGAGCACATGTTGCCCTTGCTGCTGCCAGAATATCATGGTTAACAGTTGTCATGGCATCCGGAAAGCATTGTGCAAATGCTCCTTTTACCATGTCGCACTTACCGCTGCTTGAACAGCCTGCGCCATAAAAATATATCTTCGATACTTTAGTACCTTTTGGGAAATGCGGTATAAGATCTGATTTTATTTCTTCTACTATCTCACCTTGTGATTTAAAATAAGGATTAAGCCCTTCGGTAAGAAAATGGCTTATTTTTTTGTTTTCATCTACTAACCTCCATGATGTTTTAGTAGAACCGCTATCTGCTATCAATAACATCGCTTAAGGGTATTAATTTATACAAACATGAGAAAAGACCTTAGACACGCAAAAGAAACACAAATTATCATAATGCAGCCAATTCTGCGATAAAACATCTAATAATTAGGTCTAATGTTATTTTATAGAAAAAAAATTTTACTTTTGATAGCTTTAATTGATAACTCCAACACCTTGAGTAAAAAACCCTACTTTTCTATGCGTATTTGCAAAAGCGCAGCCATTTTCTCCCTAATCTGCATTATTTCAGTTAGTGTTTCTGCTCAAAAGAAACAAAATTCGACAACCAGCAAGTCAAAAGACAGTTATAGAAAACTGTTTACTGACGCTAACGAAATGGCGGGTGAAAATTACACCGATT
Source organism: Bacteroidia bacterium (assembly GCA_035486275.1). GTDB lineage: Bacteria > Bacteroidota > Bacteroidia > JABEUT01 > JABEUT01 > JABEUT01. The sequence continues at coordinate 107,038 of DATHNG010000063.1, forward strand.
CAGCTTTACACACCTTCCTTTACCTGTATTCGCTCGATACCAGCAATGCAAATGTTGCTTATAATATAGGGATGCTTTACCTGCAAACATCTGCACATAAAGCTGAAGGGCTTCCTTATCTTGAAAAAGCGGCAAAAAAAGTTACGCCAAAATACATTCCCGATGACCCTTACGAAAAGAGTGCGCCGCCGCCTACATATTACTACCTTGCACGTGCCCAGCATCTGAATTATCAGTTCGATAATGCGATCGAGAATTTTAATAAGTTCAAGAAATTATTGAACAAAAAAGACTCACGCCAGGATGATATTGATTATTGGATACAATGTTGCAATAATGGCAAGATACTTATCCAATCACCGGTAGATTGTAAGGTTATTAATATCGGAGATAGCATCAACAGTAAATACCCTGATTATTGCCCTGTACTGACTGCAGATGAGCAACAGCTTTTGTTTACATCTAAAAGGCCTTACGGCGATTCTCTCAAAGATATTTATGGAAACTACTTTGAAGATATCTGGATATCATACGCTAAAAAGAGCGGTGGTTGGACAACAGCTAAAAACATAGGTGCTCCGGTAAATACATCAGGCAACGAAGCAACATCTTCCATTTCACCTGACGGACAAATACTGATTGCATATAAAGATGATGAACAGGGAGATGGTAATCTTTTTGTAAGCTATAACAGAGGCAGTAAATGGACATACCCGGCGCTTATAGATTCGGCTAATACAGGTGTGGTTAATACAACTTCGCAGGAAAAAAGCGCTTGTTTAAGTCCTGATGCGCAAACACTCTATTTTGTTAGCGACCGCCCCGGAGGACTAGGTGGACTTGATATTTATAAGATTGCTTTACAGGATAATGGTAAATGGGCCAACCCGGTTAACCTTGGCCCCACCATTAATACAAAGTACGACGAGGAAGCGCCATACATTCACCCCGATGATTCAACCATGTTTTTCAGTTCAAAAGGTCATAACTCCATGGGAGGGTATGATGTATTCACTACACGGTTAAACAAACAGGGACAATTTGATGAGCCAAAAAATATGGGTGCTCCTATAAACACACCCGATGATGATATTTATTTTACACTTTCAGCAGATGGCAGAAGAGCGTATTACTCTTCAGTTAGACCCGGAGGCTATGGGGAAAATGATATCTACGAAGTGCTGTTCAATGTTCCGATTAAAGTTCAACCTGTAGCAGTGCTGGTAGGATATATAAGAACTCCTGATGGCTCACCAATACCTACCGATGTACTAGTAACTACAGGTTTAGTTAAGGGCGACACAACCCGGCTAAAAACCAAGGTTAACCCGAGGACCGGTAAGTTCTTGCAGGTGTTAAGGCCGAATGATACCTATAGAGTTGTAATATCAGCACAAGGAAAGAAAGTATACGACCAGGATTTCTTTTTACCAGCCGATAGTTCTTACATTAACCTTTCCCGTTCATTTTTCCGCACCAACATAACACTTGGCGATACAACCAATGTACTTGAAGGCCGTAAGAAAGTTGCACCGGTAGTAGCATCAGCGGCTAAAAAAGATATGCCCGGACAAATACTTGATGAGAACAAGAAACCTGCACCTAGTTTAACTGTGCAGTTGGTAAACGATAAAGATTCTGTAATTGCTACAACTGTTACCGATAAAGATGGTTACTTTACATTCAGGCAACTTGCTGCTGGCAGTAATAACTTGTTAAAAGTCGATGCCTCAGATTCACAGTTGAAAAAGAACAAAGTTCTTTACCTGGCGGATAAAGATGAGCGCATAGTTAGGAATGATGACAATAAGAAGAAAAATATCTTCTATTTCGGAAACCTGCCCCTTGACTTGGGAAGCCTGGAGGCACTTGCTGTTAACGACCCTGATAGAAAGAGCAAACAATCGAAATACAGTAAGGATACGGCCAGCATGCCTAAATCTGATGCTGACTTTACCCGTTACTTTGCCTATAACATCGACAAGGTAAATACTTCTGACGCTGATTTCATGACCTTTATTGATAAAGTAGCTGCAAAAGCCGGTAATGGTGCTGTGACCGTTTCAATCAGCGGAAGCGCATCTAAAGTACCAACGGGAAATATATTTAAACGCAGTAACAATGTGTTGGCCGGCCGCAGGGCGAGTGACTGCCAGTGGAAAATTGAAAAGGCTTTGAAGGAAAAGAAAGTTGATATGTCGAAGATCACCTTTACATCAGATCATTCTGTAAATGGGCCTAAGTATGATGGTGATGCAGCCGACCAGGTGAAGTATGAAACATTCCAGTTCGTAAAAGTTTACATTAAATAATATTATTTACAATGAAAAAAACTTTGTTCATTTCAGCAATTTGTCTGACTATTACAATGGGTGCATTTGCGCAGCAGAAAATTGCTAAAACTGCGACCAAAAAACCTGCTATGTCTCCTGAAAAAATGAAAATGCTCTGCAAGCCATGGAAGCTTGACACCATTGAGAATTTTGGTGTTCCAAAGCCGGCAACAGCTAAAGAACAAAGTGATGGCATTACCCTTTTAGCCGACAGCACATTGTTTTTAACAATGGAAGGCGCGGTAAAAACAGGTAAATGGTGGATAGGCTGGAGCCCTAAAATAATTAATACCCTTACAGGAGATGGGAAAGATAAAATGATGTTTACCATCATGAGCTTATCAGATAATTATATGGAACTCGAGTACCAGACCCCTGACCTGATAAGAACTCACTACTACTATTCTAAAAAACAATAAAACATCTGATCATATTATTAATTAAAAAACCCACCAATGGTGGGTTTTTTAATTGAATTATAGTGCCTTTTTATTTATTATTTCTTACCCTCCGGTTTTTTAACAGGCTGCCTTAAGCTATCAAAGAACAATTTGGCCTGAGCATTTGCAGGATCCAATCCTTGTATCCTTTTAAACCACACCTTAGCGCCTTCCATATCTTTTTTTGCTATAGAACAACGTCCCAGGTAACTGAAAGAAGCAATAAGTCCGTCTTTATTCTTAATAGTGTCTGCTCCTATCTTTTGAATGTACTGGTTACATATAGGTATAGCCAGTCCTGTTTCGCAATTCGAGTCAATGGCTTCTTCCGCATAAGCTTTCCATTGGTATCCTATCAACAGATCACTTCTTTTCGCAATAACCGATGAAAAAGCGCTATCTGCAGCCTGGTAGTTTTTACAATCGTAGGCTGCTTTACCCAAATAGTAGTATGTATTCACATCGTTCGGGTTAGTTTGAATGCGTTTATTAAAATACATCATAGCTCCGCTGCAATTATTATCGAGGTAATCTATAGTACCCATCTGGTAATAAATGTCGGATGCATCGTTGCTGGCGCCCTGTGAAATTAACATGGTAGCACCCTGACTCATTTTAACAATGGCTAAAGAATCCTGACCATTCTTATTCAGTATCCTTCCATAATACGTATAATCTGATGCCAACATTTTGGTATTACTGTTAGCTGCTTTTGCAAAGAACTTGGTTATACTAACCAATCCATTCTTATAATCCTTCTTTTCGAATTGTGAATATGCAAGTATGCGATATAATACCGGGTCAGAAGAATCTTTTGCAATAACCTTTTGTATTTCAGTTATAGCATCGTCATATTTCTTTGCAAGAAACAAAAACTTACCATACCTGGAGCGTGCACTTAATGCATCATTTAACGCAAGATATTTTTTGTATTGTGCAACTGCATCATCAGCACGGCCCGAAGCGGCAAGCATTTCAGCCTTTTGGCGATATGCAGGTGCAAAGGTAGAATCTAACTGTGATGCTTTTTGATAATATTGGAATGACAGATCCCAGTTTGCTGCGCTTTGATATATCATGCCCTCACGCAAAATAGCAATAACATTCTTTGAATCTAATTTCAATGCTTTTTCATACGATGCAATTGCATTGGATGCATTGGTTGGGTCTGATGCCCATTGTGCATCACCAAGGTCAATATATATATCAGCATTTTTAGAATCGAGCTGAACGGCCTGGCTCAAAAGATCTAATGCTTGTTTAAGATCGCGGTTAGGAGGTGTGGCCCCTGTATATGCTTCTGCAATTTTTGCAAGTACTGTAGCATCTTTTGATTTAGATAATGTTTTTGCTTTATAAAAATTATCCGATGCATCCTGGCCCTGATACAATCTAACCTTTCCAAGTCCTGCATAATTCAATGGTGCCGTAGCATTCATTTTAATTCCCTTTGTATAAGCAGCTTCCGCAGAATCCATTTTACCCCAGGCAAAGAAATTCTCTCCCTCGTAAAAATAATTATCACCATTATCAGGCTTAGCATTTATAAGGCTTTTGAAGGCCCTATCAGCCTTTTCAAACTGTTCATTTTTGGTTAACTGAATAGACTGTTGCAGGTTTTGCCCCATTGACATTACAGCAACTAACATACTTGTTACAAGCATCGCGGTTTTTTTACCGTGGTTTCCTTTCATGGCACTTAATTTGATAGAGTTCAAAGGTAAAAAGATTTGTTAAACTGGCAGTGTTAAGGGTTACAACACAGACCTTAGTACTTTATTATTTCGGTAGGCACAGTTGCAGGCAAAAGACCAGCTCTGAATACAATGCGTTGGCCTTTATCAGCTGTTATAAAAGCTAAAAAGCCACTGCCAAGCCCTGTTCTCGCCTCACGCTTAATTACATATACGCCCCTGCTCAACGAATAATCACCCGCTTTCAGGTAGGCCAGGTAAGGCTGGTAATAGTCATTTATATTGGTGCTTTCCTTTTTAGAAATACCTACTACCCTAACCTGTTGCAGAAATCGCATTACTGTTGAATCGTAATTATCACTTATCCAGTTTGCACTTATAACACCCATGGCCCCCGGATTTTTATTTACGTATTCTATAACCTGTTCATTGGTATGAACAGCAAAGCAATATGCGGGAAATTTTTTACCATGAATAATACTGTCTCTGATATAACGTGAATTACTTGAATTCTCATGATCAAAAACCACTGATATTTTGCCAAGCTTCGATCTGCTATCTACATCCTTCCAGGTGCTATCCTGCCCGTTAAAAATGGCCGTTACCTTATCCATGGTTAATAATGAATCAGGGTTATCATTGTTCACTATCAACGCCATAGCATCAGTAGCTATTTTAACCTGTTCCGGGTAATATGTCTTTGAATGGAAATATTCTTCTTCGTCTTTTGTGAGTTTACGTGCAGCCACAGCAAACCTTACAGAATCAGATGCCAATAGGTCTTTAAATACTGAATCCTCCGTTTCATACTTAACCTGTACGTGGGCATCTTTATATAGCGATGTAAATACCTTTATTTCAGCATCAACCAATGGCTTAAATGCATCATCAGCAACAATATGAATAGAGCCTGAAGTTGCAGTATCGGTAGGCGAGTTTGGGTTTTGTCCACAGCCAACAACAAGTGCAGCCAACAGTAGTAAATATGCAGGTTTAAATTGTATCATAACACGCCTTTATTCTTCTTCGCGCATTCTCTTATAACGCTGATAGAACAAATATAGTCTGAACAGGCCATAAGCAAGCACTGCGCCACCTAACAATTTCGCAAGGGTAACGTCCAATCCCAAGGTTATTTTCCCTAACAGAAAAAGTATACCGATTGCTATATACAGGAATGAATTTATTCCGCCAACAAACATTAAAATGTTCTGCAGCGGTGAACGTCCGTTTGCCATACTAAATTAATTGAGTACGAAACGTATAGGTATGTTGTAAGATACCCGTACTGCGTGTCCGTTTTGCATACCAACCGACCATTTTGGCATAGCTGATATAACTTTTACAGCCTCCTTATCAAGACCAGGGCCACCGGCAACACCTTTCAATACTTTTACATTAGAAATAGAACCGTCTTTTTCAACAATAAAGTTTACATATACCGTACCCGTTATCTGCGCTTCTCTTTCTACTTCAGGATAGTTAATGTGTTCGCTCAAATATTTATTTACGTCGCCAGGGAATGCAGGCATTTGTTGTACTATAGTAAATACCTGGTTAGCATTCGCATCGCCGATTACGTTATTCGCTATTGGAGCAAGTACAGTATCCTTACCTTTTTGGTTTACTACACCCACGTTTGTTGCCATTTGTTGGTGAACTGTTGGCGGAGGAATAGTATCATCCACATGCTTTACCACTAATGGCGGAACAACCTTTAACTGGTTAACCAATATTTTTGGTGGCGGTGGCGGTGGTGGTGGTGGTGGCGGCGGCTTAACCGGATTAACAGGAGGCGGAGCCGAAAGAACCACATCAATTTTTTTATCTACTGTTTTACCCGCATTTTTCTTTAATTCTGCTAATATCATAGGGGTAGTAATACCCAATACCATAGCGCCAACAGCAATACCAAATGCAAGAAGCAGAATATTCTGGTACTTGCGCCTTACGAAATACGCGCCATACGCTTTGTTCTTGCCTTCAAAAACAATTTCATTACGACCGTAACTCGTAACATCATCCCATCTGCCGCTTGTCTTTTCTGCCATGGCGTTTATTTGATGTTATTCTTTTGATTATAGTCCCTGATCATATCTATTTCACCTTTGGTAGCATCAATAAGTGAATACTTACCTACATTGCAAATATCCATTTCATCAAGCATACTAACAACATTCACGTATTTTGCCACTGAATCTGTCTTGATAATTACGAACAATGCTTTCTTTTTACCTTCTGCACTGTCCTTTATCCTATCATATATTGAATCAGATATCTTACCTGCATCATGCTTTGCCTTTGCATCCTTTATCAGGTCCGATACAAATACGTTCTTACCTAATATCACCTGACGAATTCCTTTTGCTGAAAAATCAGTAAGGCTGATATTATTCTTATCAGAACTTTCAGCCAAAAGCCCCTGGTAATAGTATACTTTATTGTTACCACTCAATATAACTGTTAGTGATGTGGTATCAACTTTTACGTGTGAAGTATCTTTTACAGGAGGAGTAAGTCCGATAACTTTCGGTTTATTAAAAGTTGTAGTAAGCATGAAAAAAGTCAGAAGAAGGAAGCCAAGATCCACCATTGGGGTCATATCCAACTTAGTAGATAGCTTTTTAGCTCTCTTTTTCTGGTGTTTTCCGTGTCCACCACCACTACCGCCGCCTGAGTCTACATCTGCCATTTTATTCTATTGCTTCTGTATTACGTTTTAGGTCTTGAACTTACTGTTGTTATCAACTCAAAATGTGATACACCTTGTTTTTGACATATATCAATAACCTGTTTTACCACTTTATATTTTGCATTTTTATCTGCCTTAATAGCAAAGGCAGCACGCTTGGCATCTTTCTGCCCGGCTGCAATTTTATTTGCCTGTATAGTAGCATCCGCCAATATACTCAGGTTAACCCAATCCGCCAGTTCGTCGCCTTTAGCACTATCAATTGGTATACCGCCTGAAGCCTGGTTCATCGGCTTACGCTCTGCTTCACCTGCTTCAACATACTTTACCATATTAGCCATTGGTTGGCCAAATGCACCACATATTGAAAAACGTTGTTCATCTTCCGTGCTGATAGTTACCTTGTACCTGCCAGCCATGTCCTTGAACAATTCCATACGCACATCCTTACTTTCCATATCATAGAACACACGGCCTCCGCTATCAATTGATACAGTGATAACGTTATCGGGTAGCTTGGTTGTAGAAACAGATGCCGGTATAGTTACCGTTACCGCTTCTTCAGGCCTGAACTTGGTAGTGAGCATGAAAAACGTCACCAGCAAGAACGCCAGATCAACCATGGGCGTCATATCAATAGAAGGACTGCTTCGAGGAAGCTTTATCTTTGGCATACCTTAGTTCTAGTATGGTTAACTATTTCTTGTGAGTAGCTGAATAGGTCTGAACAATACTGAAACCGGCTTCATCCATACCGAATGTAAGAGAATCGATAAGGCTGTTGAACAGGTTATAGAATATGATACCTAAGGCAGCTGCCAAAATTCCTAAGAAGGTATTAACAAGCGCTTCAGAAATACCATTTGCCAAACCAATAGCGTCAGGAGCACCTGATTGTGCAAGCGCCGAAAACGCGTGGATCATACCTTGTACTGTACCTAATAGTCCAACAAGTGTTGAAACCGAAGCGCAGGTAGATATAATAACCAGGTTCTTAGAAAGCATTGGTAATTCTAATGCAGTAGCCTCTTCAAGTGATTTCTGAATAGCAGCGATCTTTTCTTCTTTTTCAAGGTCAGATTCGTTTTCTACTTGTTGGTATTTAACAAGGCCTGAACGGATAACATTAGCTACAGAACCTCTTTGTTTGTCGCAAGCTGCAATTGCAGAATTCAAATCGCCTTTTGAAACAAGGTCACGAACGTTTCTGATGAATGCTTCAACAGAACCTTTACCCTTTGCAGTTTGAATAGTAATAAAACGTTCAAGAGTAAAAGTTAATACTATAATAAGTATAGCTATAAGGAAAGGCACAATAAACCCGCCCTTGTACATGGTCGCCAAAAGGTTTCCATTCAATGGTTTGTTATCGTGGCTGCCACCTTCAAAGTTGCTGCCTGCACCTAATACAAATGAGTAGATCATCCAGCCTACTATAATTGCAACAACAATTACAATGAGTCCGAAAAACGGTATTCCGCCTTTTTTTTCCTGTGCCATAACTATTTAATTTGAAGGGTTATAATTACTTATTTGGTTATTAACTTTCTATAATACATTTTATTGTGAGTTGGCAAATATAGAAAAAGATATTTATGCAAAACACGAAAGTCTATTTTTTGAAATAGTTTATACTGATTTTCATACTTTTTACTTTAATAACCATAGTATTAATTGAAAACATACCTAAATATGTAGTATTTGGGCCTGTAATACCGAATAATCGTTAGCTTGGCCATTATTACGCTGGTATAAAAAGGCTATTACATAGCAATGTGCCATATTCCATAAGCGGGCAGGCACCTGTGGCGGATTCGCAATAGTGGCGCTGTTAAACCGGAATTTTGTATTAGTGAAAGTATAATATTTTGTAATTGGCGTGTTTTGGCTTAAAGTAAGCTGGTCGCCCCATGAACCATTAGTAGCAGACCTGAGCACAAACCTATGTACAAAATATTGCACATCACTTCCTCCATTTGTTTGCCAATCTTCCACACTATCTTCTACTACCAACATTTCTAAATAATATGAATAGCCTGATTTTGGTGCAGTTTTTAAATTAACCGTTACCGCTGTTCCGAATATTTGTTGTTTCAACCAGCAACTATCTACCATATTAATAGATGCAAGTTGTGGTGTTGCAATAATAGAATCTACGATTGTTCCCCAATTGCTGTATTGAATATCCTGGTCGTAATTTGCATCAACATGTAGCCTGTCAACCATTCCCTGCGGAACACCTTCGTTAGTACTATTTACAAGCATATTGTCCCAATCAGTTCCTGCTATTGTTCTGTAATCCACCTTAAATGCTGTATCGGGCAAGCCCGGAGGCAGTAAAGGAGCACTTGGCCCACCGGCCGTATCAGCATCAAAGCCAACATTTACTTCCATTGACACTACCTGGTTGCCATTCGGGCCATTAAGAATAGCCTCTGCTGCAGATACAGCCGCCGGGCAATTGGTACAAAAGTGTCCCATATAATCTTCGAGTAATACTTTGGTACTGGTAGAATCTGTTGTTTTTGTTACATGATCGGGTGCTGTGTTTGGCAAAGCAGAATATGTATTCTGATGAATGATCGGATCAGTTATTTTATCGCACGATGATATAATGGCTACAACTAAACTTACGGAAACCAATATGAGCCAGTGTTTTGCTTTCATATCAGAAACTATTGGTTATTGAAATTGTAAATCCATCTGATGCTGGAACCAAACGACAAACACCACCTACACACAATATGCCTGAACGTGTTTTGCCATAACCTAAAGTAACACGCAATGCATTACGCGTGTACCCACCTGTAACTGTAAAGTAGTGAACCTGAAGATCAGGAGCAGGGTTTCCATAATTATATTCATCAAGTGCACCCAAAAACCAGTCTGAACCAAAATTCATTTCGGCCATGCCAAATGCCCAGCAGCCCTGGTCTTGTTTTGTATATAATTCCTGGGCTTCAAAATGCAGGGTATGCGATGAAGATATTTTATAGTACCCATCGAACACACCAATGTTACAGTGAATGATCTGATAGCCGACTTCATTTTGTATCACATCTTTATTATATGCTTCGTCAGCATATTGCAATATCATTCTGAATGTCGGAGAAAATTTATGTTTCAGTTCAGCGGTAAAATTATTGAAGTAAATTTCTTTGCTCGGCATAAGATAGTTTACTGAATATTCCTGCCTTGTAGTAGTCATATCATTCAGGTTTGTTGTATCCAAGGCATTTATTGCCGACATTTCCACGTCAAGTTCTGTTCCGTATTTTCCACCCAGTACACTTTCCTTGGGAAGCGTATAACGAACCTCGCCGTCCACTCCTACCTCACCATTGGGCTGGCTTGCGTAAGGATATATTTGAGCAAGCTGATATGTTTCATCTCTTGATAATGTTGGCAGGTAATTAATATCCAGATCATTATTTACAGCAGTTCTGTCTGATTTGAAACTCATATTATCAATGCTTTCACCACTAAGAGAAACAGAAAATCCTTTTGTAGAATAACCGGTCCGGATTAGTATTGCCTGCCCGGGATGATAGATATAATTATTAATAACCGATGGGTCATTTATTTTATACGCGTATTCGCCATACAAATTAAAGCCGCCATTATTTACTGATACCCGCGCTGCGGAAGCACCCACATTTGCGGGAACGTTATACGTAGTATTATCCGGTACCTGATACTTACTTACAAAGCTGCCACCTAAAATAATTTTTGTCTTCACCGAATCCCATGAAGGTATCACTTCATTCAAATTTATTTCTCCATCTATACCCCTCACTATACCCGATCCCTCACCCCAATAGTAACGCTGATGGCCAATAACACCCGTTACTGAAATACCTTTGTATATTCTATATTTTAACCTTGCACCATCAATGGAATTATCTACACCCAGTTGATAGTTCCAATAAGAACGCAGAACTAGCCCGCTGCCAAATTGCTCGTAAAAATTTCCAACTGTTATATCCATTGTTGAATCGGCAAACCGCAAATACTTATATGCAATGCCCTGTCCGTTATAGCGTGCATCATATCCTTCCAATACATTTTCATACGCCTCATAACGTACGCCTGCCGATATTTTTCCATTCGTGTAATCAAGCTGGGCATATGAATTAAGACCCATTTTTTCAGGCACTGAAGGCGCACCGATAAGTGAATCGGCTTTATAGGTCTGCGCATCTATCTCAACACTACCGTGCAACTGGCCTTCACCAAGTACCTGTGCATTGCTTATAGCAGCACAGCAAAAAAACAACCCACTCAGAAAAAGTATTTTCTTCACTTTGCTGTTATCTTTTTAAGTTCTTCAAATACCTTGTCTTCATCTCCATCCTGGTATTCATTATGCATCCACACAACTTTCCCTGTTCCGTCAATTACAAATGTACAAGGAGTATCCATAACCTGCATTGCTTTTTGCAAAGCTGCGTCCTGGTCAAGGTACACATCATAAAACCAGCCTTTGTTCCTGACAAATGATGAAACCGTTCTTGTGTTATGCACCGTGTCAACTGATACAATTATAATTTTTACGCCTGTTTCTTTTTTCCAGTATTCATATTTATCGGCAATGGCATTAAGTTCTTTTACACAGGGCACACACCATGTGGCCCAAAAATCTATTACAATGGGCTTGCCATTATTTGAAAATTTTGAGGTACTGAACGGGCTACCATCTACTGTTTTAATTATAGTAGCAGGAATTTTTGAACCGATTATAGTTTGAGCAAACACATTGACTGCAATACAACTAAACAAGAAAAGTATTGCAGTTTTATATCGCTCCATTAATCTAATTCGGTAAGCGTTTATTTTTTGGCAATCTTCTTAAGGGCATCGTACAGCTTATCTTCATCGCCCTCCATGTATGAATTATGTGTCCACACTATCTGGCCGTTACCATCAATTATAAATACACATGGGCAGTTTGCAACCTGCATAGCACGCTGAAAATCCTGGTTAGGATCAAGGTACGATTCGTAGGTCCAGCCTTTTTGTTTAATAAACGGCGCCACCTTAGCCATGGTACGTGCATCATCTACTGAAATGGCAATTATTTTAACTCCAGTTTCTTTTGCCCATGCGGCATAATTATCTGAAATAGCATCGAGTTCAGCTATACAAGGCTTACACCATGTTGCCCAAAAATCAATTATTATTGGCTTACCATTATTCGAAAATTTCGAGGTGCTGAAAGCCGAGCCATCTACTGTTTTTACCTGAACAGCGGGCACTCTACCTTTTAATCCCTGTGCAAATGCATGTGCACCAATAAAAAGAAAAATGGCAATTAGTATCTTTTTCATAGAATAGGTTATAGTGTTTATTAGTGTGATACTACTAACCTGCGGAAAGTAGATTCGCCGCCTGTAATTTGTACCTTGCATATATAAATACCGGAAGCCATGTCAGTAGTATTAATATCCATGTGTTCTTTGTTTGCAGGCAATGGCAGTAACTTAACCAATTGCCCTAATGAATTATATATACTCAACTGGGCAGGAGAATCGGAATTATAAGAAAAACCAACCTGGTTATTTGCAGGATTCGGGTATAAAGCGCCAACCTTAATAGCTGCATCAGTAATAGTTGCAACACCAACCGGACTGGCTATAAATTTCACATAAAACCAGGTTGAGTCCGATGCCGCCGTGGTATTCCTTATATCATACCTCATTATGGTTACACCTGCTTTATACGGGTTATAATCTGTATATAATGCATTCGTATTCTTTCCGGCAGGTGTTGTGAATTTACCACATAAAAAGTTTACAGAATCTCCATACGCGCTATAACAAAGTGTTCCAACACATATACTATATGTGCATCCACCTGCTCGTATAGCCGTAGCGGTACAAAACACCTGCACAGAACATGAAGGGGCGTTATTAAAAATAAAAAACCTGTCAGATAGCTGGGACCCGGCCACGCCACTTACCACAACAGTATCTCCATTCGTCATTGAATTACCCGATGTGTCCTGAATACTCAACTGGCTGAAACCTGTTGAGCAGAAAAAAATAGATGCAACAATAGATAGTAATACTCTTTTCATTGTCATGGTTTATTCATTCAAATATACTCTTAATTATTAAAGCCCCCAAGTATATTGGGGGCTTTAATACAGTTTTACTTATTGCTGAATGATAAGTTTTTGAGTTGTAGTAGCATTATCGGTTGTTAGTTTAACCATATACATGCCCGAAGCAAGGTTTCCACCTGCAACGGTTATCATTTGATGCCCGGCCTCCATTTTTTCTTTACTTATCGAGTATACCTGCTCGCCCAGTAAGTTGTAAATACTAACATTTACATTCTGGTCCTGGCTTAGGTCAAACACAATATTGGTATTACCATTACTGGGGTTTGGATACATATTAAATGCAATACCATTCTTTAACTCATCAATACCAACAATTGTAGTAACCGGTGCAGAAGCCGATTGTAATACTTCCTGGTAAGGAACACCTAATGCGCTTATACCATTATCAGATTGAATAAATATAACCATATGTGTAGTTGCACTTGAATCATACGGATGGGTTTTTGCTTCATACGACCAAGGATGGTTCTTCACCCAGCTTACATTAACTGTTTGGCTCGAGCCCGTTGTAAACGCATTTAAACTGGTACCACTTGCAGTAGGTAATAAAGCAGTTACAACATTCGTATATTTCAATGCATACGGATATAAATAATCAGGTTCACCTCCATTGCCTGCACTTGTAGTTCCTATAGGTGGCTGAAAGCCCGATTTAGGAATTTCGTCATTCCAGTCGGTAGGATAATATATTGAATCCACAACAAGAGCAACTTTAGCCTTAAGTCCTGAAGGGAAACCACCATAAGCCTTAACATTTGCACTTAAACTATAGGTATTGTTAGTTGAGTTGTAGGTGCAACTTGTAATACTTATTTTAAATGCTGAACCCCAGTTTACTTCATTTACAACTGTAGGCGTGGTGTAATTAGGCGGAGGGTTTTGTAAGTCCGGGTCTGCAAGTTGACCATCAAGTTGGCCTTGTGGCGTACCTTGTGCATTATAATAGAAGAAAGGATACCAGCCTAATGAATCACCTGCTGCTGAATCGGCTGAATACATAAAATCATTACCGGGAGTATTTAAGTGATACTCCAGCACATTACAAATGGCTTTATTTTTGGTAGACACAGTATCTATATTGGGTGCCGATTCCAGGCAATATGGACAAGACTGCCCTGTCAATAATTCGTACAAAGCCTGTTTTGGTTGAATAGAGTCAATTGCAAGAAAATTAGCCACAAGCGTATCATTTGCATGATGCTGATCAACATTTGCTCCATTCAGGTTATTCGCCCAGAATTTTACTGAATATATTCCTGCTGAAGATGGCGTAAAGGTTACACTATGTGTGAAACTATAAGTAGTAAGTGAATTGAAGCCGGTAATACCTGTAATGTTATCTATTTGAGCGGCACCACCATTTACGCTATAGTTCATTGTCATTGACGTAATACTGTCACCACCGTAATTAAATTCAGTTCCGGTAAAGTTATATCCCTTGCCTACCTGCATCACATACGGAAGTGTGGAGCTGGTAGCGCCTAAATCATAGTTAAGCGGTGTAAATACATTTACATTATCTATTGCCAAACATACGCCCTGGTAATATTGGCCATACCCATTCGGCTCTCCATCAAAATAGGTGAATGCAAGCTTTACATTTGGTTGGTTGGCTGCAATTGAAGATATATCGAATATTATTGAATCTTGCCATACCAGGTTTAAATCGCTATATGGAATAGTGTCTACACTTGTCCATGTTTTACCACCGTCAATAGATGCTGCAACCGAAGCCCATTCGTATCCGTTATTAATTACAAACATTGCGTCGTAAGAAACAAATACATGCGATTTACCTGTACAATTTATTGATGGTGTATACAGTGTATCATTATTTCCTGCATATGTAGTGTTATAATCCCAATCGTCCACAAATGCATAATAAGAATGTGGAGTGGTATAATTGCCTAATCCATTGTTTGCGGTAGGCATATTATTGTTAAAATACCATCCGTTGTTTGATGGAGCAGAAGCCGTTAACTGCTGCGACCAGCCTGCAGGCATAGCTGTTTTAGTAGTTTCAAAGTTCTGATAGAAAAATGTGGTTTGCGCATGAGTGTTGCCAAACGCGCCCGCTACCAACACTGCAAATAATAAACGAAATAGGGTATTCTTTTTCATGTTTTTATGAGTTTGTAAAAACAAATCTAAGTATAGGATCGACAAAAACAAATAAATATCGGTTTATTTTTCCTTGAGACCCTTATTAAAATCGATTTAGGTCATATTCTGAGGCCGTAAAATCCTTTCTCCAAAAGCAAAAAAGAAGGCTTTCAGGGCCTTCTTTTTTGCAATGTAATTTATACACTCTTAGGAATGTTCTCCCTCATCCAACTCGCCTGCTTCCATAGGAACAGTTTGTTGAACAAAATCAGTTTTTTTACCTGGCTTGCTATAGTCATACGCCCAACGGTGTACTACAGGAAGATCACCTTCCCAGTTTCCGTGGCCCGGAACAATCGGAGTTGTCCATTCAAGTGTATTTGCTTTCCAAGGGTTCTCATCAGATTTTGTACCCTTAACCATACTGTAGAAGAAGTTAATGAAGAACAGTATCTGTGCTAACACACCTACTACTGCGAAACAGGTAACAATAATGTTAATGTCTTGCAATTTAGCCCAAGGTGCATATGCATCGTTAGTATAATACCTACGTGGTACACCTGCTAATCCTAAAAAGTGCATTGGAAGGAACACACCATATGCGCAGATAAAGGTTAACCAGAAATGCCAGTATGCCAGTTTTTTATTCATTATACGGCCAAACATTTTAGGGAACCAGTGGTACACACCGCCGAACATAGCAAGTACTGCAGAAAGTCCCATTACTATATGGAAGTGAGCTACTACAAAGTACGTTCCGTGAACAGCCACATCAAGCGCAGAGTCAGCAAGAATGATACCTGTTAAACCACCTGATATAAATGTTGATACAGCGCCAACCACAAATAATAATTGCGGATTGAATACAATTGAACCTTTCCACAGAGTAGTAATGTAGTTAAATGCTTTTACAGCCGATGGTATAGCGATCAGCAATGTTGTAAATACGAATACTGAACCCAGGAACGGATTCATACCGCTTACGAACATATGGTGACCCCATACTATAAATGCAAGGAATGCAATGGAAAGCATAGACCCGATCATGGCACGGTAACCGAAAATTGGTTTACGAGCGCATACGGCTATAATTTCCGACATGATTCCGAATGCAGGCATAATTACAATGTAAACCTCAGGGTGACCCAGGAACCAGAATAAGTGTTCGAACAATATTGGGCTACCACCTGTTTGCGAAAGAGCCTGGCCGCCGATAAAGATATCTGACAGGTAAAAACTTGTACCAAAGCTACGATCGAATATTAACAGGATAGCTGCACCGAAAAGAACAGGAAAAGAAAGTACACCAAGGATTGCGGTGATAAGAAGCGCCCAGATAGTTAAAGGTAGGCGAGTCATTTTCATTCCTATTGTACGTAAGTTAATCACAGTTACAATGTAGTTCAAACCACCTAGTAATGATGATACAACAAACAATGCAATACTGCTTAACCATAAAGTCATACCCAAACCAGAACCCGGTATTGCCTGTGGCAATGCACTGAGAGGAGGATAGATCGTCCAACCAGCTGATGCAGGTCCGGTTTCAACAAATAATGAAATAAACATTACCAATGATGAAATAAAGAAGAACCAGTACGATAACATG
>DATHNG010000064.1:0-7847 GCA_035486275.1 Bacteroidia bacterium
CTATTTCCCTATTAAAAAAGGATTATTTGGAAAAACAACTGACTATGTAAAAGCAGTTGACGACCTTACCTTTGACATATACCCGGGCGAAACACTCGGCGTAGTTGGAGAATCAGGCTCAGGAAAAACAACTTTGGGCAGAACCATTTTAAGACTTATAGAACCTACATCAGGTAGTATTTCATATAAAGGCATGGACCTGTTAAAGTTATCGGACAAGGAAATGCGCCAATACCGTAAAAAATTACAGATAATATTCCAGGACCCTTATTCTTCACTTAATCCACGTATTACAATTGGTGAAGCTATTATGGAGCCAATGAAAGTGCATAATATTTTAAGCACTGATAAAGCCCGAAAGGATAGAGTTATAGAATTACTGGAACGCGTGAACATGAATGCATCGCACTTTGAACGTTATCCTCATGAATTTTCGGGTGGGCAACGGCAGCGTATTTGCATTGCACGTGCAGTTGCACTGAATCCTGAATTTATTATTTGCGACGAAAGCGTTTCATCACTCGACGTGTCAGTGCAGGCGCAGGCACTTAACCTGCTTGCTGAACTGCGCAAGGATTTTGGCTTTTCATACATTTTCATTTCACATGATATATCGGTTGTAAAATTCATGGCCGACCGTATGCTTGTGCTTTATAATGGAAAAATTGAAGAGCTGGGCGATGCCGATGATATTTATTTCAACCCACAAAAAGATTATACTAAACGACTTATAAGCGCTATTCCAAAAGGCCGTGTAGAAGATATACGCGCCAGCATGGAAAGCCGTAAACTACGCAAAACTGCTACTGTAGCTTAATAACATGTCACAAAATACCCTTCAGCTTTACAATACGCTAACGCGCAAAAAAGAATTTTTTACATCTATCACACCTAAGTTCGTGGGGCTATACGTATGCGGTCCGACTGTATATGGCGATGCTCACCTTGGGCACGCAAGACCCTATGTAACCTTTGATGTAGTAACAAGATACTTAAGATACATCGGCTATACTGTTCGTTATGTACGAAACATTACCGATGTAGGTCATCTTGAACATGATGCCGACGATGGTGAAGACAAAATTGCAAAAAAAGCACGTCTTGAAAAGCTGGAACCTATGGAAGTGGTGCAATATTACTCCCTGGGTTTTCATAGGAACATGGCTCAGCTTAATAACCTGCCTCCTTCCATTGAACCCCAGGCATCGGGCCATATTATTGAGCAAATAGAAATGATCAGGAAGATCATGGAACATGGTTATGCATACGAATCTCACGGATCTGTTTATTTTGATATTAACCGTTACGAAAAAGATCACAGATACGGACAACTGTCCGGCAGAATAACTGAAGACCTTTTACATACTACCCGTGAACTTGACGGCCAAAGTGAGAAGCACAGCCCGATTGATTTTGCTTTGTGGAAAAAAGCAATGCCTGAACATATTATGCGCTGGCCATCACCATGGAGTGACGGATTCCCGGGTTGGCATATAGAATGCTCTGCCATGAGTAAAAAATATTTAGGAGAAACGTTCGATATACACGGTGGTGGAATGGACCTGCTTTTCCCGCATCACGAATGTGAAATAGCACAATCTGTTGGCAGCAGTGGCAAACAGCCCGTTAAATATTGGATGCACAACAATATGCTTACCATTAACGGGCAAAAAATGGGAAAATCGTTGAATAACTTTATTAACCTTGATGAGTTGTTTAACGGTACTCATAAATTATTAGAAAAGCCATATAGCCCAATGACCTTGCGTTTTTGTTTATTGCAAAGTCATTACCGTAACCCAATTGACTTTTCAAACAAGGGGCTGCAGGATGCTGAAATAGCTTACACTAAACTAAGCGAAATATATCTGCTTTTGAAGGATATGAAGTGGACCAATACCACTGTAAATGCAGATATAGAAAAGGATCTTTCATCTTTTGAAGCCAATTGCAATGAGGCAATGGATGATGATTTTAATACTGCTATTGTCATTTCAAATATGTTCAAAGTTTCATCACATGTTAATCGTTTTCATGCTTCGGGTAAAACAGAAGGTGTAAGCGAACAAACATTTGAAGCGTTCCGGAAAGCATATATGACCTATTTCACTGATATTTTAGGATTAGTGGCTGAAGATAAAAACACAAGCAATGAAGGCTTTGCTGACCTTGTAAATACCCTTATAGACGCCCGTGCAGAAGCTAAGCAAAAGAAAGACTTTACATTGTCAGACGCTATACGCAATATACTCTCTAAGTTTGTAGTATTACAAGATTCAGCAACAACAACTGTTTGGAAACATGAAAGAAAGAAGTAAGTATTTAAGATATATAACTACTGGTTTAGCGGTATTACTGCTAGTAATTGCATTTTCAATTTTCATAACAGGCTGCAAAAGCAATACCCACCCTGCTCCAACACCGACAGTAGACACAACAAAAAGTCAGCCTGTTAACAGCACTCTTCCTTCGTTCAATGCTGATAGTGCTTACAAGTTCACTAAAGAACAGGTTGATTTTGGCCCACGTATACCGGGTACAAAAGCACATGAAAAATGCCTTCAATTCATTGTTAGCAA
This sequence comes from Bacteroidia bacterium, assembly GCA_035486275.1. Lineage (GTDB taxonomy): Bacteria > Bacteroidota > Bacteroidia > JABEUT01 > JABEUT01 > JABEUT01. The sequence continues at coordinate 2,580 of DATHNG010000064.1, forward strand.
GCTTAAGGCTGAAGGACTTGCAGTATCTGTGCAAAAGTCGACAGCTAAAACATTCGATGGTAAAACATTTGAATTTGAAAATATAACGGGCTCAAGCCAACCCGACAATAAACGCAGAATACTGCTTTGTACACATTGGGATACACGCCCATTTGCCGATGCAGATAGTATTGACCCAAAAGGCACATTTGACGGAGCATGCGATGGAGCCAGCGGAGTAGCAACATTGCTGGAACTGGGCCGTCATTTAAAAGATGCCAAGGTTTCAGTTGGAGTGGACCTTGTATTCTTTGATATTGAAGATTACGGCCAGCAAGGCCCTGAAGATGGTAACTACCCTGAAATGAAAGATAGCTGGTGCCTCGGTTCACAATATTGGGCCAAAAATATTCCACCTGGTTACGCCCCACTCTATGGGATATTATTGGATATGGTTGGTGGCAAAAATGCAGTATTCCCTATGGAAGGTACAAGCATGCACTACGCACCTGATGTAGTAAGAAAGATTTGGGATATTGCAGATAAACTTGGATATAGCGCAACATTTACCCGTGATGCTACAAGCCCAACAACCGATGATCATTTATATATAAATGAAATAGCTAATATTCCTACCATTGACATTGTACACTATGAAGTAACTCATGGAGATTACCCTTATTTCCATCACCGCCATAGCGACAATATGAGTGTGATTGATACGGCCACATTGCATATTGTTGGTCGTACCTTAATGAATGTTATTTACCAGGAATAACATAGCTACTTCTTGCTTTTCTTCCAGCAATCATCAATATGGTCATCTACCATACCTACTGCCTGCATAAATGCATAGCAAATAGTTGAGCCACGAAATTTAAAACCACGCTTGCCCATATCTTTGCTCATGGCATCGCTAATGGGCGTAGTGGCTGGCACACTGCCCAACGAATTGCGTTTATTTACAATAGGCTTGCCGCCAACAAAACCCCATACATACTTATCGAATGAGCCAAATTCTTTTTGGATTGCAAGGAAACAAGCGGCATTATTAACAGCTGCTTCAATTTTAAGCCTGTTGCGAATTATACCTGCATCCTGCATTAATTGCTCCACTTTCTTTTTATCGAACTTCGATACTTTCTTTGCATCAAAGTTTGCAAATGCCTTCCGGAAATTTTCTCTTTTCTTTAATACAGTTAACCAGCTAAGCCCGGCCTGGAAACTCTCCAGCACTAGGAACTCAAACAGTTTCCGGTCATCGTGAACAGGTGTTCCCCATTCTTTATCGTGGTATTCTATATAGATAGCTTCTTTTGTGCTCCAGCCGCAGCGTATTTTCTCTTTCATGTAAAATTATTTAGTGATTAGCTTTCTTTTATTAACCCAATCAACCAAATTCAGAATTGGGCCGGTCATAAATGTTGTAGTAACTGCCATCAAAACCATCATTGCAAACACTTCAGGAGACAATATTCCCAGATCGTAACCTATATTCAATACAATAAGCTCCATTAACCCGCGCGTATTCATCAAAGCGCCTAGGGTTAAGGCATTGCTCCATTTCTGCCCAACTACCTTTGCAGAAATTGCAGTACCGATGAACTTACCTGATACCGCTACTAACATTATAAAACCAAATGCTGCCCATGTTGAAGCCTGATCGAGCAAGCCCATTTGCGTACGTAAACCAGTAAAAGCAAAGAAAATTGGAAGCAATACAAGTACACTCACATCTTCTATCTTTTCGGTTATACTTTTTCTGAAATCAAGATTATGAGGCATGATAACCCCTGCCATAAAAGCTCCGAATAAAGCATGTATGCCAATTAATTCAGTAGTGTAAGCTGAAGCCAATAAAATGAAAAACGAAATAGATATAACAGCTTTACCAGGTTCTGCTTTCTTTAACTGATTAGCTGAGATCTTTTGCAATATGGGCCTTACTATAAGTAACATAACCACAACAAACAATACGGCAAGTATTATAGTAAATATAGCACCGGTAATTCCACCTGCCTTGGCAATAGCAATTACAGCGGCTAGTATGCACCATGCCATAAGGTCGTTAGTTGCAGCGGCCATTATAGCCATTGAACCAATAGGAGTTTTGGTCATGCCACGTTCTTGCAAGATACGGGCGAGTACAGGGAAAGCCGTTATGCTAACCGAAATACCTATAAACAGACTGAATGCTAAAAAGCCTACCCCCTCAGGGCCGTAAGATGGGTATAGATAATAAGCAAGGCCTACACCCATAAAGAAAGGAACGAGGATACTTGCAATACTTACCGTTAATGCATCTCCCGCTTTACTAACTATCACATCAATATCCAGATCCATGCCGATAATGAACATAAAAAATGCAAGGCCGATCTGGCTCAAGAAGAGTAATGTATTCAGCGATTCGGCGGGGAATAGAAAGTGAAAGAAATGAGGAAAGAACACTTTTAAAACTGAGGGGCCCAGTACAATACCTGCTATAATTTCACCGATAACGGCTTGCTGACCAAGCATTGATAGTAAAACGCTAAATATTCGCGATGCGCCAATAATTACAAGTATCTGCAATAACAAAAGGCTAAGCGGATGCTTTATATTTTCTTTAAACTGTATTAAGGCTTGCGATATACCGGTTAATGGCACAGCAACTTTCGAAACATTCTGATCCTGCAAAATTGGTTGTACCTTTTCAACTTTCGGTTTAATGGGTAATTGCATACCAGCATCAATCACTTTCCACACGCCTGCTGCAAACAGCACTATCAGAAGTAATGTAAAGAGTAATGATCTACTCATAAAGAAGGCTTACTGGTAATTAACAACTTACTGAACAGTAAATATACAATAACTAAAAAGGCTACAGCACCGGCCATACAAAAAACATATACCGAACCGAACTTGTACCATATAAATCCGGCTAAACTGCTGGCTACAAAAGTACAAATACTCTGTAAGCCCGAAAAAACACCTAAGGCTGTTGCAGTATCTTTCTTTTCGCAGGTCTTGCTTATCCATGCTTTCGATATTCCGTCAGTACAAGCATAATATAGCCCATAGCAGAAAAAAAGAATAAAGTAGGTAACTTTACTATTTGCAAATGCCATGCCAAAATATACAAAACCAAATATTAATAATCCAATAAGCATCATAGTTTTAAACCCTACCTTATCACCAATAATGCCGATAGGAAACGAAGTGAGTGCAAAGACAAGGTTATAGAAGATATAAATTACTATAACCATTGTATCATCAATGCCAGATTCCTTCATTTTCAATATCAAAAATGCATCGGCGCTATTGAATAGTGCAAAAAACAGCAAGCCCGAAACCAATGCCCTATAGGCAGGAGTACTTTCTTTCCAATACTTAAACTGAGAAAAGAAACCAATTTTAGGTTTAGATTTAGATCGAGGCTCAGCTTTAGGATGTTTATCCTTTAAGCCTAAGGTCATTAACACAACTATTATACCCGGAAAGAACGCTATATAGAAAAGTGTTTTATACTGCTCGTGATGAAAGTATAAATACAATAAGGCAATTGAAGGACCAATAGCTGCTCCAACCGTATCCATTGACCTGTGGAAGCCAAACACTCTACCCCTATCACCATGAGCCGATTCATCAGCCAGGATAGCATCGCGCGGGGCAGTTCGTATTCCTTTACCCAGCCTTTCCAAGGTACGTGAAAAGAAAACCCATAACGGGTTCACAAATAGTACCATTATGGGTTTTGATATTGCACTCAGGGCGTAGCCCCATTTTACAAATGCAGCCCTATGTCCATATTTATCCGATATTTTACCAAAATAACCTTTGCTTAAGCTCGATACGGCTTCTGCCAGTCCTTCCAGAACACCAATAATTACCACAGTAAAACCAATTGACTTAAGGTAAATGGGCATTATGGGCAATAGCATTTCACTTGCAATGTCGTTGAACAGACTTACAAGTGAAAGTATCCAAATGGTTCTGGTAATTGCTTTCATAAAACAGAAAGCAGCATTGCCCTGATTATGGTTTAACTATAGTGTTCCACTTATTGGTATCAGGCTTTAAGCCCATACGAATTTCAAGTAAACGCTGCTTAATTTTAAGTGACACATTATCGTCTTTTACCTCAGGCAGTTTATAATTTGTGCCCTTAATGCTTATGGTTTGTATTGGGGCCACAACAGCTGCAGTGCCTGTGCCGAATGCTTCCTTAAACGTACCGTTCTCAAATCCTGCAATCAGTTCTTTTGCGCTTACCTTTCTTTCTTCCACTTTATAGCCCATTTCTTTAGCCAGGGTAATAAATGAATCGCGTGTAACGCCATCTAATATAGAATCGGATATAGGAGGAGTAACCAATACATTATTCAGCAGGAACATTACGTTCATGGTACCTGATTCTTCCATATTAAGCTCAGGAGAACCATCAGTCCATATAACCTGGTCAAAACCTTCTTTGCGGGCAAGGCTGGTGGGATAGAATGCCCCACCATAGTTACCGGAACATTTTGCATAGCCTGTTCCGCCATGTGCTGCACGAATATATCGGTCTTCTACCTTTACTTTCAACGGAGCAGAGTAATACGGACCTACCGGACCACCGAATATGATAAACTTATACTCGTCAGCAACCTTTACGCCAAAACGTTCTTCCGATGCAAATACAAATGGTCTGAGGTAAAGTGAACTGCCTTCTTTTTCCGGCACCCAGGCAGCATCAAGCTTAACAAGCGCTTTTAAAGCCTCATTAAAATGCTCGAACGACATATGCGGAATACACATACGTTCCATTGACTTACAGAACCTCTCATAATGCTTTTCAACTCTGAAAATTGAAATATTTCCATCTTTCAACTTAAATGCCTTCATACCTTCAAATACCACCTGCCCGTAGTGCAGGGCAAGCATAGTTGGCGATATGGAAATATGTCCGAATGGTACTATTTTCGATGGTCCCCATTCTCCATTGGCATAATCAGAAACCAGCATATGGTCTGTTATTATACTACCAAAAGAAAGGTTATTAAAATCCACTTCTGAAAGGCGGCTGTTCTTAGTCTTCTGTATGCTTATCGTCTCGGTAGCAATCATATATCAGGGTTGTTTTTGATTCTTACTCTATACCTATTACACAAGGATATGAATTTTTATTGTAATATATATGTACCTTAAGGTAAAATTTACTTTATCCCTTATTTTATGTATATCTTTACTGAATAAATCAAAAAATTTAATACTATGTGTATGATAGCATTTACCCTTGGACTGCTTGTAATTGTAGCAGGAATGAAATTA
>DATHNG010000065.1:0-5181 GCA_035486275.1 Bacteroidia bacterium
ACAAGTTTAATATTTTCTTCACTTTCTAAAGCTGAGGTAATTACAATTCAAAGATGTAGTGCAAATTATTTTCACTTCATAAAAACTGATTTAAAATTCACAAATCGGAGTCTGTACAGTGGTACTTTAATAATTACAGAAAGTATTGCTCGGATGGAAACGCTTATAGATAATTGTAGCATTGAAAAAGGAATCGATGTAACAGACTCTACCTTTGATAAATTAAACATTACTAGCAGTAGCTTTCAGCACGATAGTGGAGAAATACGCATATATAATTCAAAAATACTCCATGATGTTGTTATTTCAAGTTGTTCTATTGGGTTTGCAATAAATTTTACGACCTCTATTATTAACGACAGTACTCTTATTGAGAAAAGTTCATGTAAAAAATTAGTGTTTGATAGGAGTCAACATATGAGGACTGTTGAGGTATCTAATCTTGATATAAAAGAAAACATATCATTCCTGGGCACTACCATAGAAGATGAAGTTGTATTAAGACAAATCAAAACATCTAATTCAAGCAAAAATGCTCTAAGCTCATTAAATTTTTCAGATTTTAATAAGTTCAAGAAAAATTGCAGAGTATATATCAACCCAGACACAGATAACCCATTTCAAGTAATATTGATTGAGAACACTTCTTTTGGAGGTGGTTTTGATTGTATCGGACTTGGAGGAAAGGGGAATAGTAAAATTGATGGGGTATATATCAATTGTTCTAGAAATCTATCCGGTAATATACGTTTTGAAGCTATAGAGATTTCAAACATGGCTTTAAGGGGTATGAATATTGATGCATCCTTTATTTTCTCTCACATACTTATTCAATCAGTCATTCTTTCCGATTTTAATAATCTAGGAGTATTAAAGCTGTTAAATATTGATTCTATACAAAACGAAAATGCACATTTTATCATCACTGAATCTGATTTAGGTAAAACACAATTTTCCAATGTGAATTTTGATAATTTCAACATATCAATAAATACAAGTGATGTAACAAACATTCTCACCTCCTCAATTCAATGGTTTCATTACAACCAACTGAATCAACCTTTTAAAACACTTGAAAATTATATTCAAAAAAGGGAAACCTTTCGCCAATTGAAATTCGCAATGGAGAAACAAGGAGATAGAATTCAAGCCCTTGTTTTCAAACAATATGAATTGATAGCATATAGGCAAGAACTGCATTCTTCTACTGGAAGGTATGATGAAAAATTCATTATGTTACTTAATCGCTCAAATAGCTACGGGCAGAATTGGTGGAAGCCTGTTCTGTGGGCAATTGGATTTACTGCGTTATTTTATTACTTAATAACTATTTCTCAATCTCCTGAAATTAGTGGAATAGATTTCACAAGAGGAGGGGTATCACATTTATTAGATGTACTATGGAAGAATTTTAGTGTGTTTTTCCAAATTCTTAATCCTGTGCATGTAATAGACAAAATAAATGAAGGTGCTAAAGATATAAGCAAAATGACTTATTTCCTAGATTATCTTTATAGAATCATTCTTTCATACCTAATTTTTCAAACAATCTCAGCTTTTAGGAAGTATGTAAAGTAAATAGATTGTCATAGTTCCTTATTTTAGCACTATATTATTGAATCTCCATCATGCAAAAGAAAATATTACTCCTCGGCTCAGGTGAATTAGGCAAAGAATTAGTTATTGCCCTGCAACGCCTGGGGCAATATGTAATTGCAGTTGATAGCTATGCAGGTGCACCTGCCATGCAGGTAGCGCATGAGTTCGAGGTAATAAACATGCTCGACGGAGATGCATTGGATGCCATAGTTGCCAAACACAAACCTGACCTGATAGTTCCGGAAATTGAAGCCATACGCACCGAACGCTTTTACGATTACGAAAAACAAGGTTATACCGTTATACCCAGTGCACGTGCGGCAAACTTTACCATGAACCGTAAAGCAATCCGCGACCTGGCCGCAAAGGAATTAGGCGTGCGTACAGCCAAATACCAATATGCAACTACCCTGGATGCGTTTACAAAAGCGGTAAATGAAATAGGCATACCATGCGTGGTAAAACCACTGATGAGCAGCAGCGGCAAAGGGCAGAGTGTGGTAAAAACAAAAGACGATATTGAAAAAGCATGGAACTATGCTATGGCTGGTAGTCGTGGCGATTATAAAGAAGTAATAATTGAAGAGTTCATAAAATTCCATGCAGAGATTACTTTATTAACCGTAACACAAAAAAGCGGCACCACATTATTCTGCCCACCAATAGGTCACAGGCAGGAAAGAGGCGATTATATGGAAAGCTGGCAACCCTGCCTGATATCAGACAAAGACCTGAACGAAGCCCGCGATATGGCAGGCAAAGTAACCAAGGCACTAACGGGTGCCGGCATCTGGGGTGTTGAATTTTTCCTGACCGATAAAGGAGTTTATTTTTCAGAGTTGTCTCCACGCCCGCACGACACCGGCATGGTGACCCTTGCGGGTACACAAAACCTGAGCGAGTTTGAATTACATGCACGCGCTATTTTAGGCTTACCTATACCGGCCATTACATTAGAAAGAACCGGTGCATCAGCCGTAATACTTGCAAGCGAAAGTGGTCATAGACCACTTTTTACAGGCATTGATGATTTACTAAAGGAACCCATGAGTGACATACGCATTTTTAATAAGCCCACTACCCGCCCCTACCGCCGCATGGCTGTTGCATTAGCCTATGATAAAGTTGGCGCCGATGTTGATAAGGTAAAAGAAAAGGCTATTGCATTAGCGAAGAAAGTTCGTGTAATACCAAAAATAAATTCGTAGTTTTGTAAAAGAAGTAAGAAAGGTATGAAGCAATTGCGAAATTTTATAATTCTTTCAGTGGTAGTTTTATTTTTTGCTTCATGCTCCACCCAAAAAGCGCCTGTTGGCGGCTGGCATAAAAAAGACCACTGGTATGCACCAAGCAACTGGCATTTTCGCAATAAACCTACCGGGTTTTAATACTATTTCTTAACCGCTCAATTACTTATAATGCTCACCACCAGGAAATATAGCGTAACGCTGTTTTTGTTCCTCATATCGCATATTTTCTGCTTAGGACAAGCCTCAAGCAGTTCATCTCCGTTTCCTGATCCTTTTGAAACCACACATTACGTGTATGCAAGCTGGAATTTATCTGTAAATACCGTTGGTGATGTAATGCCATCAAGCGGAACTCACCTTCAGTTTGGTTTTAACCTTGCACGGTTTGTCAGCCACAAAGTAATATTTGGTGCATTTATAGATTTCAGGGGCTTCCGTATATTCAGCAGTACACAATATAGCAAGCTTACTCCCGCTATCAATTCCAATATCATCCTCAATCAGAATAATCCATACGATTCTACCCGGGCTAATTTCTTATCTACTGCATATAACAACTCAAGCAGTACACAAGTTTTTTCGGGAAGTTATTATGATACGTATGGAATATTCTTTTCCCCGTTTCCTCGAAAATATGGCTGCTTTATGTTGCAGGCGGCAATGGGAAGTTATGATTTTGCCATTGGTGGGGCATATACAAACAAATACCTTGGCGGCGGCGATAACCCTGACAATATCGACCTTGTTATACCCATTACATATACCTTCCGGCTTACCTTTAAACCATTTAGTTTTATTAAAAACACCAAAGAAGAGAGCCTAATGTGGTGGTTGGGTAATTTTGTTTTTCTTAGTTATTACTACGAACAAATTTCATTTCAAAAAGGCACATTAGATGGGGTTAGTTTAACAAAGTATCTAATGCCTGCCTTTTTTAATCAGTACGGCACTGCAACTCACATGGGGTTTACAATCAGCTTTGGAATTTATTGAGCAGGCCCGTTTAATTTACTTTCTTAATTTTTGTTAATCTTCGTTTTGTTACCACTGATTTATTTAATTTTGGTTATCCGAACTACATAACCTACTATATATGAAACTTAAGATATACCATATTGATGCATTTGCCGAAAAAATTTTCTCGGGTAACCCTGCTGCAGTTTGCCCGCTCGATAACTGGCTGAGCGAGGCCGAAATGAAGAACATTGCCATGGAAAACAACCTTTCAGAAACTGCATTTTATGTAAAGGAAGGCGATAACTATGGCATACGCTGGTTCACTGCCGGTGGTGTAGAGGTTGAACTCTGCGGCCATGCTACCCTGGCAAGTTCTCACGTGTTATTTAACCATGAAGGCTATACAGGCAACGAAATTAATTTCAATTCGCGCAGCGGCATACTGAAAGTAAAAAAGCACGCCGATGGTATTACACTTAACTTCCCTACCGACAAATACGAAAAAGTAAAAACCCCGGCTGAGCTATCTATTTCATTAAATATTCAGTCGAAGGAATGCTATAAAGGCAAAACCGATTACATGCTGGTATTTGAAAGCGAAGAACAAATATTGAAACTGAAACCAAATTATACAACCATGGCGCTTATTGAAGATGCACGTGGTATAATTTGCACGGCAAAAGGTGACAAAACCGATTTTGTTTCGCGCTTTTTCGGGCCACAAAGCAGTATTGATGAAGACCCTGTAACGGGTTCGGCGCACACCACGCTTACGCCCTATTGGGCGAAGGTGCTGGGCAAAAAAGAACTCAGTGCTATTCAGCTTTCAGGCCGTAAGGGATACTTAAAATGTGTTGACCTTGGCGACAGAGTTGAAATAAGCGGTAAAGCGCTTACATACATGGTCGGAGAAATTCATTTAGGCTAAACGATCGGCCTCATACTTTCTTCATTCGCGTTATTTACATTGCAGGTAAATTCAGCAGTATGAAAACACTGATCTTATCATCCGCATTGTTATTATCAATGGCATCTTCTGCCCAAAAAATTGATTTACTAACCGCCACACAGCAATCATGGGCAGGTGGCTTGGCCGGACACCATGGCACAACATATACAGTTGTAATACAGTGCACCGATACTACTGTTGTACCCGATACATTATGGATTGGAGAGACCATATATTCGAAAATTGATATAAAGCCCAAAGACAGCGCCATACGCAAATACGATAAAAAAATGCGTGCTTACACTTATACCCTTAATGCGTATGAAAGCTATAACGATATGAAACAATTGTATGTGTATTCGGGGCAACAGCAGCCAGGTGACAATACCAAACAACACATGCGGCATTATGATGGGGAAGCCCTTG
>DATHNG010000066.1:0-32335 GCA_035486275.1 Bacteroidia bacterium
CACTTTCCAGCTTTGGGCAAGATCCCAATTAGAGCGTATTGTAATGGGGTCAGAATAATAATAAACTTTTTCAGGCTGAAGGTTTTGCATAAAATTCCCCGGGTCCCATGTTCCGTTATTATTCGCATCATCAATTATTCGCATTCTGTAATTGCCGGGTAACACAGGGTCGAAGATAACCTGCTTGCTTCCTGTTATAGTTTGTTGTAAGTAAACACTATTCTTGTCGGTTAGCAATTGTACAATATAGTGGCCTTGTTCAGGCAGTTTTATACTTAGTTTCAAAGTACCAAAATAGGTAGGCTCCAAAATGTTGAATCTTGTTTTCGTAGTGTCATTCTTTGTACCGAACATATCAGTAAAAGCACCGGGAAGCATAACCAGCTTGTAAGTAGAATCACTGAGTAAAGTTTTTGCAGGATTAATATTGAATGCCAGTGGTAGCTTGGAAGTATCAACTGAAAACTTTATGGTGTCTTTATTTTGGGTTAAGAACACTTTGCTCATATTATATTTTAAAACAGGGTCTCCAAAAGTGAATGAAATAGGTTGGTGGTAGTCAAATCCTGTATGTACATTACTATTGATCTTTAGTTTGTATAGCTTAGGTTTCTTTACGTTCCTGGTAGTACTATTGTTAGGGAATGAATGCACAAAAGCAGTATCTATAACCTGGTTATTATTATAAACAATTAGCCGTAATGAATCCAGGAATGGAGTGTTCAGCCAATAGAACGCAGTATCAGCGGTTACACTATAATTAATATACGAATAAACAGGTTTTAAAGAATCAGCAAGATAAAGCGGTTTAACTGACAAATTGGTAACCGGATCATTAAACGCCAGCATTACCTGGCCTCTGTCAACTGCTTTCGCTTTTAATAATTTCAGCTTTGGCTCAGGCTCATAAAAAACATTCAGGTTGGCGGTGTCGTGTCCGTCTATCTCCGTAAGCTTTGACCTGAAACCAATGCCTTCAACATAAGGGTGATAAAAGTAGTCGGTACCCTGAAGGTTAGAAATACCGATTAAACGATAGGTTCCTGCGGCGATGTTGTCAATACGATAGTTTCCGTTATCATCGGCAAGGCCAATATATTCAGGTACTTTTTTATAAATGGCGGAATCGTCCTGGTTCAGGTAAAGCATTACATAGCCTCCTTTTATGGGGTCGTGTGTAAAAGCATCTTGTAAATTACCTGTTATCGAAAGTGAATCAAGGTGGTCGCCGGTAGAAACTACATACTGAAAGTTTCGTATCGCATTACCTTCATTATTATCAGTAATTGCATTACCAAAATTAAAGGTATAAGTAGTACCTTCTTTAAGTGTGTCCTTAATTGTAATTTCCATAACCTTACCTTTCATTATTGCAACCGGTGCATACTTTAAGGGAGGTGATACGATTAACTGCTTATCAAGATTTTTTAATTGTATGTACTCATCAAAGGTTATCCGTATTTTCTTTCCTGTAAAATGCAGGCTTTTGTTCTCAGGTGAATAGTTTAACACCTTTGGTGGAGTAACATCTTTAGGGCCGCCTGTTGGTTTAACTATAATAGCACAACTGCTCAACAATAATATGACAAAGCAATACGCGAATACCTTGTTTATGTTGTGCATTAACATAAATCAGGTATTAATGATCTTTTCAATTATCAGTACTACTTCTTTCAGAAATAGTTCATCAGTATTATCAAAATGAGCCAGTTGCTCGCTATCTATATCAAGCACCATGGCTACTTCACCATTCTTATTAAAAACAGGTAAAACAATTTCCGATCTTGTTTCACTGCTGCATGCAATATGGCCGGCAAATTTATCTACATCGTCTACTATAATTACCTTCTTTTCTTTCCAGCAGTGGCCGCAAACACCTTTACCAAAAGCTATTCGTGTGCAGGCAACAGTACCTTGAAACGGGCCAAGCACAAGTTCGGTACCCTTTACCGAATATATACCTGCCCAGAAAAAATTCATGCCGTATTTTAATGCCGACATAATGTTGCCGAGCGATGCCCATTTATCGGTTTCGCCTTCAACCAATGCTTTTAATTGGGGAAGCAAGGAAGCATATTGCTCTTTACGTGAATTTCCGGTTACTGCAAGCGATTCAGCCATAAGCTAATTTTTCAGGTTAACAAAGATGCGAAAATGTTAAATAATAACGCCCGGCAGGCTTAGTTATTATCAGTTGAAAAGTCCTGGTTAGAATAGGGAGGGTGTTCAGGGGTTTGAATTTTATTAAACTCAAAGTGGGTGTTTTTATGACAACTGTTGCAGGCACTGGTAAGGGCATAGAACTTCTCGGTAAATTCATGCACGTCTCTGCTTTTTATTGCTTTCTGAATACTATCGAGGTGAGTGTATAACATAGGTTTGAATAGTTTCACCTCAGGCCTGTCGGTTTCAATGGCCTCAGCCTGATGCACAATTTCCATCATTTCATCGAACTCAAATTGTGCCAAAGGCCAGTTTTCTTCGCGACCTGCAAACCACAGCTTGTTATGATGTACCTGAAGGTCCAGCATCAGTTCTCCCAAACCCGGTTTCATAGTATTCACTAGTTTTCTCAGGCTATCGTTCTGCGCATTCAGTGCATTTATTTCCGATTGCAGATCCTTAACTTTACTGGTATTATCGCTACAGCCAACGAGGAATAAAAGAATGGAGAGGAGCAGTAAATTACGCATAGAATAAGATCTATTTAGAACTGAAGTTAATTAAAGGCTTATCGATGCCTGCAAATTTATTAAGAGCTTTCCAATTAGAGAGCATTTTATAGGTCAAAATAGCACTGCCTACTCCAATTACTGAGCCACCAATTACATCGGTTAAAAAATGCTCGCCAAGGTATATGCGTGAATAACCCACCAGGAATGCAACTACAAATAACAGGAATTTAAAAACAGGCTTTTTAACCATTAATGCCAGCAAGCAAAACAATGCAAATGAAATGGCTGTATGGCCTGAAGGGAAGCTATTTAATATATAGAGTTCTACCCCTGGAACATGGTAAAAATTTTGATGAAGCCCTTCAAATACAAATAATGGTCTTGGGGTTCCAAGGGCGTATTTCAGCAGGTCATTTATAGTAAATGTCAGTAAAAAACATACTACCGCCATTATCATATACCTGAAATTTACAAACGCCAGTACTAATGTAACAGGCAGTATGAGCCAGCCTAATCCAATATCGGTCCAATAACTGAAAAAAAAGTCAGTGGTGGTAGTATGATGCCCATTGATATAGAGCGAAATATCGTTCTTGCTCCATAGCATTAAGAAAGCCGTTCCGCAAAGAAGGGATAAAAAATAAGGGAAGAAGAATTCTGAATTTTTTTTCAGCAAATCATACATCAGGGTGAGCCTAAAGCATGTAACAGGTCATGTATTTGAGCATTCCACAGTAAACGTGCACTTTCAAGTTCTTCCTTGGTATCAGCAAAATCGCTTACAATAAGTGCAATTTCATTGGTAAGGTCATCTATCTGTAAACGGAACTCGAAGTATTTTTTATCTGCCTGGTCTAACCACCGGAAACGAACGAACTCTCTTTCGCGCAGTGCAAGCAGGTTAGCTTGTTTTAATTCATCATTGCCCCAGCTGAAAACAAATATGTTCTCCTTCAGGTAAACCCTTGGCGCAAACCATTTTTCAAGGCCGCCCGCTGTTGAAAGGAACTCAAATAATACATCGGGTGATGAAGTAACTATATATTCTAATTTATAAAGCCCTTTAGGTATTTTTCCATCGTCTTTTATTTCCGATGGTACTAATGGCCTTGGAGGAAGAACCACAAAACGCTTTTTAGGCGGTGGCGGAAGTCTTTTTGGTTTTGCTACGGGTACCTTTGGCGCATCTACCTTAGGATCTGCTTTTGCTGCACCTTTTGCACCTTTTTGCTGCACCTTGGCCTCAACTTTAGGTGCTGGTTTAGCAGCAGGAACAACTTTTTTAGGAGCAACTTTTTCAACAACCTTGGCAACCGGTTTTTTAGCAGCGGCCTTAACCGGCTTAGCAACAGGTTTCTTTACTTCTTTTTTCGTTGGCTTAGCGGCTACCTTAACCTTTTTAGGAGCAACCTTTTTAACCGGCTTTTTAGGAGCTGGTTTTTTAGCGGCTGGTTTCTTAGCAGCAGCCTTTTTAGGGGCTGGCTTTTTAGCAGCAGCTTTAACAGGCTTTTTGGGATTGCTTTTTGGTTTTTTCTTCATTTCGGTGACCGGAATATAACGGCAATAATAAAAAAATTATGATAGCAAACGCTCTATTCTTAATAATTGCTTAAAACTTAACCTGTTTTATACAAGAATTACCGTTTAGAATAAGCTTGAAATCTTCCGCAACTAAGATATTTTATGGTGATTGTCAGAGTGATAGAGAATGGAAAACCTGAACATGTGTACCCTTTTCCTCTACACTCATTCTGATTTTGTAGCGAGGGAGAGAGTTGAACTCTCGACCTCCGGGTTATGAATCCGGCGCTCTTACCAACTGAGCTACCTCGCCATTGAGTATTTAATCACTCACTTTTTCAAGTGGGGCGCAAATATAGTGATTTTACAAACTTACGTCTATTGTAAGCCATTTTTTTCGGGAATATGCTCATACATAAGATTTATAGCTACTGTCGCACACTTATTCTAAGTAGTAAGTAACTTCTCTTTGGGTATCTTTGAAAATAGCTATTAAACGAATAAAATTGTAATGACTAATAAGTCTATACTTATACGCCACATTCAGGCATTCCTATTTGTACTTCTTTATATTGCTATCGGGCTTGTTTTAAAATTTCTAAAGCTTAACGTAAATATTTATTTGTTTGCCGGGATTCCGTTAACAATACTTTTTCAGATTTTTATCAGAAAAGAACCAATTCAAACATTGTGGGTAAGAGAGAATTCAAAGTTTAAGTTAAGCAAATTGGGTATGTTGATTGGTGTTGCATTTATTATTCTGCCTGTTAAGATCATCATTCAAATGATTTTGAATAACAAGATTGATGTTATCACTATTCTTTATATGGTGGTAGTACTAATAGGTACATTAGGTGTTGCATATAGCATTACTCATTTCACCAAAGGTACAATGCGTTGTCTTTTGCTTTGCCTTGCAACAGCTGGTATGTTGGGTATAGTGCTGTCTTTAACCTCTTCTTTTGCTCACAGCATAAATCTTCATAAGGTAATTCATCCGAATTTTAAAGCAGGTGTAAAGTCTCTACTAATATACATTCCCGCATGTTTCATAATTGAAGAAGTTGTATTCAGAGGTCTGCTTGATTCGCATGTTTATCATCCGGGACAAAAAAAAGGAATCTGGTCAGCCATTTTTATTTCTGCATTATGGGGCTTATGGCATATTCCGGTAGTTCCAATGAATGGCATCGGAAATTCATTGATTGCAACGGCCTTTCTTATGGCCGTGCACACAGTTATTGGTGTACCCCTTTCAATTTTCTGGCGAAAAAGCGGTAACTTATTCGTTACTTGCTTTACCCACTCCCTTATTGACGCAGTGCGTAATGCACTAGCGTAATGATTTGATTACAGGGTTTACTATACATTTGTATTAACCGCCATATTAGTATGAATAAATTAGCCACATACCCGCGCCTGCAGTTTGCAATTGCACTTATTGCTTTCGGTGTACAGCATATTATCAGGCAGCGTTTCACCATGGGTGAATCAAGCTCGTGGCCGGCATCAATTCCCGGAGGGATAATTTGGGCTTACCTATCAGGCTTGTTTGTAATTCTGACAGGCGTAATGGTATTAGTGAATAAAAATGCAACGCCATTTTTAATCGCCACTGGCCTAATGATATTTATCTGGGCATTTGTAAGAGACCTGCCAAATTTCTGTATGCACCCTGCTTACGATGCATCACTAACCCGGTTGGGCGAGGCACTGGCTATGACGGGTTCCGTTCTTATAGTGGCAAATGAATTAGCAAAAGGTAAAAGATCATGGATAAATAAGTTGATGTTTGTTGGACCAATATTTGTCGGAATATTTTTAGTCATCTGCGGCACGCAACATTTTACACTTACAAAATATGTCAAAACATTGGTCCCATCATGGATTCCCGGTAACTTATACTGGACCTATTTTGCAGGCATTGCACTTATTGCCGGCGGAATAGGGTTAATGTGGCAAAGAAGCAGAAAACCTGCTGCATTCTGGTCGGGCCTTATGATATTTATATGGATGCTTATAATACATGCTCCCCGTGTAATACATAGTATTAATGATGCTGATGAATGGAACAGCTTGCTGCAAACTATGGCATTAAGTGCAGCCTTGTTTATACTTGCGTTTGGTAAAAAGAATTAGGTAACTAATTAATCAGCGCAAAAAGCTTATTTTGCATATTATGAGAGAGTTTATCAGGTCTCCTTATGCAAAAATATTTCTGTCAGGGCTCCTGGTATTTATAGTAGCCGCATTCTTCAGTGTCGGCTATCATCAGCCCGATGAGCATTTTCAAATACTTGAATTTTGTAATTACAAATTAGGAAGATCACCAGCTGCCGATCTGGCAATGGAGTTTAAAACCCAATCGAGGCCTACCTTACAGCCCTATATTGCATATGCAGTAATTAAAGTACTAAGTACAATTGGTATTGAAAATCCGTTTACGTGGGCGTTTGTATTGCGGGTACTAACAGCTATTTCTGCGTGGTTTGTTATTTGCAAGTTGAGTTTGCTTTTTATATCCGATTTTGTAACGGAAAAAGGGAAGAAGATATTTATACAAATGAGCCTGCTGTTATGGTTTGTTCCGTATTTATGTGTTCGTTTTTCTTCTGAAAATCTTTCAGCTATTACATTACTGTATGCCATCTATTTTTTGTTAAGTTATTTAAAACAAAGCTCTAAGCCTAAAATAGCTTTACTTGTATTAACAGGATTGTTATTGGGCTTTTCCTCCTTTTTCCGTTTTCAAATTGCTTCCGCAATTATTGGATTGATAGCCTGGATGATATTTATAAAGAAGATGAGCTGGAAGGAGATCTCAGTAATTGCAGGTGCGGGAATTGTATCTATGGCTATATGTGTATTTCTCGATCATCAGTTTTATGGAACATGGGAAATAACACCGTATAATTATTTCCATTATAATTTTATTGAAGGCAAATTGGCCGGTAGCGGTATTGATCCCTGGTGGTCGTACTTTCAGTTCTTTATTATTCAGGCGGTGCTGCCAATAAGCATTGTGTTGCTAATATTATTTATTATCGGCGTGTATAAGAAACCAACAAGCGTTTTCAGTTTTTGCATAATACCATTTCTCATTTTTCATATCCTCATTGGCCATAAAGAAATGAGGTTTCTATTCCCTATGCTTTTCGGGTTTATTTATTTAACCGCTATTGCTATTGATGCATGTATAGTAAAATATAAACCCAAAGCAGTGCAGTACACGTTTATTATTTTGGCTGTAGTTAATATTCCTTTACTGGCATACAGAACATTGGCGCCAGCGCAAGAAGCAATGAAGTGCTATGAGTTCTTATATGGTTATGCAAAAGATAAACAGGTAACTGTGCTTTGCAAAGAAAGAAGTGTATACAGGTTAGTAGGCTGGGAGGTTAATTTTTTTAAGTCGCCAAATGTAAATGCAGTGGTGATGAAGAACGATGATGAGATAATAAATTACCTGCATAAAAACAACTCTCAGAATGTTCTGATATTTAATGAACATTCAACGTTAGATACGGTATTCAACAATTTTCCTACAAAGAGGATTTACTGCCTGCTGCCTGAATGGATGGATGAGTTTGATTTTAATAAATGGGAAGAACGAGCCAGGCTTTGGAGTATTTATGAAATAAGTAATAACAGCAAGCCAAACTGAAATTACTTTAGACGTGTCAGTTGTTGCTGGAATAAAAAACCTCATCCCGATTACTCAGGATGAGGTATAAATTGAGCGGACAAAACTATTTCTTGTCAGCTGGAGCTGTCTTGGTGTCAGCCTTTTTATCAGACTTTGCACCTTTGTTGTCCTTTTTGCTATCCTTTGCAGGAGCAGCTTTCTTTTCTGTCTTTGCTTTGCTCTTGTCATCTTGTTTCTTGGTTGATGCAAAAGATACACCGGCAAACAGAACCAGTGCTGCGAGGATTAAACTGAACTTTTTCATGGCGTTGTATGTTAATTGGTTATTATGAGAACAAAGGTATACCTGTGAAATGAAGGTATCATGAAGAATAGCACAAGTGGAACTTTATCCTACAAATAATTATCTATCATTTCCCTTACGCAGGCATTGCCACCGTTACGAGTAAGAATGATGTTTACCTTCTGCATTATTGCATCGGTAGCATCTGCCGGGCAGGCAGAGAAACCTGCTTTGCTTATTACCTTCAAATCATTAACATCGTCACCTATGTAGGCAACATTCTTATATGTTATCTTTAATTGTTTCACCCATTTATCAAGCACAGTTTCTTTCTCATCGAAACCCACATATACTTTTTGTACGCCCAATAGTTTTGCCCGGCTTTGAATTAATGCAGTATTTTTTCCATTGCTTAAGAACGCAACTTGCATGCCGCTTTTCGATAACCGTTTTATAGCAAGCCCATCCTTGGTATTGAATTTTTTTAACTCATCTCCGTTCTCGGTATAGTACATACCGCCATCGGTAAGCACTCCGTCAATATCAATTACGAAGAGCTTAATATTTTTTGCCTTTGTATATTTTGCTGCAAGGTCAACTTTAACCAATGTATCCATTGAAAGCCTGAATGTATCAGCTAATAAAAGCAGATCGGCTAAAGCTATATCACCATTTTTCTCAGCCTGTTTAACATGCTTCTCTTTTACGCCACTCTGTTTACACAGCAAGGCATATGTCAGCTTACGCTGTGTACGGAGGACTTTTATATTTGAAGAGAGGTAGTTCATTACTTAAACGATCTTGCGGCCAATTGCCTGTGCAACGGGCTGTACTGATTTATATAGTGCAGTAAATTGTTCAAAGTTCAATTGTTGCGATGCATCTGATTTTGCAACTGCAGGATTAGGATGTGTTTCAATCAACAGTCCGTCAACACCCATTGCAACACAAGCCCTTGCCAGGTCAGGTACACCATACGCATAACCAATAGCATGGCTAGGATCAAGCACTACAGGCAGGTTTGTATATTCTTTTAAATAGGCAACACCACAAAGGTCCAAAGTAAAACGTGTCTTGGTTTCGAAGGTACGTATACCTCGTTCGCAAAGCAGAACATTTGCATTACCACCCGATAAAATAAATTCTGCTGACTGTACAAATTCCTGCAAGGTTGTGCCAAAGCCACGTTTCAATAATGTAGGCTTATCTGATTTTCCGCAAGCTTTTAAAATACCATGATCGTACATGGCCTTTGCACCTATCTGCAAAATGTCGGCATATTCTATAACATCCTGCACGTGTGTGGAGTCACGTATTTCCGTAATAATTTTTAATCCGTATTTGTCACGCATTTTTGCAAGCAGCTTCAACCCATCGAGCCCCATGCCCTGGAAAGTATATGGAGATGTGCGTGGTTTGTAAGCCCCTGCGCGCAGCACGCCAATACCTAATTTCACACATAATTGTGCAGCTTGTTCAATTTGCTCTTCCGATTCAACTGAACAAGGACCAGCGATCATTACTGTATTATGGGTTGTACCGCCCACGCTTATTTTATCACTTAACTTAATTGTGCGGACTTCTTTTCTGTACTTGCGGCTGGCTAATTGTATATCATCATCGAAAGCAACGCTGCTATCAACAAATGAAGAATATTTGTCTTCAACTGTTTTTAGTTTATTAGGTGTAATGAGTGTAAAACTGCCATTATCTTTTATTACAAATGCCTGTAATTCCTTTCCTAATTCACTTGCTTTGGTACCGTCAACACTTGCTTTTAGTTTAATTATCATATTACTCGCCTTTAATTAGATTGTTAAATGTAACTATGCCCTGCAACACATTAGTATCGTCTACAACAGGTAAAAATAAAATAATGGGCTTAATGCTTTTTATAAATGAAAGCATTTCAGATACTGTTGCAGATGCCTTTATTTTAAATGGATTGGAATTGATAATATCCTTCACCTGAATATTTTCCAGCTGACCGATGTTCTTTATTAAACCTCTGCGCACATCAGCATTGCTTATTATACCAAGTAGTTTTCCGTCACCGTCAGTAACTGATGTGAACCCTAAATTATATTTCTCAATGCTTTGCAAAACTTCTAAAAATGTTGCTGAAGAAGTTACTGTAGGCAGTTCTTCTTTGGTAAGCATAAAATCGCTTATAGAAGTATGCGAGGTAATATCATTGCTGCGCAATTGGTACAAGGCTTTACCAAGCCCATCGGCATTTACAAGGTATGAACCAGATACTACAGAGTTTACGCCCATGTTGCGCAATACAAATGCAACTTCGTCGGTTACGCCACCATCAACATGTATGCGTTTGCCAGGGAATTTGTTTCTGAAATCACGTATCTTTTTAAAATTCTCTTTATTGAAAACTCCGCCACTTTGGCCGGGAGTGGTTGTCATGAATAATATAAAGTCGAATTTATCCTGGTAGGGTTCAAATACATTGAACGGAGTAGAAGATACAATTGCCAGTCCCAGTTTGCTTTTTATTGCAGCAGGTAAGCTAAGTGGCTTCTTCAGGTTTTCAAACTGAAAGGTAACAAGGTCAGTATTGGTTTCAATAATTCCGTTGTAAAACTTTTCAGGCTCCGAAGAAATTATATGCAGGTCAATGGGTGTTTTGCTGAATGTGCGAATGCGCTTGATATCATCAAAAACTTTCAGGTCGTCGTTGCAATCAACATGCAAATAATCAACATGAACTGCATCAAGTTCTTTCACCAGCTCTTCAAGCGGCTTCGTTTTATTGGAATATATGGAGGCAGATATCTTCAAAACAGGATACAAAAATACGAAAAACCCTGAAGCATGGTAAAGTAGAGATTCTCTCACTTCGCCACTACTTCAGGGCTTTAAACGGTGGAAATACCTATCGTATGGGGTAACCTATACCAATACTGTAACTCATAAGTGAAATAGGCAGGTTTCCTCCAATATGCGAGAAAGTGTTAGTTCCATACTGGTCTGTGTATGTTTGTGTGGTACTTATCATAGGATCTGCACTCATAAAATCAATGCCGAACATAATAGCCGCCCTTCTGAACTGGTAGCGGATGCCTGCGCCAATATCAACCGCAAAGCCTGTAGTCGAGCTTCCTGCAATATCCCACAAAAAATCGTTTGTTGCCGCAGCGCTTGTGGCACTTGCTGCATAAGTTATTTCCGGCAGGCTGCAAATAGCCACGCCTCCCATTAAGCGAAAATCGAAGGAAAGGCGCTGAACAGGGAGCGTTGCAAACAAACCAGCCATTATAAAGCTTTCGCTATAACTGGCACCAGCATCGTACGGATTACCATAATAATCTGTTGGGATGTAATAATTATAGCCTGGGTTTGAGTATTGTACATTGTTGATATAGCCATCCACATCGAACGGATTATTATAGGCGCTATACATTAATGCTATACCAAAGTTTGAGTGGTTAATAGGTATAGCTAATGAAATAGCTAAATTATCGCCGGTTAAGGCATAACCATGGTAACCTACGCCACCTTCATTAGAAAAATCACCCACGGGACTGGCAAGGCCAAGGCTTATTTCAACATAACCGGTAGGGGTACCGTATGCAGGTTGGTCTTCCTGTTTTTCTCTACGCTCTCTCCGTGGAGGGGGGCCGGGAGGAGGACCCGGAGGGCCATAATAATATTGTGCATCTGCAAATTGTATAACTCCGAACAGGAGGGCCGCTAAAATAATTCTTGTTTTTTTCATAGCATTCAGCTTTATCGATAGTAATTTGACGATAAGTTACGTCAAATCTTTTACTGAATGTATGACATTCGTCGAACACCAGAGTTTAATCGGTTTAACAGATTTTAACACTTAAACTTTCTCCACATACAGCTTAAAGCCCTTGCCATGTATATTGATGATCTGCACCTTGGGGTCGTCTTTCAAAAACTTACGGAGCTTGGTTACATATACATCCATACTGCGGCTGCTGAAATAGGTATCGTTGTGCCAAATCGCTTTCAGGGCAAAGTTGCGGTCCAGAATATCGTTTTGGTTAACACAAAGCAGCTTAAGAAGTTCAGCTTCTTTGGTAGTAAGCTTCTGGTGTTCGCCTTTAAATTCCAGCTGCTGATTTTTATAATTGAAATGATATAACCCGATCTGGAACTCTTCAGCATCTTCATTAGCAGGTTTCATGCGGCGCATGACCGCTTGTATACGCACCAATAATTCTTCGGTATTAAAAGGCTTGGTAATATAATCATCAGCGCCTTTGTTGAAGCCCTCAATAATATCTTCCTTCATGCTTTTGGCGGTGAGGAAAATAATAGGGATGTGCTTGTTCACCATTCGGATCTCCTTCGCTACTGTAAAGCCATCTTTTTCGGGCATCATTACATCTAATATGCAAATATCGAAATCGCGTTTGCTGAAAGTGTCGAACGCTTTTTTGCCATTGCTGCAGAGCTCCACATCAAAGCCTTTAGCCAACAGAAAATCTTTCATCAACATTCCGAGGCTTTCATCGTCTTCGGCTAGCAGGGCGCGGGTTTTATTAGTTTCCATTTTATTTAATTACAAATTATCAATTAGGAATTACGAATCTAAGGGAATTATCTATTTCAGATCAGTTAAAAAAGGTAAATATACAATGAAGGTGCTGCCTTTGTTAAATTCACTCTCTACTTCAATATGGCCATGATGTTTTTCTACCACTGCTTTCACATAACTCAGCCCAAGGCCAAAGCCTTTTACGTTATGCACGTTGCCTGTATGCACGCGGTAAAAAGTGTCGAATATTTTTTTCTGGTCATCTTTTTTAATACCAATGCCATTATCTTTTACTGTAATAATTAATTGGGTGGCAGTACTGGCTGTGCTTATTTGTATGCGTGGCGGCTCTTTGGTGTACTTAAGGGCATTATCTACAAGATTATAAATAATATTGCCAATGTGCATTTTATCTGCAAACAGTGAATAGCGCTGTGCGTTCAGTTCGGTAGTAGCCTCACCTTGCTTGCTTTGTATCTGCAGGTTCAGGCTTTGCAGCACATCGCGGATAACCTGGTGCACGTCTACCTCCTGTATCTTCAGTTTCAGTTCGCCCTTGTCGAGTGTGGCAGCTTGTAAAATGTTCTCCACCATGCCACCCAGGCGCTTGTTCTCATTACGGATAATTGCGAGGTATCGTTCGCGGCTTTCATCAGTTTTTTCAATGCTTTTATCGCTTAGTACTTCACCAGCTAATGATATGGTTGATATTGGAGTTTTAAATTCGTGGGTCATGTTATTTATAAAATCGTTTTTCACTTCCGATAGTTTCTTTTGCCTGAAAATTGTTGATATGGTATAATAGAACGACCCTATAATAATAAGGATAAGCGCTACCGATGTAAGCAATACAAACTTCGACTCGCTGAGGCGGCTGTAAAAACCTTCGGTAGGGAAATAGAGCGACAGGTAACGGTGTTGTAAGAATACGCTCTTGGGTGACATATTTACCTGGTAGGGTGACTTAAGCAGTTCATTGTTAATACCTTTGGTGCTGGCCTGCAACACTGTATCGCGGTTTGCATTAAGTATACCAAAGCGGAATGGGGTAAAAATACTCTGGTCGGCCAGTGAGGTGCGTAACAGTGAGTCTACCTGTGCCGTATCTACATGCGGAGTAACATCATGATATACATTTATACTTACCAGCTCATCAAAAATATCGTTCATTACATCGCCACGGTGCATGGCAAACTGCAGCTTTTTATCTATCGAATCAGAATTAGTAAGGGCATTGTCGCCACTGAAGCGTATACCCAGGTCAAAGCCCGTGCCACTCTGGTTACTGTCGTGTACCAGATAACTGTGTTTCATTTTACTTGTTATAATACCATTCGAATCGCTCGACAGCTCTTCGAACACCTTTACATTGTATTTATCGGCGGTGGCCTTGTAGCGTGGATTATCGAGGTTGCTGCCCACCATTTTGGCGCCTGCAGTTTTGGTGCTTTGGCTTGGCATTACCCAGCGAACGGCCTGTTTGCGGAAGTTATATTTCTCTGTCATTTTGGCGACAGAGGTTTTTTCGAGCCTGTACACAGCATCGTTCAGGGCGTCGTTCACATCCTGCTCAAAGTGTTGTTCGGTCAGCCGTATGGCATTGGTTACCCAATAAAGCTGTACACATATTAGCGCAAGCAATACTATGCCTATAAAAAAGCTGAACAGAAATATGGTCCGCCGGTTCATGGGTGCAAAGATAAGGATTCACTAAAGGGAGGTTACTCTCAGGGCCTTGGCTTCTGTTAAATAAACTTAAATCTTCGGGTTACTGATTTTATTGTATTCTATTGTTATTATCAATAGAATTCCGGGGTGGTTGAAAAGAATATTCCTTTCTCTTTTACAACCGGAGCTTCAAAAGTAAATTTGCATAGTTGCTTATATATTTCTATGAATAAATGTCAGTCGGGGTTTTTCGGTTTTTGCCAAATTATGCCCATTAACACATATTGGGGTGGTTTACAAAAACTGCAATAATTGTTGAATTTAAACAAATGAAAATCAATGAGTTGATGGTGTACAAAAACGAAAAAGTGTAAACCACCCCCTATATAGCATAGAAAATAGGCTAAAAAACAATAAAATAGCGTTTTACGGAAAGAATAAAATATTACCTTTGCACCCCTTATAAAAAAATGGAACCATCAGTTAAAATATTCTCAGGCAGCGGCCACCCGGTTTTAGCAAAAAAAATTGCTGAAAGCTATGGCCAGTCGCTTGGAAAAATGAGCGTGATTCATTTCAGCGATGGGGAATTTGAACCTTCGTATGAAGAGACCGTTCGTGGTTGTTCTGTTTTCATTGTTCAAAGTACCCACCCACCGGTTGACCATTTTTTTGAACTGCTTTTAATGGCCGATGCTGCAAAAAGGGCATCTGCAAAACAAGTAGTGGCCGTAATGCCTTATTTTGGTTTTGCCCGCCAGGATAGGAAAGATAAGCCACGTACCGCTATTGGTGCAAAGCTTATGGCTGACCTGCTTACCACTGCAGGTGTTACCCGTATTATGACAATGGACCTGCATGCTGACCAGATACAGGGTTTCTTTAATGTTCCGGTCGATCACTTATTTGCCTCATACCTCTTCCTGCCTTATATTCAGAGTCTTAAACTGCCTAACCTGACTATTGCATCACCCGATATGGGTGGTTCAAAAAGGGCTAACGCATATGCTAATTTCCTGAAATCGGATATAGTTATTTGCTACAAACAGCGTTCAAAAGCTAATGTGGTAGATAAAATGACTGCGATAGGAGAAGTGGAAGGCCGTGATATAGTTCTGCTTGATGACATGGTTGATACGGCCGGTACACTAACCAAAGCTGCCAATATGATGATGGATAAGGGTGCTAACAGTGTACGTGCACTATGCAGCCATGCGGTATTATCAGGCAAGGCTTATGAGAACATCGAAAAATCGCAGCTTACAGAATTAATAGTTACCGATACCATTCCGCTTAAGCAGGAATGCAGCAAGATCAAAGTATTGTCGGTAGCGCCTTTGTTTGCGGACATTATTAATAAAGTTCATAATTTTGAATCAATAAGTAGTCACTTTGTATTTTAAAACTCGTTTATTATAAATTTCTATTCCAATGAAAACACTATCAATTAAAGGTACAGCAAGAAAAGGAACAGGCACAAAAGAAGCCATTTTAACCCGTAGAACAGGTATGGTGCCTTGTACGCTATACGGCGGTAAAGAACAAGTTTTCTTTAACGTAGAAGAAAAACAATTTGCAAAGCTTTTATATAGCCCTGATGCATATCTTGTAAATGTTGACATTGATGGAAAAGCAACCCAGGCTATTGTTCAGGAAGCTCAATTCCATAAAGTTACCGAGCATATTATGCACGTTGACTTTTTAGAAGCTGTTCCCGGTAAACAACTTACTGTGAAGGTTCCTTTAGTTACACACGGATCACCGGTAGGTGTGAAAATGGGTGGCAAACTGCAAGTGAAATTGCGTCGCCTTACTGTTAAAGGTTTGGTAAACGATATTCCTGACCACATTACATTAGAAGTAGGCCATATTAAGCTTGGCGAAAGTGTATTGGTAAAGGACATGAAGAATGAAAAGATCAAGTTCCTCGATCCTGCAAACTCTGCTGTATTAGCTGTTAGGACAACCCGTGAGGCTGCTCCTGCTGCTACCGGTACTGCCGCTGTTGGTGCTGCGCCTACTGTTTCTGCTGCTCCTGCTGCGGGTGCTCCTGCTGCCGCTGCTGCCGCTCCAAAGAAGGACGAAAAGCCAGCTGCTAAGAAATAAGTTGAGCATTGGACAGGTTCCTCATAGCAGGACTTGGTAATATTGGTGATGAGTATTTAGAAACGCGCCATAATGTCGGTTTCAAAATAGTCGATGCCTTTGCCTTAAAGCATAAGGTTTCCTTTGATAACAACAGGCGCTATGGTGCTGTTGCCGAGGTATCCTTAAAGGGGAAACACATTATACTGCTCAAGCCTTCTACATTTATGAACCTGAGTGGGAAGGCTGTCCGCTATTGGCAAACCGAAAACAAAATTCCATTGCATCATGTATTGGTAGTACTTGATGATCTGGCGCTACCCTTTGGTACACTTCGCTTAAAAAGCAATGGCAGTGATGGAGGACATAATGGACTTAAGAGCATCCAGGAAATATTGAACACTGCTAATTATCCACGCCTGCGGTTTGGTATCGAGAACAATTTCCCTAAGGGCGGGCAATCTAATTACGTACTTGGTGAATGGACGAAGGAGGAAAACGCAAAGCTTCCGGAACATATTACCAGAGCAGTAGAGACCATTGAAGCCTTTTGCCTGATGGGCATTGAGCGTACAATGAATACATTTAATAAAAGAAAGTAGAGTTTAACGAGCTGTATTTGTACCTTCTGTCTTGGCCAGGTGGAATGTAAAACCAATGTTGGCAATCCATTCATACGCACAAAAACTCTGTGCAGCAGTTCCATTGTTACCATTGCCTCCCCACACCTTCAACCCTGAATAATTAGCATATACTGCATGGTTTGAATATTCAATGAAAGCATATTGGAAAAAGGTACAACGTATAAGCGCTTCTACACCGGTATTCCAGCCCCCTAATTGAAAATGGCCATCGTTCCAGTTGCCGAATATCTCATCAGAAACGTGAGGCACATTAGGGCCAATGCCGAACTTAACCAAGCCATATAGCACAATTTTGTTGCTATGGGAGGCATAGATTGGCAGCTTGCGTGTAATATTAATATCGAACCAGTTAGCGCCATTATTCAGTTGCCAGTAAAGTGTGCTGTTATTGATGTTAATGGTTGAATCTACCTGTCTGCCATTAAGCGTACCTTTTATAGGTGAGTTACCGCCTTGCCATACCACATACTTGGTATGGTCGAAGCTTATTTCAACTCCCCATAATTGCTTCTCATCAAAGAAATAACCAATGCGGTAGTTATACTGAGGAATAGTAGGCGCTACATGAAAAAGATTGTTCCAGCCAACGCGGTCATGGGCGTTGAGGTCTTCGTATGTAAAGTTGTTATTGAGTTGTGGCTGGTCTACGCTGATGTTGCTTTTGGTATACCATTCCATATTATAGCCCCAGGAGCCATAGAAACGGCCATTATTGATTATCTTTTTGTGTTTGGAAGTGTCCGCTTGTGCATAGGTAAATACATTAAACAAACTAACACCAATTAAAAGAAGGAAGTGCTTTTTCATAGATGCAAATGAAGCCGCAAAGATAAGGTTAGTTGTCTACTAGCGTACCAATTTTCTCATCCTTGAGCAATCTTGAAAGGTTACCCTTTTTATTAATGTCGAACACAATGATTGGCAGCTTGTTTTCTTTACAAAGGGTAAATGCAGTAAGATCCATTATTTGCAGGCCCTGATTATAAGCTTCATCAAATGTTATGGTATCGTAACGTTTTGCATTCTTATCTTTTTCCGGATCGGCTGTATAGATACCATCTACACGTGTACCTTTCAGAATAACATCTGCTTCAATTTCAATTGCCCGTAAACTTGCAGCTGTATCAGTAGTAAAATAAGGGTTTCCGGTACCAGCACCAAAAATTACAACCCTGCCTTTTTCCAGGTGCCTTACAGCTCTTCTGCGTATAAATGGCTCACAAATCTCTTTCATTTCAATAGCTGACATCAGCCTGGTAGGTATGCCGAGTTTCTCTAACGATGCCTGCAATGCCATGCTATTAATAATGGTAGCAAGCATTCCCATATAATCGCCTTGCACCCTGTCAATACCATTTGCGGTTGCCTGTATGCCTCTGAATATGTTTCCTCCACCAATTACAATTGCTACCTGTGCTTTTGCAGCAATAGCCGTTTTAATCTCTTCAGCATAATGCAATACAGCCTGTTGTTCTATACCAAATTGCTGGCTGCCCATTAAGGACTCACCACTAAGTTTGAGAAGTATGCGTTTGTATTTCATGCTGCAAATTTTGCAAAAAAAAATCCTCCGTTGGGAGGATTTTTAAATTATTAACCTAAAGCGATTCTCTTAAAGCTCGTTACTTTGAGCTCTTTATCATTATCCTGTAAAAATTGTTGAACAGTTTTTTTACTGTCCTTTATAAAGTCCTGGTTAAGTAATGTAGACTCTTTGTAGAACTTATTTACTTTACCGATAGCAATCTTTTCAAGCATATTCTCAGGTTTACCTTCCTGGCGAGCCTGCTCCTTAGCAATAGCCATTTCACGGTCAAGTGTTTCCTGGGTTACATCGCTCTTATCAATTGCAATAGGAGCCATGGCTGCTATCTGCATTGATATTTCTTTACCAACTTCAAGTGGTGTAGCTTTATTAAAACCTACAACACTTGCCAATTTATTTCCTGGGTGATTGTAAGCGAAAACTTTTTCTGCAGTTACCTTTTCGTAACGCAGTTCCATCTTCTCGCCAATCTTTCCAACGTATTCAGTTATCTTCTTTTCAATGCTTAATCCATCAGCATAGGTGGCAGCCTTCAATTCATCAACCGATGAAAAGTTACCGTTCAATGCAATGTTCGCAATGCTATCTACCAACTTAATAAAGTCTTCGTTACGTGCTACGAAATCGGTTTCGCAATTCAATACCGTTACAATTCCTTTCTTTCCATCAGTTGAAACCTTTGCAATAACAACACCTTCCTTGGCATCGCGGTCGCTACGGTTAGCAGCTACTTTCTGGCCTTTTTCACGTAATATATCAATTGCTTTTTCAAAATCTCCTCCTGCTTCGGTAAGGGCTTTCTTACAGTCCATCATACCAGCACCGGTTTGTTGACGAAGTTTATTTACTTCAGCAGCAGTGATGTTCATAGTTCCTGTAGTCATGTTAATTATTTTTTAATAGGTGCTCTTCTGTTTCCACCGCCAACAGGACCACCTCTCTTAGGGCCTTTGTTGTGATGCGGAGCGCCATGATTCTGGCTCTTCGCTTTCTTTTCTTCTTCTGCTAATACTTCATCTTCTCCTGAACCTTCATATTTAGCAGTAACTTCATCAACTTCAGCTTCATCGTGCTTTTCATCACGCTTTGTTATAACCTGAGCTTCTTTTCTTTCTTCTAATCCTTCTTTAATTGCAGCTATCAATGTATTAACTACAATGCGGATTGAGGTAGATGAGTCATCATTTGCAGGAATTGCAAAATCAACTTTATTAGGATCTGAGTTAGTATCAACAATAGCAAAAGTAGGTATGTTCAACTTCTTTGCTTCAGATATTGCAATATGTTCCTTGGTAATGTCAACTACAAATACAGCTGCAGGCAAACGGGTCATGTTTGCAATGCTGCCAAGTTGGTGTTCCAACTTAGCACGTTGACGTGACAATTGAAGTTTTTCCTTCTTTGAAAGAGATTCAATAGTACCATCATTTGCCATCTTGTTCATTTCAGCCATCTTACGAATGCTGCGACGAATGGTGGCAAAGTTTGTTAACATACCACCGGTCCAACGCTCAGTAATACATGGGAAACCAACTTCCTTTATCTTTTCGGCTACTATGTTCTTAGCTTGCTTTTTGGTAGCAACAAATAATATTGTTCTGCCCGATTTTGCTATCTGCTTCATTGCATTAGAAGCTTCTTCGAGCTTTACTAAGGTCTTGTTCAGGTCAATGATATGAATACCATTTTTTTCTCCGAAAACGAAAGGAGCAATATTTGGATTCCATTTTCTTTTCAGGTGTCCGAAGTGTGCTCCTGCTTCTAAAAGTGCGTCAAACGAGGTTCTTGGCATGTTGTTGTTTTGATAATTGAATTTAAAAAAGTTTGTATACTGTATAATAGATTATCTCTTTGTAAACTGGAATCTCTTTCTTGCTTTCTTTTGACCAGGTTTTTTACGTTCAACCATGCGTGGGTCACGTGTCATTAAACCTGCATCTCTTAATGCTTTTTTGTACTCAGGGTTAATTTTTACAAGAATACGGGAAATAGCAAGGCGCATTGCTTCAGCCTGGCCTTTTACACCACCACCTGTAACACTTGCTTCAATATCGTGTTGGCCAGCTTCTTCCTTTATAATAACAAAAGGCTGTTGAACCATGTACTGAAGTGTTCCGGTTTGGAAATACTTATCGTAGTCCTTTTCGTTGATGGTAATTTTTCCTTTACCTTTTGTTAAGTAAACGCGAGCAATGCTGGTTTTTCTTCTCCCGATGGAGTGTATAGTTTCACTCATGAGTATTATTTGAATTTAAGTTCTTTTGGTTGTTGTGCTTCGTGATTATGCTTGGTACCTGTGTATATGTATACATTGGTTTGCAGTGTTCTGCCTAAACTGTTCTTAGGTAGCATACCCTTAATTGCTTTATGCAATACTATGGTAGCATCCTTTTGAAATATCTTCGCAGGAGTTGTAAACCTTTGTCCACCCGGGTAACCAGTATGGCGAACATACTCTTTATTTTCAAATTTCTTGCCGGTAAAGCGAACTTTCTCAGCATTGATGATGATCACATTATCTCCGCAATCAGCATGTGGAGTGTAAGAAGGCTTGTGCTTTCCCCTTAATACCATTGCTACCTGGGTGGCAAGGCGACCTACGATCTGGTTGTCGGCATCAACAATAAACCACTCTTTTTTAATGGTCTCTTTATTGGCTGAAACAGTTTTATAACTTGGCGTATTCACGATAAATTAGTTTAATATGTTCTTTAACCTTTTTTCTAAAAGGGGTGCAAAGCTAAATAATATTTTAATATCTGCGAAGGTTTTTGAAAGAATCTTTGAATAAAGAGATGTTAAAAAGCCTCGTTGTGCTTTAGTACCTTCTTTCAGGAACCTTTATTCGCACTCCATAGTGTAACCAATTAAACTAAAAAGCCCTCATTATGAGGGCTTTTTGGTTTAATGTGTCTTTTGCTTACTTTGAAATGCTGAATTTGCCTGTTTTCATAAGATTACCGGCTTTATTATAAAGCTGGTAGAAATATAAACCCGAAGCCAATTCTGAAGAATTCAAAATTGCAATATTATTGTGAGCATCAAGCGTGGTTATTTTTTTGCCAGTCATGTCAAAAACATTAATGTAATTAGCAATATCGTTACCGGTAATTGTAAAGTGAACAGCATTCGTAGCCGGGTTAGGATATATACTAACACTTGCCGGGGTAGCTGACACTTCATTAACGCCATCAACTGTAGAAACACCATCAATTAAAAATACACTACCTGGTTTTGGTTT
The DNA here is from genome assembly GCA_035486275.1 of Bacteroidia bacterium. Classification (GTDB taxonomy): domain Bacteria; phylum Bacteroidota; class Bacteroidia; order JABEUT01; family JABEUT01; genus JABEUT01. Next base: position 21,835 of record DATHNG010000066.1, read on the forward strand.
ACTTAACAGGCTACTTGAACTGAACATTACCAGAATAGTATCAGGAATATTGCCGTTAACGTAAGTCATATTTACCGTTCCCAAAGTCCAGGAAGAAGCTGCCGCAGTGATCTTTAATTCACCAGCGCCAATTGTAGTACGCACACCGCCAGTTGTACTTGAAACCACAACCGAACAAGAAGCTGTATCTACACCATTTGGTGTATATTGGTAATAGAAATTAAACGAAGTCAATCTATTGTTCCATGGTTCACCTTTTACCACTTTGGCTCCAAAGCCAGACTGAGATATATTGCCGGTCATTATTAAACCCATAGTATCTGGAATACCATATGCTTTTACACTGCTATAAGAAGTAGATGTAAGCACAACAGTAGTAATTTTTGCAGAATATTTAGCTCCGCTATATGTAGTAGTACTATCCGGAGTTACCGAAACAGGGCTACTTCCAAGTAGGCTATAATTTAAAAGATTAAAACTCCACCATCCAGTTGTTCCAAGACCACTGTTAGGGTCCTTAACTGAACTCGAACCTATTAAAGGAGTATCACTCCATGTGGCAAAATCAGGGTTGAGTATTTGAGCATTTGAAGTATAAGCTCCTATTAAAAGTGATGCTACAATAAGTAAACTTTTTTTCATAATTGTTTTATTAATGAAGAACAAATATAAGAATGATTGTTCAGGAAACAAAACTTTTAACAGGCTTTAACAAATGGTCATATAAAGGCTTAACGATATTTCATCTAATACAATTTAAAAATAGCCTTAAGTTTGCGCTTATTATGAATAACGAAGAACTCTTTAAAAATATCATCTCCCATAGCAAGGAATATGGCTTTATATTCCCTTCCAGCGAGATCTACGACGGGCTTAGTGCAGTTTACGATTACGGCAGTTACGGTGCCGAACTGAAGAACAATATACGTACTTACTGGTGGAAAGCCATGGTGCAATTGCATGAGAATATAGTAGGCCTTGACTCGGCCATATTTATGCACCCAACAATCTGGAAGGCATCGGGGCATGTGGATGCATTTAATGACCCACTTATAGATAATAAGGACTCTAAAAAACGCTACCGCGCCGATAACCTTATCGAGGACTACATTGGTAAACAAGAGGACAAGATCGAAAAAGAGGTTGAAAAGGCTAAAAAGCGTTTTGCAGAAAAGTTTGATGAAACTCTATACCGCAGCACTAACCCAAGAATAACTGAAATAAAGAGCAATATAGATACTGTACATGGCCGGTATAAAAAGGCTATGGAGGACAGTAACTGGGCCGACCTGTACCAACTGATAGTTGACCTGGAGATAGTTTGCCCCATTTCAGGAACCAAGAACTGGACCGAAGTACGGCAGTTCAACCTGATGTTCTCTACCAGTATGGGCGCTATGGAAGAGACCTCGAACCAATTGTATTTACGGCCTGAAACGGCACAGGGCATATTTGTAAACTTTTTAAATGTGCAGAAGACCACCCGCATGAAGATACCTTTTGGTATTGCACAAACGGGCAAAGCTTTCCGTAATGAAATTGTAGCAAGGCAGTTCATATTCAGGATGAGGGAATTTGAACAGATGGAGATGCAGTTTTTTGTACAACCGGGAACTGAATTGAGATGGTATGAAGCATGGAAGGAAAAACGCTTGGCATGGCACCACAGTCTTGGGTTTCCGAAAGAGAGCTATAGGTTCCACGATCATACCAAGCTGGCGCACTATGCCAATGCAGCATGCGATATTGAGTTCCAGTTTCCGTTTGGGTTTAAAGAACTTGAAGGAATACATTCACGTACTGATTTCGATTTGAAAAGCCATGAAAAGTTCTCAGGCAAAAAACTTCAATACTTCGACCCGGAGCTGAATAGCAGCTATGTACCGTATGTGGTTGAAACCTCTGTGGGTCTCGACCGCATGTTCCTTGCCGTTATGTCGAGGGCACTGCAGCAGGAAAAGCTGGAAGATGGCACCACCCGTGATGTACTTAAACTCCCTGCATTCCTTGCACCGGTTAAGTGTGCAGTGTTGCCACTCACTAAAAAGGACGGACTATCAGAAAAAGCCTTAGACATATTCAATAAGTTGAAGCTATCAATGTATTGCCAGTACGACGAAAAGGACTCTATCGGTAAGCGTTACCGCAGGCAAGATGCTATTGGTACCCCTTATTGCATTACTATCGATCATCAGACGTTGGAAGACAATACAGTTACCATTCGCGACCGCGATACAATGACCCAGGAACGTATTTCTGTCGACCAGGTTGAGCGCATCGTACTTGAGAAGGCTGATATTGTTTCGGCTCTTAAGAAGCTGTAGTCTGTCATACTTAGCTTGTTGAAGTATCTTCTTTAAATTCTTTTGGGCGTTCCCCCGAGTACTCGGGGTCGGGCTTTACGTTACAACTCCGCGCTGCGCTGTGGGGTTTCCACTGCAACGCGGAGCCTCACGAGTTCCTTAAATAAAAAAAGCGAGATACGAGTAATCCCTAACGCGAAATACATTAACCCGCGCCCACCATTTATCTATTTCTTTTGCACATTTGAAGTGCGATTGGCTTCAACTTCATATACATATATATCCTGTTCAAACCACCATATCTGTCTTACACGGGTCATACCATTTCGTTCGGCAACGCGTTGCGACGGAGTGTTATGTATATTAATAAGTGAAACTACTTTGTCAGTAATGTTAGTACTAAACGCATAGTTTTTAAATGCAGTTGCAATTTCTGTTGCATAGCCATTTCCCCAATGTTTCCGAATAAAGTGATAGCCGATCTCTACCATTTCTTCACCATTCACGTCTTGCAAAAGCAATCCGCAAATACCAATCAGTTCTTTTGTCTCCTTTAACAATACCGCCTGAAAACCCAGTTTGTTGACTGAGTAGCGCCATTGCGTTCTTTCCATCCAGTTCTTTGCCAATTGTGTAGGATCAATTACTCCCTGAAGATTCAAATACTTTATTGCTTCTTTATCTTCAAAAAAGTTTTTCCACACTTCCGCATCTTCCAGAGTCAGAAAACGTGTAATGAGGCGCTCCGTCTCTATGCCGTCTTTGTACTTGTAACTCATTTTATCTATCAATATCTTAATACTCATTTCTTGGGGCGGCTCTTGCTCCCTGCTTGCCAGAGTTCCCTAAACTCGCATCACTCGCAGCTAACCCGCGCCCACCTTTTACCTATTTCAGGAACAATGCAAGTCAAATAACACGTAGCTCTGCGTTAGGGATAGTAGCGTAAAGCCCACAGCGCAGCGAGGATTTGCAGCGGATAGCCCGACCCGTAGGGGAACGCCCAAATACTTTTTGTATTTATTACAATTATTCATCTATTATTTATCGCCGGTCAAACTGCGCAACTGTTCTAACAATATATCTATAGTGCTTTTATGTGTGCGGAAACTAAGCACGGCCAAACGCAACATAAACTTACCATCAAGCATGGTAGATGAAATAAATACACGTCCATCTTTCTGTACTTCTTCCATGAGCCATTTATTAAACGCATTGGCATCACCTGTTTTAGGTACATAACGGTAGGTAACCACCGAAAGCTCAGGATATGGACCAACTTCAAAACCTAATTTCTGTATTTCATCATAAAAATAACGTGCCAGCAAAAGTTTTTCGTTGAGGGCAGCACGGAAGGGTTTTAATCCCAATAATTTTAAAGGCAACCACAAGCGCAGTCCGCGAAAGTGCTTGGTAAGCTCCGGCGACAGGTCGGCTGGCGATACTTCTTCATTAGCACCAAGTGTGTCCTGCATATAATTAGCCTGGTAATAATGTGAATTATATAAAGCCGCTTTATCCTTTACAATAATCATCCCCAATCCGTATGGCAGAAAAAGACTCTTATGCGGATCAATAGCAAAAGAATCGGAAAGCTCAATGCCCTTTAATACTTTTTTGCCATGCTCAGTGAGCAGAAAGTAACCACCGTAGGCAGCATCCACATGAAACCAAAGCTTGTGCTTTGCAGCAATTTCGCCAATAGGCTTTAATGGATCAACTGAACCAGTGTCGGTAGTACCGGCCGATGCCACCACTAAAAAGGGAATGAGCCCTTGTTGTTTGTCAGTGGCAATAATGCTTTCAAGCTCCTGTGCTTTAATGCGGTAACAATCGTCGAGCGGCAGATGGCGCACAATGCACTCACCCAAGCCTGCAATACGGATGGCCTTGAATACACAATGGTGCACCTCGGCACTTAAATATATTACCGCCTTTTTAATTTTATCAGACGTTATTTTCTTACTGTCGCGGGCGGTTACTATAGCAGACAGGTTTGCAATGCTGCCTCCACTGGTAAGATTTCCGACAGCGGTTTTCGGGTAACCTGCTAGTTCGGCAGTCCATTTTATAAGCATATTCTCCATACGTACCGCACCCGGGCCGGCAAAAAATATACCGGCATAGCGGTTGGTAATATCGGCCCAATAATCGCCAAGTGCGCTGTAGTAAATTCCACCGCCGGGTATATAGCCCAGGTGTCCGCCCGATGCAGGATTAAGCCCCGGTTCGTCGAGCCCTTTTTCGAGCATGCTCAGCACCTGCGGCAGGGCCATAGGTTCCTCGCTTACAGGCGAGTTTAAAAATACTTCGCTGGCTTTGCGCTCACCTTCAAAGGCGGGTATGGTTTCTATATCGTTTATAAAACGCTCGGTGTAGTTAACTACTCCTTCGCGTACTGTTTTTCTTTCTTCAACTGTAGGTTCAAGCTTTCTGGCTTCCCTTTCCAGTTCTTCTAATTCCTTCATACCACAAATGTGATATTTTTTTGTTTCCCTCCACATAGCAGAGGGTGCAGTGGAGTTCGTGTAATCTCATTAGTCATCCCCGTGAGGGAATGGAAGCTAAGTGTGGGTACCGAGAACTAGAAGCCGAAAGTAATACCCATGTTAACGGCAGTGGATGCCCAGCCAACTTCACCGAACAAACCAAAATGTGGTTTGATCATGTATCTTACTCCTAAGGTAAACTGAGATTCAAATTGAAGGGATTGTGTTTTAGAATTTGTGCCAATCTTATCATTAGGATTAGGGTCGTTGGTACTGTAATTATTTATCTGGTATAAATAACCAAGGCCAAAGCCTGCATAAATATCCAGGTGATCGCCAATAGGGTAGTGGCCGTTTAACCGTAAATATGCTCCTATAACACTACTTTTAATAGTCTGGGTGTAGGTAGTATCGGTATTAAATGCCCGTGGTTGCTGATAATCGTAACTAACATTAGCTGCAGAATATTCAAGGTTAAGCCCTACACCAAAATATTTCATAAAGCCATGTTCGTATTTCAACACAATAGTGCCGTAATTCTTGTAGTCATAATTCTGGTCGTTCTGGTAATCGGGCAGGGTTTCTGTTATGTAGGTGGTTGCCGGAAAACCAAAGCCTACCGAGACTAAGTTTTTACCATCATCGAACGCCTGTGCCATTAATTTATTTGTAGAAAATAAAATGATACACATAAAGACAAGTCTTTGCAGTTTTTTCATATTTCAGGGAGATTAATCTTAGGCAAATATAGAATTATGATTAAAATGGAAAAATTATCATATGAAAAAGCGTTAACTTGCTTATTTGCAGAATTTTGCATAATTTTACTTTAACCAATCAAACCCACTTTGAAAAACATGTACAAATTTATAATCGCAGTAAGCTTTTCTTTCGCATTTTTCAATGCATCAGCACAGTATGTTACAATACCTGATGCACAATTTGCTGCTTACCTGGATACGGCTGCAGGCATTTCAGTAGCAATGAATGGCAACCAGATGGATACATCAAACGCTGCAGTAAAGAACCTGACGTATATAAATATTGAAAATCTGGGGATCAAGGATTTAACAGGTATTCAATACTTTACTTCTCTAGGATCACTTGATTTTGGTAATGGTTCTCCTTCCATAGACTCTAATAAAGTAGCAAGCCTGCCTCCTTTGCCTAATACTCTGGAATACCTGGCCTGCGGTAATAATCAGTTAACGAGTTTGCCCTCTTTAGCCAGTGGACTAGGGATTTTGAAATGCTATGGTAATAAACTAACGAGTATCCCAACTTTGCCCGCAGGATTAAATTACCTGGATTGCAATGGTAATATGCTTACAAGCCTACCTGCTTTGCCTGCAGGGCTAAATTATTTAGACTGTAGTAATAATCAAATAACCACAATACCAACCCTGCCGAGCATGCTTACTGATTTACGTTGCGGTAATAATAATCTTACAAATCTTCCTGCTTTAGACGATTCTTTAAATGTATTGGAAGTTTATAATGATAACCTTACAACTATTCCATCCCTGCCTGGAGTTTTGAATGTATTACAGTGTCAGGATAACCAATTAACCAGTCTTCCCGCTTTGCCAGGAAAAATGGGGACTTTAGATTGCGCAGATAACCAGCTAACCAGTCTTCCAAATTTACCTAATACGCTTACTGTTCTGTTCTGCACTGGAAACCAATTAACCAGCATTCCTTCTTTACCTGCCGGTATATCTGAAATAACTTGTTCCGGGAATCAATTGACCACATTGCCTGCACTGCCTGCCGGGCTTAGTTTATTATGGTGCAATAACAATAATATTTATTGCCTCCCGCCACTACCTAATTCACTAACCGATTCTGTAAATTTTGACATTTCAGCAAACCCCTTAACCTGCCTTCCCAATTATATTCCGGGTATGAGTAAGGCTGTATTGGCACTTCCTTTGTGTTCAATTGGAAATCCAAATGGTTGTTCTCAAGCCGAGGGTATAGTTGGATTTGTTTACAGAGATATGGACAGCAATTGTAGCAAAGACAGTGCGGATCAGAACCTGACGAATATCCATATGCAATTATATAACACTTCGAGTGCCTTATTAAACCAAACATATACGGCTATTAATGGTGTTTATAGTTTTGCAGATTCCGCGGGAACGTTTAGTGTTGCTATAGATACAATTGGAATGCCTTTTCTCTTGCAATGTGCGCATCCGGGTATCGATTCATTGGTGACATTTACAAGTATCGATTCGAATGTTAATTTCTCACTTACCTGCAAATCGGGATTTGATGTGGGGGTACAGTCAGTAATGATGAACGGTTTAGTATTTCCGGGTATGGAAGACAGTTTGAATGTTGTTGCCGGTGATATGTCGCAATGGTATAATCTTAATTGTGCTAAAGGAGATAGCGGTACAGTTCAGATTAGTATTTCGGGCCCTGTAACTTATATCGGGCCAGCAGCAGGGGCACTGACTCCAACTTCAATTGCGGGTAATATGTTCAAATATACCATTGCAGATTTTGGTGCAATAAATAATAGAAAAGCATTTAATTTAATATTGAGAACTGACACAACTGCTACGGCATATGATTCCATTTGCATAAGCGTAACTGTCACTCCTTTTGCTGATAATAATCCTGCTAACAATACATATCATTATTGTACTTCAGTAGTAAATTCTCACGACCCGAATATTAAAACTACTTACCCTGTGTATGTAGCGCCCGGTTATAATAATTGGTTTACCTATGCTATTCACTTCCAGAATACCGGCAGTGCTTCAGCGCATAATATCGCAATAGTTGACAGTTTAGACCATAACCTGGATGTTAAAACATTTCAACTTATTAGTTACAGCCATGCAAATAATGTACATGTAATTAATAATGTGCTAACCGTTAACTTTCCTGATATTAATTTGCCAGACAGTATTGGAAATCAAGGCGGATCCAGTGGTTTTATGCAATACCGCATTAAACCTAAGGTTGGCTTGCCGGATGGAACAGTGATTAATAATACCGGATATATTTATTTTGATTACAATGCACCGGTGATTACTGACACAACTCAGAATGTATTTACATCAACTCCCACATCTGTAACTAACATTGTAACTGTATCATCTGCTAAAGTGTTTCCTGATCCTAATAACGGGGAGTTTACAATTTTGTTAAATAGTGGTCAAACCAAATGTAATGTGGTAATATATAACAATATGGGGCAAGTGGTTTATACCTCTTTATTGCATTCAGGAAATACGCAGGTTTCTTTGACGGGCAAAGCTACAGGTCTGTATTTTTACAGAATAGTAACTGATATGGGCAAGTTTGTTTCGAGCGGAAAATTGGTTATTGAATAATTTAACTCTCCTTCACCAACTTCATCATCATTTGTTCTACATCAGCAGAGTTCCACTTAGATTCTATATCAGGTGAAGCCAAAACTTTTTTCATAATGGCATCTTGCTTTTGCCCTTGTTTCAATGCATGGCTATAGGGTAGATCGGTAAAGGTTACCATACCATAAAGTGGTATCCACATATCAGGGTGTAGCGAACTGAAGTGCGCTTCAATTTTCTTTTGTAAAATAAAATCGGGGTGGGTAACCAGGTCGCGCATTTCAATAAAGTTGGCAACGGCAAGGTCAGCAATAGCATCGGAATTGGGCTTGCGGGCTTTTTGCGTTTCATCAAATATTTTCTTCCAGTTCTCTTCACTGCCATTTCCAAGATGTGCGTCGAGCAATTTTTCAAATACAGTGCAATCTTCAAAGCCACAATTCATACCCTGCCCGAAGAAAGGCACAATAGCATGTGCAGCATCGCCAAGCAATAATAATTTATCGGAGTATGACCATGGATAACACTTTACAGTAACTAATGATGAAGTAGGATTATTGAAAAAATCATCTAACAATGTTGGCATTAATGGCGCCGCATCAGGAAAAACTTCTTTGAAAAACTTACTCACTTTATCACGATCGGTTAATGCAGCAAATGATTCTTTCCCTTCAAACGGAAAGAATAATGTACAAGTGAAACTACCATCAATGTTAGGTAAGGCAATCATCATATATGTACCACGTGCCCAAATATGCAGGCATTCTTTTTCCATGGCAAAGCCACCATCTTTTGTTGGTGGTATTACCAATTCTTTGTATCCGTAATTGAGGTAATGCTGTGAATATTCAAACCTATCGGTTGATAATTGCAATTGCAACCGCCCGGCCGAAAAAGCCCCATCGGTACTGAAAATGCGTGTTGCAGCAATATGACTTTCTTTTTTTGAAATAAAATCTTCAAGCGTTACTGTAGCATCTTTCAAATTAATATCCTTGCAACGCTGGTTAAAATGAATTTTGCTTCCATGTTTTTCAGCAAGGTCCATCAGCAGGCAATTAAGCCCGCCACGCGATACAGAATAGATTGCCTGTCCTTGCTTTCCATAGGCGTGAAAAGCAGTCTTACCTTCTTTATCGTGAACCATGCGCCCATGCATGGGTATGGCAATCTTTCGTATTTCATCAGCAATGCCTACACCTTGCAAGCCTTTCCAGCCACGATCACTTAATGCCAGGTTGATCGATTTTCCAACCGATATCTTTGCTTTACGCAGATCATCGCGGCGTTCAAATACTTCTACTTTGTATCCGCGTTTTGAAAGATAAATAGAAAGCAGTGAGCCTACAAGCCCTGCACCTACTACTACATAAGGTTTCTCGTTCATAAATAAAAGTTAACTACTTCATAAATATTTTTCTGCCACAAAGACACTAAGGCTCGAAGTTTCACTAAGAATTTCTTTGTGGGTCTTAGTGTCTTGGTGCCTTAGTGGCGATCTGTTTTTATTTCTTTTCCTTTTTTTCTCTAGCTCTTTTATATATGGCAATTGCGCCCCACATCATAAATCCAAAAAGCAGAATACCGATAACGCCCCACATCCAGCTTAGCTTATCCTGCATGGTTACTATAAATACAATAGACACTAAAAATATTGTTGCCAGTTCATTCCACATACGCAGTTGGCCCGATGACCATGTTATGTTATTTTTCTGCAGTTTGCTGAATATTACCTGGTTTTGTAATTGATAAAGTGTTAAACCAAATACAAAGCACAGTTTTATAAGCAGCCATGCCGGAATGTTCATACCATACAAATGGTAAATAAGTGAAAAGCCAAATACATAGGTCAAAATTGCTGAAGGCCATGTAATGCCATACCACAGGCGGCGTTCCATAATTTTATATTGCGCCTGCAAAATGCTTTTTTCAGGCTCAGCTTTTTTTTCAGCTTCGGTATGGTATACGAATAAACGCACTATGTAAAATAAACCTGCAAACCAGGTTACTACAAATATGATGTGCAAGGGTAAAAGATATTGTGACATAGGTTACTTTACTAATGGATAAAATGCGTTAGGAATATGCTGAACTTTATAGTTATCGCCCGATTTAAGAACAGAAACAATATCAAACCGGACCTCTAAATTCAAATTGTGTTTATCAATATATGCTCCGGCGGCTTTAATTAAATGCCTTTGTTTTTGTTTGTTTACAAATGCTTCGGGTTCGCCAAAATAATTGGTTGAACGGGTTTTTACTTCGGCCACTACTAAGAAATCTTTATCGCGCGCAATTATATCTATTTCTTCCTGGCCAAATCTCCAATTGGTTTCCAAAACTTCGTAACCTAAGTTTCGTAAGTGCTCTGCAGCCCTTG
>DATHNG010000067.1:0-24237 GCA_035486275.1 Bacteroidia bacterium
GCGCAATACAAAGCCTGGTAACTGTACTGTTACTATTTGCCACAGCAAAACAGTTGATGTAAAAAAACATACCCTGCAAGCCGATATACTTATTGTAGCTACAGGCCAGGTTGAAAGTGTTACAGCTGATATGGTAAAAGAAGGTGTGGTTGTTATTGATGTTGGTATTACCCGCGTACCAGATGCAACAAAGAAAAGCGGCTACCGTATTGCCGGTGATGTGAAGTTCGATGAAGTTGCAGCTAAATGCAGCTTTATTACTCCCGTTCCCGGTGGTGTGGGACCAATGACTATCGCTTCTTTATTGATGAATACCCTGAATGGGTATAAGAGGAGATTTTAAATAGATTTATAATCACATTACCCGAAGGGTTAAACATGAATAACCGTCGGTGTAACCGATGGAAAATATAAACACCGCATATAAACCCTGAAAGGGTTTAATAATAATCACCCATGAGTACATACACTCAAATACTTTACCAAATTGTTTTCAGTACTAAAGACCGTGAACACACGCTCACATCTTCTGGCAGGCAGGAATTATTCAAATACATTTCAGGTATTCTGAAGAATAAAAATTGCCATTTATATCAGATAAATGGCATTGAAGACCATTTGCACATTGTAACGCATCTACATCCTTCCGTATCATTGTCATCACTTATCAAAGACATAAAATTAGCCAGTTCGGAACATATTAAGAAAAGCAGGATATTTGAAAATTTTAATGGATGGCAGAATGGATATGGTGCATTTACATATTCATTTAGAGAAAAAGATAGGTTAATAGAATATGTAAAGAACCAGGAAGAACATCATAGAACAAAAACCTTCAAGGAAGAATATTTTGAACTATTAAAGGAGCATGGGGTTGAGTATGATGCAAAATACTTGTTATAAATGGATATTCAACCACTTCGTGGTTGAATAAATTCGATGTGGTTTGTATACACCGCATTTCATGCGGCGCTATTCATTTTAAATCCCTTCGGGATTAGTTTAAATAGCAGTTATTAGCTTTAATATGATTTTTAAATTATACCCTTTGTATAGGTTTATACAACTGGTAAGAACCTAATTGCCTTATTATCTCAGCCTGAAAAGCTTCTTCGTCTTTTACCTTTACTTGTATAGGTGTGTAGAACACAGGCAGTTTTTCTAAATGCTCTGTAATTGATGCCTGATGCAAACGTGCTGCATCTTTTTCTGTAGTAAGAATTATTTTATCCTCACTTTGTATATTATTAAATATGTCTATCATCTTCATTATCTCAACCAAAGAATACCAATGGTGGTCAGGATAATTGATATGTATTACTTCTTTGGCCACTTTCTGTATATGTTTTCTGAAATCATTTGCATTGGCTATACCGGTAAGCAAAACAACCGTAGTATCTTTCGTTATCTTTTTACCAATTAATGCTGCATCATAAACAGGGGTCATGTCCTGGTAAATAACACTCGAAAAAAATACTTTCTGGTGCGGGTAGGGATTGATTTTCTTTACGATCATTTTTTTTTCTACATCCAGCAGGTCGTATGGTGTGCGGGTAACAATAATAATATCGGCTCGCCTGTAACCACCCTTAGGTTCACGCAAGGTACCGGTAGGCATCATACTATCTTCGTAAAAAGGCCTGTGAAAATTAGTAAGCAGTATTGACAATGATGATTTTACATAGCGGTGTTGAAAGGCATCATCAAGCAACACCAGGTTAATATCCTTATTTATTTCCAACAACTTATTTATTCCTTTTACCCTGTTCTCATCAACTGCAATGTGAACATCTTTAAACTTCCAGCGCATTTGCATGGGCTCATCACCTACCTCCTGCGCAGTTGAATTTTCTGTTACTTCCAGAAACCCAGAAGTATTCCTTCCATAGCCGCGACTCAAAATAGCAGTATGCTCCGGTGAAAATTTCAGGTTCTTATATTCAGGAAGCTTTCCCAGCAGACGAAGTAAATATTCTATATGTGGCGATTTACCGGTGCCACCAACCGACAAATTACCTACCGATATTACCCATATCGGGAATTTTTTCGATTTCAGAATACCACCATCAAATAAAGTGTTTCTGACAGCAATAACTACGCGGTAAACAACCGAAAGAGGATATAATAGAATTCGCGCGCGGTTCATTTCCTTATTTGATCATATTTAAAAAATCCTCTTCACTGATTATCTGAATCTTTAATTTCTGCGCCTTCTCTAATTTAGATGGGCCCATATTCTCACCGGCTACAATATAGGACGTTTTAGAAGATACCGAGCCAACATTCTTTCCTCCGTTCTTTTCTATAAGATTCACTATTTCATCGCGCGAGTGCTTGGCAAACACACCTGATACTACAAATGTTTTACCTTGCAGTTTATCACTGAATGCAGCTATTTCATCAGCCCTGAGTTCAAATTGCAAGCCTTTATGATGAAGTTTGTTCAACAATGCTTCGTTCTCCGGGTCAGCAAAATAATCGATCAGGCTTTGGGCTAACACCTCACCCACATCCGAAACTTCAAGCAGTTCTTCCAACTTAGCTTTCCGCAAAGCATCCATCGACTTGAATTTAAACGCCAATTTCTTGGCAGTTGTTTCACCCACATGCTTAATTCCTAATGCAAACAAAACTCTTTCGAACGGCACTTTTTTAGATTCCTCTATACCCTCAATAATATTGTTTGCCGATTTTTCTGCCATCCTTTCTAGCGGTATTATCTGTTCCTTTTTCAGATCATATATATCACCAATGTTATTCAGTATGCCAGCTTTATTGAACAGTTCAATAGTTTCTGCACCCATGCTTTCAATATTCATTGCACGGCGCCCTACAAAATGCTCGATCTTTCCTTTAATCTGAGGCGGACAGTGTTTTGCATTAGGGCAAACATGGTGTGCCTCGCCTTCTTCTCTCACTAAAGCTGCACCGCATTCAGGGCAATGTGTTATAAAATGAACGGCTTTTGCATGCTCCGGCCGTTTATCAAGGTCAACTCCCGTTATTTTAGGAATTATCTCTCCGCCCTTTTCAACAAAAACGGTATCGCCAATTCTTACATCCAGTTTATGGATAATATCTGCATTATGTAACGATGCGCGCTTAACTACGGTACCTGCCAACAATACGGGGGTCAAATTAGCAACGGGAGTAATTACACCCGTGCGTCCCACCTGGTATGAAATACTATTCAATACGGTTGCTGCATTTTCAGCTTTGTACTTAAATGCGACAGCCCAGCGGGGCGATTTTGCCGTATAGCCTAATGCCAGTTGCTGCTTTATTGAATTTACTTTAATTACTATTCCATCAATATCAAATGGCAGGTCACGGCGTTTCTTTTCCCATTTCTTTATAAACTCATGCACACCATCCATGTCCTTTACCACCTCAAGGTATTCCGATACTTTAAAGCCCCATTTCTTAATGGTTTCAATACTTTCATAATGAGAAATAAATGGCAGATTTTCGCCTAATAAATAATAGGCAGTGCTATCAAGGTTGCGCTTGGCTACTTCAGCAGAATCCTGCATTTTAAGTGTGCCTGCTGCAGAATTACGAGGGTTCGCAAAAGGCTCTTCACCAATATCTTCACGTTCTTTATTTATCCGGTCGAATATTTTCAGTGGTATGTATATTTCCCCACGCACCTCAAATTCATCCGGATAACCATTTCCTTTTAAGTTCAACGGGATACAACGAATGGTTTTTACATTGGTTGTTACATCATCACCCTGTACACCATCTCCACGGGTAACCGCTTCCGTTAACTTACCCTTTTTATAAATAAGGCTTATCGATAATCCATCATACTTCAATTCACACACATACTCCACATTATCGCCAACCACTTTCCGTACCCGCTCATCAAAGTCCCTTAATTCTTCTTCAGAATAGGTATTAGCTAAGGATATCATCGGGTACTTATGCTTAATCTGCTTAAACTCTTTGGTAATTACACCACCCACACGTTGCGATGGTGAATCGGCCTTTATTAATTCCGGATGCTCTTTTTCAATTTTAATGAGCTTTTCAAGCAGCATGTCAAAATCATAATCACTTATGCTTGGGTTAGCCAATGCATAGTACTTGTAATTATGTTCTTCTATCTCTTTCGATAGCTTTTCTATTTCCTTTTCCGCCTCTTTTTTATCCATACTAAACTGTGACTAACAAATATAAATACATTTCAGCATCCTATCCTTATCATTAATGTCCTTGCGCAGTTCAATGTTTTTAAAGCCTTCCTTTTGCAGCCATACCGATAGTGCCTTGCCCATATCTTCATGTATTTCAAAATACAGGGTAACCGACTTACTTCCTTTGGCAAAATCAGCAATTGACTTATAAAACTTCAAGGGATCATCATCAGGCACAAAAAGAGCCAGGTGAGGCTCATACATGAGCACATTATCCTGCACTTCCTTTTTATCCGATTCCTTTATATAAGGTGGATTGCTTACTATTACATCATACACAGGGCTTAATGCACCTTGTTTTAGTGCAAGGGCATCTTCCTCCGCTATCTCTATTTCAAGCCCCAGTTTTTCAGCATTGTGGCTGGCCGTTTCAAGGGCACCTTCTGAAATATCTATAGCCGTAACTTCGCTCTGGGGCAGGTTTTGTTTCAGGGCAAGGGCAATGCATCCGCTACCTGTACATACATCAAGAATAGCCACTTTTTTACCCTTAAGATCCTTTATAATCCATTCTACAAGCTCTTCGGTTTCCGGGCGTGGTATAAGCACTGAAGGGTTCACTTCCAGTATCATTCCGTAGAAAGCAGCCGTACCTAATAAATACTGAATAGGCTCTTTTTTCTGTAATCCATCCAAGATATTAAGAATCCGTTGTGAATTATTTTCATCTATTTGGTTGTCAGTATTTGAAAGGATTGTTATTTTTGATATTTGTAAAATACCGTTAAGGGTTAAAAAGTATAAGTTTTTTATTTCATCAGATGAATAAAGTTCACTCAATTGACTTTCAAAATGCAACCTTAGTTCTTTGTATGTCATCACTGGTGGATAATAACCTTAATTTTTTGCCTAACGAAAATAAACAATCATGATGAACCAGCATGACAAATACATGCACCGCTGCTTAGAATTAGCGGTCAGAGGCCTAGGAAAAGTAGCATCGAACCCGATGGTGGGTTGTGTTATTGTTGGAGACAACGGAACTCTTGGCGAAGGACATCATGATGTATTTGGCGGACCACATGCTGAAGTGAATGCACTTAATTCCGTAGAAAATAAAGAAAGGCTGAAAAATGCCACCATGTATATTAACCTTGAGCCTTGCGCACATCATGGTAAAACACCTCCTTGTACTGAAGCTATTATAGCTAGTGGTATAAAGAATGTGGTTATAGGTTGCCTTGATCCTAATCCTTTGGTAAAAGGTAAGGGAGTCGAGGCATTGCAAAAAGCAGGCATTAATGTAGAGGTTGGCATACTTGAAAAAGATTGCCTTGAGGTTAACAAGCGCTTTTTCACATTTCATGATAGAAAAAGGCCGTTTATAATACTTAAATGGGCTCAAACCAGTGATGGTTTTATTGATAAGAAACGTACCAAAGATGAGGCTCAGGAGAAAATAACCCAACCTGAGGTAGAAATTATGGTTCACTTGTGGAGAAGCCAGGAACAAGCTATAATGGTGGGTACACACACTGTAATAATGGATAACCCCAGGCTGACTGCACGTAAAGTGGGTGGGCAATCACCTTTACGTGTAATAATTGATAAAAGCCTTAAAATCCCTGCTACTTCAAACATTTTCGACAAAGCTGCCCCTACACTTATATTTACCGAACAGCCTGCACCTTCAAGTAATGGGGTTGAATATAAAAGTGTGACTTTTGACGGTAAGTTGATTCAAACAATGCTTACTGAATTATATAATCGTAATATTCAGTCAGTTATTGTTGAAGGCGGCGAAAAGCTTCTGAAATCATTCATTGAAAAGGACTATTGGGATGAAGCTAAAGTATTCTACTCAACCAAAACGCTGGGTGAAGGCGTTCCGGCTCCAAGTTTCCCTTTCCCATCCAAGGGTGAAATAAAAATAGGGGATGATACGTTAGTATTGTACAGGAACAGGCACATGTAACATGAAGAAACTATTTTTTGCAGGGATGATAATGGTTCTATCCCTTTCTTCGCACGCTCAATATACACGTGAAGATACGGACAGCAACAAAGCCAGGCACCCCCAGGCAGCCACTGACCAGGACTCTTTTTGGAAACATCTATCAATAGGCGGTGGCTTTGGCCTTCAATTTGGCACTATAACTTTTGTGGCATTGTCGCCTTTATTTAACTACCATGTTACAAATGACCTGATAGTTGGTGCAGGCCCTATGTACCAGTATGTGAACAATACGGAGCCGTATTATGGTTTTACTTATAGCATATACGGTGGAAGAATAAGCGCAACCTATTTTTTACCCGGTGTGCTTAATAATGTGGCGTTATTAGCAGAATATGATGTTTTAAATGTACCTGATTATTATAGCCCATTTCCGCAAATTACCCGTGCGTATGTTTACATACCCTTACTAGGTATAGGTTTCCGCAGACCCATTGGTGAACATTCCTATTATATAATTACCGGCATGTGGGATTTCAGCAATTCTTTGCTTTCACCTTATGCTAACCCTACCATAAGTGCAGGGGTCGATTTCGGAATGTAGTTTATTGAGCTGTACTGTCCTGTATGGGGCCTGCTTCAGCTGAAGAAGGAGACATGGTGGCATGTGGCGCTGAATTATCGTTGCCACCCAGGTCAATTGCAACACCCTTTGAAGGCTGCTGATCACTTGTTATAACCTGTGGGTCGCTTGCGTCATGTTGAATAAGAATAGGCCTCCCGTCATCTTTGTCGTCCTTACTTGCCTGCATTTGAGTGTTCTGTACATTACTTTGCACAACCTGATTTTTTACCGGCTGATTAACTTTCGTTAAAGAAACACTAGAATTTTGTGATGGAAGAGATTGTGCTGGTGGATCAGTTACAAGGCTATTAAGCATTTTAACAGCAGTATCTTTTTTAACTACCGGTTGTTGTGAAGCTATTGTATTTGTATTTTTCTTCGGTTCTGATATGTTGGAAATTGATACTGTACTTGCGCTTAAGGTATTGTCTCTATGCGAAAAAAACATCCAGGCACTTATGCTAATCACTGCTATTGCAGCGGCTGCAAGTAAAGGCATTTTAGGAACATTATTTATTTTATTCACCCATTTATTCTCCATTTCCCTTCTTCTGGCGTCAAGGTCAGTACTTACGTTTTCCCACACTGAATCGGGGCAAACTCCGGTAAGAGGTGCAAGCAGCTCACGCGCTCTTCCCTCACAATTATTGCTTGCGTAATCCATTTTCATGCAGATAGGTGTTTAAGTACTGTTTAAACTGGAACTTTGCCTGTTCTAATTCTACTTTGTATGTCTCGCGTGCTATTTCAAGGTTCTGAATAATTGTGTCAGGGGTAATACCATCTACATAGGTAAGATTATAGAGTATTCTGTAGCTGGGTGTAAGTGCGTGAAGCGCTGCCAGGTATATCTTCCGCGAATCTTCGGTATTTAAACTCGCCTCATCAACAGGCTCACCCGTTTGGGCCTTGTTTTCCATATACCGGGTTGTTTTGGCAATAAAGTAACGTTGTTTATCTTCATGTAAATACGCTATCGCATTCCATATCGCCCTGTCATCAACCCATTGGCTTATGTCTGTATCTTTAGGGCAGCTAATTAATTCAGTATATAATTTTTTAAATACATACTGCGCCATAGCTTCCGTATCTTTTCCGCCGGCAGCATATCTCATACAAATGCCCATTATTCTTGCAGAATAATTTTCATAAAAATAACGTTGAGCAGTTGTGTCGTTGTGCAGGCAAGCTTCTATCAGTTCTGAGCTATTCATAAGGAAGCCATTTACGAGGTTGGGAAGTTCTTATACGAGCCTTTTACCTAAATGTTATGTTTTTTCTTCTAATCGTTCGCAATATAACTGATAACCAGAATATTAGTATTAATTAATTGTTACCTGTATATAAAGAAATATGAATATCCTAGTCATTTCCGAGGTCGGACAATCCGGTTAAATCAATATTTCTTCCCCTTTTTAGCAGGTAAGTAATACTTTTGTATTAATAATGCAGTAAAAAATGATAAAAGTAGCAGTAGTTGGAGCAACGGGCCTGGTCGGCCGTACCATGATGAAAGTATTGGAAGAACGTAACTTCCAAATGGATGAATTTATTCCGGTTGCATCGGAAAGATCGAAAGGCATGGAAGTAAAATTCAAGGGACGTTCATATAAAGTTCGGACCCTTGCTGAAGCTGTTGCCGAAAAACCACAGATAGCTTTGTTCTCGGCAGGTAGTGGCGCTTCACTTGAATGGGCACCCAAATTTGCTGAGGTAGGAACAATAGTTATTGATAATTCTTCGGCATGGAGGATGGATAAGACCAAGAAGCTGGTGGTACCTGAGGTTAATGCTCATGTACTTACTACTGACGATAAAATAATTGCTAACCCAAATTGCTCAACCATACAAATGGTGGTTGCTTTAAATCCTTTACACAAAAAATATAAGATAAAACGCATTGTTGTTTCAACCTACCAATCTGTTTCGGGCACCGGGCAAAAAGGTGTTGCACAACTTATGGACGAAAGAAACGGAACCAAAGGTGACAGGGTTTACCCGCACTCAATTGACATGAATGTTTTACCACATATAGATGTTTTTTTAGATAATGGCTATACCAAGGAAGAAATGAAAATGGTGAATGAAACAAAAAAAATAATGGGCGATGATTCTATACGCGTTACCGCAACCACTGTGCGTGTGCCTGTTACAGGAGGCCATTCAGAAGCGGTAAATGTAGAATTTGAAAAAGATTTTGCGCTGGATGAAGTGAATAAAATTTTAAGTGGTAGCGAGGGAATAGTGGTAATTGATGAACCTAAGAATAACAAGTACCCAATGCCTAAGGATATAGAAGGCAAGGATGAGGTATTTGTCGGCCGCATTCGCCGCGATGAATCACAACCTAACACATTAAACTTATGGGTAGTGGCCGATAACCTGCGCAAAGGAGCTGCAACCAATGCGGTTCAGATAGCAGAATATCTTGCATCACACGATCTTTTAAAAAGCATTAAGCTCAGCAAGGCTAATTCCTGATACGCACTAACACACAATAAAAAAGCCCTTACCAGCAGTAAGGGCTATTTTTGTAATAGAAATTCAATTTATTTCTTGTCACCATCCATAGGTGCACCCGGTGTATTATCGTCTGCTTTTGGGGCAACCTTTACTTTTTGCACAGTAGGGGCTCCCTTTGGCTTACCATCTTTATCGTACCTGGTTGTGGTTATTTCACTGCCATCTTCGTTATAGCTTTTCCACTCTCCTATTTTCTTTCCTTCCTTGTACATGCCGGCCTCTTCAGGATTACCATTATCATAGAACTTATAGTACTGGCCATCATAATCATTATTCTTAAATGTGCCGGTATCTATCTTATTCTTGTTTTCATAATAGCTTCCGAATGCACCACTGCGAATATCATTTACATAGGTATACACGGTAGCTATTTTTCCATCCTGGTAATACCATTTTGTAGAACCATTTCTTTTACCATCCTTAAACATACCATCTTCTTCAATTCCACCACCGTTATAGAACACCTTACGTACACCATTGTAAATACCAACCTTGTACATTATCTGCGAAGATATTTTACCGCCCGGCGCATACTCAGTTGCTAAACCATCAATGGTATCATTTTTGTATGACTTTTCACTTTTATAATATCCGTTCACATCTACATTCACATCCATTCCATTTCTCTTGTCATCCTTATATACCGCTAACTCATCAAGTATACCGTTATAGTGATGGCTTATCCATACACCTTGTTTTTTTCCATCTACATAATAGCCTACCCATTTTGTCGGACCCAGGTTCTCAACCCAGTAGCCCTGCTTTCTGCC
Source organism: Bacteroidia bacterium (assembly GCA_035486275.1). Classification (GTDB taxonomy): domain Bacteria; phylum Bacteroidota; class Bacteroidia; order JABEUT01; family JABEUT01; genus JABEUT01. The sequence continues at coordinate 10,012 of DATHNG010000067.1, forward strand.
CTGGGAATCCATTTTATTAGAATCTTGCTGAGCAAACGCTTTTACTGAAACTAACGATATCGCCAGTATAGCAATAGAAAGAATCATTCTTTTTGTATTCATACCAAACATTTTTTAAGATTTAGGAAACGCCTGCAAATATGCAAAAGTTTAGAACAAGGTGATTAAGGGCATTGGTTAAAAATTGTTAATCCTCCTTACCGGCAACAATTATAACTATCTCACCTTTAATTGTTTTGCTTTTAAAGTGTTCTACCAATTCAGCCAGTGTTCCGCGTGCAGTCTCTTCGTGCATCTTAGTAAGTTCACGCGATACCGATGCTTTTCTATCGGCCCCGAAAGCCTCACTGAACTGTTCCAATGCCTTTATTAATCTATACGGAGATTCATAAAATATCATAGTACGTGTTTCAGCTTTTAGCTCTTCCATTTTTTTATTGCGCCCTTTCTTTGGCGGAAGAAAACCTTCGAAACAAAAACTATTACAAGGTATGCCTGAATTTACCAATGCAGGAACAAAGGCCGTTGCACCCGGCAGGCATTCAACGGCAACACCTTGCGCTACACATGCACGTACCAATAAAAAGCCGGGATCGGAAATGCCCGGTGTGCCTGCATCGGTTACTATAGCAATATCTTCCCCGTTTGCAATTCTATCTACAATCTGAGGAGTTACATGGTGCTCGTTATGCTGATGATATGGAATTACAGGGGTTTTAATTTCGTAACGATTTAGGAGCACTGACGTTGTTCGGGTATCTTCTGCCAATATAAGGCGCACCTCTTTAAGTATCCGGATAGCCCGTAACGTTATATCCTCGAGGTTACCAATAGGTGTAGGAACTAAATAAAGTTTTGCCATGATCAGAATCGTTGATTACAAATATCGTCGGTAAATTGCAATATCAGTTTAAATACATTATTAAAATCGGTTAGCGGCAATGTTTGGCCACGGTCATAAATATCATGATAGGCTTTTATACCGCCCATGGTATATATAAAGAAATCGGGCACATGGTTTACATAGAAAAAGTAATGATCGCTGTTTGAAGTCGGGCCCCTTGGTTTAATTAACTTAAGTAAGTGTAGTGTATCATTTATTCGTTGAAGGTCTTTAAATGCGGCATTATAGGTTGGGGCATTTACAACAGTAATGCCTTCGTCACCCGTACCCATAATATCCATATTCAATTCGAACTTTATAGCACTAAGCGGAAACAAGGGGTGTTCGGTATAGTACTTTGACCCGTATAAGCCCATTTCTTCACCTGTAAATGCAATAAAAACCAAAGAGTATTTCATGCTTTCTTTATGTGTGGAATAATACCTGGCAAGGCTCAACAGCATGGCCGTACCACTCGCATTATCATTAGCACCGGGAAAATAAGCATCACCCATTTTACCCAAATGATCATAATGGGCTGAAAAAACAATAAAAGAATCAGGTTGAATATTGCCTTTAAAATACCCGATCAGGTTTTGAGAATCATAGTCTTTTACAAACTTGTTCTTTATATCTACCGTAATAGATTTGGCTGTATCGAATATGCTGTTGCGCATTGCATTTATTAATACATAATCAGCCACTGAATCTGATGTTTCCTGGGTAAGCTTATTGCATATTATAATTATGCCCTTAGCCTTAAATGGGTTATATTTCAGTTGCTCCCATTTGGCCTTTTCAACTTTATCGGTCATACCTGTATCATCAAGCAGGATAAATTCTTTTCTGTGGTCCTGGTGCATAAACTCATACATCTTTGCTGCATCAAGCATAATAGCACGTGTAAATCTTTTAACGGGATAAGTTCCTTTTTCAGAACAGCTATTTGGAATAACAATATAATCAGCACCAATTGGCTGTAACTTACCATTAACGCTTACTTCCATTTTATATGGAAAGGTATTTACATTGAACTTGAAATGCTGTTCGTAGCTATTACCGAAAGGCAATAGCCCAAATTCCTTCATTTGATCGCCTATATATTTGGCCGCTTTTTTATCTCCATCAAAGTCATACCCTCTACCCGCCATATATGGCGACGTAAGCGTATCAACTACCTTGCGGGCATAGTCTTTTTGTGCATGAGTTAATGCGCAAACAGCAAGAAAGAACAAAGTTACTACCCCTCTGATACGAAACATAATACAAATGTGAGGATTTTTTTAACTCCATTCCAATGTGCCATTCTTTGTATCCTGAACAAATAATTCTATCTTTCAGGCCATAAACTAATCAATAACAAATGAACAACACAGGATTCGACACAGGTAGTACGGGTTTTATGCTTATTGCATCGGCCCTGGTTATGCTTATGACACCCGGCTTAGCCTTTTTCTATGGCGGATTAGCCGGCAAACGCAATGTGGTTGGTATAATGTTCCAGAGCTTTGTTGCGCTGGGTATTACTACTATAATGTGGTATGCAGTGGGCTATTCGCTTTGCTTCAGTGGTGGCGAAGGTGGTGTAATAGGTAACTTCGATAAAATGTTCCTGAAGGGCGTTGGCCCTTTAACTCCTTTCCCGGGCAATCATAAAATACCTGAATATGTTTTTATAGTGTATCAACTTATGTTTGCCATTATTACCCCTGCGCTTATAACAGGTGCATTTAAAAAGAGGGTGACCTTCAAAGCATATTTAATATTCCTTGTGGTATGGCAGGTGTTTGTCTACTATCCTTTTGCGCATATGATATGGGGGGGCGGCTGGATGGCAAAATGGGGTGTACTTGATTTTGCCGGTGGTATTGTTGTACACGCTACAGCCGGTTTTGCAGCATTGGCTTCTGTTATATATGTAGGCCGCAGAAATGTAGCACAGCATACTCCAAATAGTTTGCCCCTGGTTGCAATTGGTACCGGTTTATTATGGTTTGGCTGGTTTGGTTTTAACGCAGGCAGTGAGTTAGATGTGGATGCAATTACATCACTCGCATTTATCAATACACATGCAGCAGCGGCGTTTGCGGGCATTACCTGGATGATAATTGAATGGATACGCGAGAAAAAACCAAAGCTGGTGGGTTTCCTTACCGGTGCGGTAGGAGGCTTGGCTACCATTACTCCGGCTTCTGGTTTTGTTCCGTTGAAAGGCGCTATTATAATCGGTATTCTTTCAGCTTTGGTTTGTTATGCAGCTGTTATGTTTAAAAACAAAATGAAATGGGACGATGCCCTGGATGTTTGGGGTGTGCATGGTATGGGCGGTGTACTGGGTACTATTATGCTTGGTGTATTCGCATCGAAATTTGCAAATCCTGCTGTAACAACTAATGGCTTGTGGTTTGGTGAATCATCTTTCTTCCTTAAGCAACTTGCTGCTGCAGGTATAGCTTGTGTGTATGCATTTATATTTACCTACCTTATGCTCGCACTTATTAATTTAATTACACCTGTAAGGGTAACAGCTGAGCAAGAAGAATTGGGACTTGATGAAGCCCTGCACGGTGAAAAAGGCTACGACGAAGGAGCATTCTGATACGCACTAACCGAATACGTATTACATACATAAGAAAGGCCCCGCAGCATTGCGGGGCCTTTCTTTATTCTGGTGGAGAATATCGGAGTCGAACCGATGACCTATTGCATGCCATGCAAGCGCTCTAGCCAGCTGAGCTAATCCCCCTTGTGTTTTCCATCGGCTCAATTGACTAACCTTCCCGAATTATTGCGGGATACTCTAGCCAACTGAACTAATACCCATTAAGGTTTGCAAAAGTAAAAATTAATAGATAATATTAAAAATTAAGGTACATTAGTATATATTAATTAAGCTATTACTCATTGAAAAAACTACTTATCTTCCTCTCCTTTTGTCTTATTTCATCCGGTGCCTTTTCACAAACACTCTATTATGTAAACGGCACAACAGGTAAGGATGCCAATAATGGTACAAGTCTTGCCACAGCGTGGAAAACTATACAGAAAGCGCTTAACAGTGCTACCCCAAACAGCATAGTATATATACTGGCAGGTACATATCATGAGAATGATACGGTTGGTGTATCAGGTTCAGCGGGCAAGCCTATTACGTTCAGGAATTATCAGAACGATTCAGTATATATAGATGGTACTGGCACTTCAGGAACTACTATGCTGTATATGCTGCAGAAGAGCTATCTGACCTTCCGTGGTTTGGTTATTCAGAACCTAACTGTAAATGACGCCATAGGTATATTAGTTGACCAGAGCAATACAGTTGGAACAAGGAATTTAACCTTTTCAAATATTACCATACGTAATATTAACTGGACCAGTAATGCAGCTACCAACCCTTCGGGAAATGATAATGCACAAGGCTTTGAGGCCTATGGCGGAGACAGTGCGCTTACTAATCTCATAATAGATAGTTGCCATGTATATTCAAATATATTGGGGCAGAGCGAAGCCATTTCGGTGCAGGGCAATGTAAATGGATTTTCAGTAACAAATTGCGTTGTGTACAACAACACCAACATTGGCATTTGTGCAGAGGGAAATTATGGCAACAGTAGTAACCCCAACACCGATCATGCACGGAATGGAATAATAAGCCAGAACATTTGTTACAACGATTTTGCAAGTTATGCTACCTCCGGTGGCATATATATTGATGGCGGCTGGAACATTACTATTGAAAGAAATGAATGTTACATGAACGGCTATGGTGTCGAAGTAGGTTGCGAAGTAAATGGAACATCGGATAGCATAACCGTAAAGAACAACCTATTATATAATAACCAGGAAGCAGGCATGGCCATAGGTGGCTATACCACTGCCACAACGGGGCAGGTACTGAATTGCATGATACGCAACAATACATTCTTTGAGAATAACTATGCAAATGATGGCACCGGTGAAATTGATATGACAAAGGCAACCAATTGCGTTTTTAAGAACAATATATTTTATACCAACAGCCAGAACACGCTTTTAGATATTGAAACTATTTCGCCCCAAACAAATAATACATTTTCATACAATTGTTGGTACACACCCAACAACGACTCTACTAATATCAGTGTGCAGTGGGATAATAATTCCTATAGCACATTTAATAGTTACAGGGTTGGGGAGTCACAGGAAAAAGGGTCGCAGTATAACAATCCATTAGTAATTAGCGCCACTCTGCCTACTCCCAATTTAAGTTTGACAGGTGGTAGCCCATGCTACGATAAAGGAGATCCAGCTACGGTAATAAGCTCAGGAGAAACGGATTTTGCAGGCAACCCAAGAATAATTGCCGGACGAATAGACCAAGGTGCCTATGAGCCCGGGTACAGTAGGAATAAATGAATTATATAATATCACCGACAATCTATTGATCTATCCTAACCCATTCAGTAGCGCTACAACTGTAGTCATCAACTCACCATCCATCCATTTTATTGAAATAATTGATATGTATGGCCGCATAGTGAAACAGTTCTCATATGCAGGAAGTTCATTTCAACTGAACAGGGATGGCCTTACTTCAGGTTTATATGAAGTTAAAATGTATGACATTGATCATACAAACTGCCAAACCGGTAGAATAGTCGTTCAGTAAAAGGTACAGGCCCAGATAACAAGCATTCTCTCAGCACCGTTTTCATATTTTTTTACTGGCATGCAACCATTGCAATGTCTCGCCCCATCTTATTAAAAACGACGAACATGAAAACAAGAAGAATACTGTTTCCTATTACACTAAGCCTTACTGCAGCTGCAATAATTATACTTAGTGCATTTAATATAAACGGACATAAAGGCTTTCACAACCTGGGCGGGATAGCTAATTCATATGGCAGCCCCGGGGAGCCGGGTACCTGTTCGCGCCCTACCTGCCATGGTGCAGGCGCTACACCTGCAGGCATAGCAGATAATGCAGGCCCCGGAACAATGATATTAAGTGCCGTACCGGCTTTAACAGGTAACCAATATGTAGGTGGCACTACATATGCAATGAGCGTAACCCTTAGCCAGGCCAATAAATTACGATTTGGTTTCGGTTGTGAAATAATTGATAATACGGGTAATACGAACACCTATGTAAACAATTCCGCAGGTAAACTGGTAGTTACAGACCCTACAGATACCCGAATTACACAGGTATTCGCAGCAGGAAGACAATGTATTTGTCATGATACACTGGGAGGGTATCCAACCAAAGGTTCACATTCTTATACCTATACCTTTAACTGGATAGCTCCTGCAAAAGGATTCGGAACAGTTAATGTTTACCTGTGCGGAAATGCGGTAAACGATGATAACCTTGCTGACTCAGGAGACTATGTATATTCTCAACATATTGTTCTCACTGAAAACACAACTACCGGTATAGCCGGGTTAAATGAAGGTTCCCTGAAATTAGATGTTTACCCATCCCCTTCAGATGGCCGACTTACCGTTTCTTTTACCCTGCCTGACGCTGCCAATGCATCTGTATCCCTCTATTCTATGAGTGGCCAGTTAGTTCGAAATTTTGAAAACACGCAAATGAACGCAGGGGAATTTTCGAAAACCTACAACGTAAACGACCTGGCTAAAGGCATGTATTTTATGAAAGTGAATGCAGGGGACTTTTCTGAAACCCACAAGGTGATTATTGAATAATTAATAAAACAACATAACAAACTGAATTACAAACAATTAAAAAGAACATATTTGCATGTATAAATGCAATTTTATGCAGGTGCAGAAGGCATCTGATAAGTATACACTATAGAATATTCAATTAGTTGACGGTTACAGAAGCGGAGATAATTGAGGGCTGTAAAGCTGGCAAACGTGAGTTGCAGAAGGCGTTATATACACGTTTTTCTGGCAAGATGTTTGCCGTGTGCCTGCGCTATTCTAAAAACAGGGAAGAAGCGGAAGATCTGTTACAGGATGGATTCATAAAGGTGTTTCATAGTATTGAAAAGTTCATGGGCTCGGGATCATTTGAAGGTTGGATAAGGCGTATAATGGTTAATACCGCGCTCGAGCTAATACGGAAAAAGAAATTAGACTTCAGTTCTTTTGATATTGAGCATGTTGAAAGTTATAGCGACCATATAACAGATATGACAACTACAATAGCCGAGAATGAATTACTTGCCATGATACAGGAATTACCTGCAGGGTATAAAACCATTTTTAACCTGTATGCAATTGAAGGGTATCAGCATAATGAAATAGCAGAAATGCTGGGAATATCGGAAGGCACATCGAAATCGCAATTAGCAAGGGCACGGCATATTTTGCAGGAGAAACTGAAACGTATTGAAATAAATTACAGACCACAGGTAAAGTGATAGAAGAGAATAAACATAACAACACTGAAAAGCTGTTCCATAATGCCTTGGCAAACATGGAAGTACAGCCTTCGCCTGCATTATGGGATAAGGTTGAGGCAAGGCTTGATGATGAGAACAGGAAAAGGCCTGCCCTGTGGATATGGCTGGTTGGTTCACTCCTTTTCATTACAGGTGCTGTGGCTATTGGCTGGTATTTCTATCCGCGCAATCAGGCCCTGAGAGAATATTTTGTGAATAGCGGCGTAGCGCTAGCCCAAGGAAATGTGGCGATATCAAACAATACTGTAAATACCTTGTCTGACTCTGCAAAAATAAGCCTGCAACAGCAAGATGATTCTATAAATAATACCGCAACTGAGCAAGCTAAACCAATTACTTCTCAAACTATAGTACAAAAAAGTTCCGCAACTAGCACGCCAAATAAATCATCTGCAAATAATAATGCGCATATAACAACTGTTACACATAACGCATTAGTAGTGCCAAAGAATACTAGTACTACATATACAAGCTTAAAAAATACTCCAGTAAAAAAGGATAGCGTAACACATATTACTGCAATAAACAAAACACAAACCCCTGTAACTACTGTTGCCAATAATAAAACAATAAAGCCGGTGGCTGCAAATGAACCTGTTATAGCCAAACCAAAATCAATAGCAACTAAAAACAATACCGATACTATCTACAAAGACAAGCAAGCAACACTATCAAATACTACAGTTAAAAGCACAAGTCCACCTGTTAAAGCACTTGTTACAAAATCTATAAATACAGATTCAATTGCAAATGCACAAAAAGTTGTAAGCCTTGCAAAGAAAAATGACTCCATTCAGGTAGCTAATAAAGTCATTGCAAATAATGCGCAAAAAAAAGCTGACTCGTTAAAAGCCGATAGCGCACAAATTGCTAAGAAAGATTCTGCAAAAAAAGACACAGTAAAAAAAGTAACCACTTCAACCGATACCAGCCATCATGCTGCTTTACCTTCTCTTTTCAATATTGCCATTTATTATTCACCTGAAATTGCGCGGAACGATGTAACAAGTCATAGCACCACTTTCAATATGCAAAATGCTGTTCCAAATCTACGTTATTCTTTTGGCGCTAAATTCAGTTTAAGCTTTGGTAAATTCGAATTGAATGCAGGTATAGCTTATTCACAATTACATCAAACTTTCGGGCTCGATACCATATCATTCTCTAAAAACATATTACAGCCTCTTATTATCAATACTTCGCTTGGCAACCTGGCAGTACCGGTAGGACCACTAATGGCAGGTGTTAGCCCTGCTCCATGGGTAGTAACTATACACGATCATTACCAGTACAATGAAACCGTAAACTACATAAACATGCCAATAAACGCTCGTTTGAATTTTGGCATAGGTAAGTTTACTCCGTATGTTACAGCAGGTATAAACCTGCAATATGCTATAAGTGAAAATGCAGTGCTCGATGTAATTAAAGACAAAGGTGTTGACCTGAATCTAACATACAGCAGCCTGAATGTAAATGCGTTTAATATAGGCTTTAGTGCAGGCGCCGGCATTGAATATAATATTGTGAAACGACTGAGTGCGTATGTTGAACCAAATGCCAGGCTTAATACACTTCCGCTATCGGGCAATGATAAATCACTCAATTATTACTTTGGCTGTCAGGGTGGAATAAAATTAGGGCTCTAGACTTTACAGATTCTTTTTCACCCAGAGGTTTTTGAATTTATTCAAGTCAGCCGGGTGTTTTTTCTTTCTCTTATTCTCATATTCCATAACTGCATGGCCGAGGTCACTCATAAAAGGAAGGCCAATGGTTTTGTATTCATACTTACCATCATTCAGCACATTGCGCTCGTTCAGGTACATCAGCACCGATAAACAAAATTCCGAATGCGTAATAGTATCTATCATATATGTACAGTCGGCGAGGAAGCCATAGGCCCTGCCCACAATATTCATTGAACGGATATTACCAATAGCACTGTCAGATATAGTATCTGTCATGCCATAGTATATATATTTCTTAAGGTTATCATCATACGATTTTCTATCATAATGCGGGTAATCGCTTTCGCGTGGCAGCATACCCATATATGTATATAAAAAGGTGTAATCGTCATCAGTTAACCTGAAACGGCTTTTTACAGGAAAGCTATTCGGGAAAATAATAGAGAGCAGAATATCATTCTCATTTTTAAATGGCATATAATTATTACGCCTGAAATCACGGGCTGTCTTAACTTTTGCATCTTCCCGGTATCCCTTACCTATTATAGTATGCTCCGCCACATTTTGAATACTTGCCATATTACTGTCGGCAGGTTGTTTATATAGTACTGCTGAGTCGTCTGTGAGAAATGTAAAGGGGTTGGTGTGCCTGTTAGCAGTGCTATCGCAATGCACATTAAATCGCTGGTTTATCATTGCATCACTATATCCCATTTCGTGTAGCCTGCGGTTTATATATTTGGGCCCGAGGAATTCATATATACGGCTATAGGCATAGTTATCGCTAACAAGTAACATTTGTTTTATAAAGTGAGCAATGCTAGGGTATTTGTTCTTTGCCGTGGTATCGCGATACTCTACTGTCTCGCATTTATATGCACTGTCAACAGCAAGGCGTGTATCTTTTGTTATGCCGTATATTTTATTGAGGCTATCTATTTTCTCAAGCGCAAGTGCAACCAAAGGCAATTTTACAAGGCTTGCCGGGTAATAATACCTGGTACTTGGAGGATACAGATAATGCCGTTTAAGATGCGCTACATTATTTGAATCGCGGTTAATTTGAGTATAAATAACCTGGAAATGATATTTTGAAGGATGCTCAAATACCTTATGATATTTTAAGTCGAGTGAATTGGAATGAATAATTTCGAGCAGAACAGAATTAACTTTTTTGACGTCGTGATATACAGGAAGCGAAGGGTTGATGCTGTCAATTAAATTACCCTGCCCTGTACAAGGTTGCAGTGCTGCAATTACCAGTACTATGGCACACCATAATTTCATCAGGCTTTAACTTTTGCGTTCTGCCTTAATAAGGTTCTGGTAGTTAGAACCCCAATGGTAACCCAGGGAAAATGGTAATGGCTTTACTAGCTTTAAACTGTCACCGATATGGTATGCTTTCTGCAGGTCAAGTTGATAAAAACCTGAAGGGAAACTGCTGACAGGCTTTATATAATTACCATAAAAGGTAAGTTTCCAATCCTTTGAAGGCAAATACCTGTAAGGAACTCCGGTATCATCCTGTACTATGCTGGCGCTTTTCTTTAACACCGCATTGCGCATTACAGAAAAAGTAGGGTTATGCAATAAGTAGGAAGCTGATTTTATGTAGGTGGTTGAAACAGGCATTTTATTCAGGAAGGCCATAAGCCCTGTATTTTTTTGAATTTCCGCATCCACCATATTGCATTTCATATACGAAGCCACTTGTATGCCCGTATCACCAAGGTGCCTGAAATATACTTTTACAAAATCGTTGGTATGTGCAGGTACACTATCTTTATTTAAAGGTGAATCAGTTCCGTCGTCATTTAAATGATAGTACTTTACATTCACTATCTCATAATTGTTCCTCACTAAAAAAATACACATTAACGGCAATGTTCCGTTGACATTATTTTTTTGCAGATCGTTCAGCATGTTCTTGGTAATGAAATAGCTTTTGGTAAGAATATCATCAAGCGAACCATACACCTCGGTCATATATGAATCAATATCCTTTGTTTTCATTTTTGCCAATTCAGGCAATGCACCTGCTCTTTCAAGGCCATATAAGTGATAGTGCTTTGCCTGTGGAAAAAGTACATTGGCATGCAAAATATCAGGACCACTAAAAGGATAGAATACATCAAGGTTTTGCTTGCGTTGTGCTGCCAGTTCGGTTACCGCCCATGTTGCCATTGGCTTCAGGCGCACATTATCAGCATGCCCCCATTCATAGGTGAAATTCTTGGAATAACGTATCCATACCGTATCTTTTTCAAGTGTTGCAGGCAATGTACTTCCATTTAACTGCTTCATGCCGGCTATATAACGGGCTATGTCATTATACTTTCTGTTCGGTGTTACTGTATCAATATTCACCGGCTTAACCACAACAGGAGCAACATGCTTCTTAACCGTATCAACTTTAGGTGCAGCAGGTGGTGCAGTTTCAGTTTTATTTTGTGTAGGCTGGTTTGAGCACGATGCTACAAACACCAATGGTAATAAGGAATACAATAGAATGTTAACTGACTTCTTGATCATAGGTTTTTGGTTTCCGTATAAAATAAATTATGCTTCCTGCCAGTATGGTTGCCAGGCCCAGCAGCGATTGTTTGTAATTGACACTCATGGTGAAATAAAGAGTCCATGCGCTCAAAAGTAAGAAAATGAAAGGAGTTACAGGATAGCCAAATGTTTTGTATGAATCGGACTTTATCTTTCCCCTGATGCGCATAACAAACAACCCAAATACAGTAAGGAATGTAATAAGGTTCAATGTGAAACCAACGTATAACATTACATCGGAAAATGTTGAGGTAATTACAAGAAAAACCGAAATGGCGCATTGTATAACTTTAGCTACAACAGGAATACCATGCTTATTTTGCTTTGCTAAAAAGCTTATTTGTTTTAAATCTTGCCCCATAACCTGAGCCACACGCGGGCCAATAAATACCATTGAACTAACTGACGATAGCAGCGTGAGTGCAATAAGAATAGCCATTAGCTTTGAACCATTCGGGCCAAAGATATGAGTAGCGGCAATGTAACCTACCTCCTGCTTATCCTTTAACTCACTCATGGGTGAAGAATAGAGGAACACATAATTGATAAGCACATATAACACCATAACTATTATAGTGCCGTACAAAAGCGATTTAGGAATATTTACCTTAGGGTTTTCCATGTCGTTGGCAATATATGCCGAGGCATTCCATCCTGAATACGCATAGTAGATATAGTTGAGCGATACCGCAAATGAAGCCGAGAAGATACATGTCCAGCTTTGTTCTTTTACATTGCTTACAACTGGTAATATATCAACATGCTGAGATGTTGCCAAAACTAAACCGGCAACTACAAAAAACAATATCAGCACAATTTTAAGAATGGTTGATGCATCCTGAATTAAGGCACTTCTTTTTAAAGTAAAGGAATGTATAATGGTAATAAGTACCACAATGCCCGATGCCATAATAACCGGGTTAATAACGGGGTACACTTTGTTTACATAATTACCCAATGCCATTGCAGATAGGGCTACCGGTGCTGCAAAACCAACCGTAACCGATACCCAACCCGATAAAAAACCCAGCAAGGGGTGAAATATTTTAGTGAGGTATTGATACTCCCCGCCTGAACGAGGCATGGCTGAGGCCAGTTCGCCATACGATAATGCCCCGCACAATGCAATTACACCGCCTAATACCCAAAGCATCATTATGGCAAAGCCCGACTGAATACCATCAAGCTGGTAGCCAAGGCTAGTGAAAACCCCGGTACCAATCATATTGGCAATAACTATAAAGGTGGCTGTATAAAGGCTTATTTTGCGAATGGACACGAATTCAATAAAAATAGCTTACAATAATACCGTTTTTAAGTCAAAGCAGATACAAAAAAGCCCGGGCTTTTTACTACCCGGGCTTTTATATTGCAGTTGCTATTATTGTAACACCACTCTGCGGTACGTAACACCATCGCTGGTAATTACCTGAATGGTATAAATGCCTTTTGCATATCCACTCATATCATATTGCTCAACCATTTTACCATTTTGCTTAGTGTAGTTTTCCTGCTCAATAAGCTGGCCAAGGTCGTCGTATATTTTAACTACAACGGTTTGTTGTTTATTCAGGTTCATGCTAAGGTTAAACATACCCCTGGTAGGGTTAGGAAATATATTCAATGAATTTACTGACGCCATATTCTGTATATTCAGAGGTGGATTGAAATATATGTTACCTGTATTTGATTTAGATGCATTGTAATTTATAGCGTCTATACCATGCAGAGGCCCATGTGAACTGCAGCCAGTTGCGCCGCCAATACCCACATGGTAAAACCATGTTCCTGTATAGGACATTGGGGGTGTATCAACATACCCAAATGTGTTTGGTGATACTGATGCAATACTATCGTACGTTATTCCGGGAACGCTGTCACGGTAAATAATATAATGTGTAAACGTAGCACCTTCAAAATTATCCCATACAAGATCTACAGTTGTGCTGTTAGCCAATGTTGTGGTAAGGTGTATGGTCTTAAATAATACACTCTGGCTGATAGGCGATGACTGTCCGCACGAATCAAGCTCTGATATTTCATAAGCCCAGCTACGGTTACCCGAATTTGAAATGGTGTCAACATACAATCCTGAACTGCCTGAAGAGTGACCAATAATATTAAATATACCGGGTGCGGTTGTTTCCCTATATATATAGTAATACTTTATTCTGCTGTTCAGATCAGGATCCCATGCCAGATTAATAAAACCGGTAGACGGATCAACCGTTGCCATGCAAATTGATACTCCCTGAGGCAGGGCTGTGGTTATTTTAGCGCTGGCGCTTCCTGCACAACCGGCAGCATCAGTTACTGTCACTCCATAATTGCCTGATGTAAGATCGTAAATATTTTGTGTGCTTGCGCCATTGGTCCATGCATAACTATATGGCGGTGTACCTCCTGTGGCATTTATAACAATATCGCCCAGTGTTTTGTTTACACAATTAAAGTTAACTACTGAATCTAATGTAACCAATGGACCTGAAGCATTACTTACTGAAACAAGTGCATCAGTAGCACAGGTATTACTATCTGTAACTGTTACTGAATAAGTACCTACTGCCAGGTTACTTATAGAACTAATAGTAGATCCGGTGCTCCAGCTATATTGATATGGTTTTGTTCCGCCTGTTACCGATACGTTCGCTCCTCCATCAGCACTACCGCAACC
>DATHNG010000068.1:0-7159 GCA_035486275.1 Bacteroidia bacterium
AGGCTCTTAGTTCCAATTACAAGCCCTGCGATCGTTAAATTACCATATGTAGGAAGAGTCGATATAGGTTGCGAGGTACTCTGTGTAAGATAATCAACAGTACTTGTAACATTAAGGCTTATTGATGTATAATTGGTAGGAAAATAAACTACTGTAGAAGATGCATTTGAGCCCACTAACAGAAAAGTGCTTGCTGCCATCGAAAAAGTACCTGTTGAGTTACCTGTTATCTGAAAAGTCGAGGTGCTCAATGTTCCCCCTGAAATGGTAAGGTTATTATTTACGGTTATAGCAATACTCATAGTAACCGTTCCAACGGAGGCTGCATTTATGGTTAGGTTGTAGAATGTAGTTGACGTAGTTCCGCCCAACGTTTGAGCACTGGGACAATTAAGTGTTACTGTTCCGCTTTCTTCATTAAAGGTGGAATTATTAGTAAAATTACCTTTTACGGTTAAACTGTAATTAGATGCAGATACATCAAACGTTCCTGCACTGAGCAGGAAGGCACCCGTTACAGTTAGGGCGTTACCTAACGTAACAGTTGCACCTGAATTAATCGTCAGGTTATCAAATGTGGTTGTACCGCTACCACCGATGGTTTGGCCTGTGGTTCCAACAACATGTACCGTGCCCGAACCCCTTGCAACAGTACCATTATTCGTAAAATTGCCTTGTAAATATTCATTTGCGGATGAGGTGCTGTATGTTCCACCCGAGCTTATTGTAACATTTCCCTTTATAGTATCAACCGTTGAATTCACTGTAAAGGTAATACCTGTGATAGTAAGGTTGCCTTTTACATAAAATAGTGTGCCACCAGTAGTAGTACTTGCGTTTTGTGTTGTTACGATCACGTTGCCATAATAAGGTACGGATGAAACTGTTTGCCCGCCGGCAGATTGATATACTACAGTGCTTGCAGGGTCAAGCGAGATTTGTAAATTACCAAAATTACTTGGAAAACCTGGAAATGTACTAAAGCTATGAGTACCTATTACTAAAGTTGTACCGGATGCCATTGTAAAGGTACCAGTGGCATTACCCGTTATGGTATAGATCACGCAAGCTAACGTACCGCTTGTAATTGCCAAACTATCGCTGACTGTTATTGCCCTGCCTAATTTAACGGTATCTGAGGAAGCCGCTGTATTTATCGTAAGGTTCTTAATACTAATTGCTCCAGTTCCACTAATGCTTTGGTTAGCTGAACCGTTAAAACTCAAACCACTCTTCACGGCTGTATTTGTATAGGTGCCATTATTTGTGAAATTACCATAAAGTGTCAACGTTTTTCCGGCATTTACTGTGAATGTTACCGAGTTATTAATGGTAATATTGTTTATGCTTACGCTAACATCAAGTGTAACATTATTGGCAATAGTCACATTATCTCCTGGCCCTGGAGTGCCGGCTGGGAGCCATGTCATCGCTGACCAGGTTGTATTGGCAGTTGATGTATAATTAATTGCCTTGCCTATGAAAGGCACTATAACTAAAATAAGCAGGATAATTTTTTTGCTCATGATTATATTATTAGTTCCAGTTTGTCCAATGCTATAACAGATACCTACCCGGTCCTATTGCAAAAGCTGGTAGAATCAAGAAAATAAACATGAAGCACTTTTTCATTTGACTATTAATATTAAGGGCAGGTACAATCCATTAAGCCACCAGGCAAAATAGTTATAAGTCCAGCTATATTTGTCCCTCCGCTTGCAGAGTTACCCAATATACTTAATGCTCCGACTGTCAGATTATTAAATGTAGAAGTGGATGAACCTTTTATACATTGATGTCCAGTGTTGTTGAAATAAACCGTACTGCTTGAAGGTGTAAATGTTCCGTTATTAACGAAATTACCTGCTGTAGTGATCGTATGGCTTGAAGCATTAAGCGTAGCACTTGAATTTATTGTTACATTAGAAGTGGTCGTAATATTGCCGCCCAAGATCGTGCCTGTGGTTCCTATTATTAAACTACTTAATGACAGTGTTGCCGAGCCTCCTAATGTTTGGGTGCTGCTACCCGTCATTGTTACAGTATCACTTCTTGGGTTGAAACTTCCTCCTGTGCTTGTAAAATTACCTCCAATGGTCAGATTATAGTTTGATGAAGTTGCATCCAATAAACCAGATGATATTAATAAGTTATTCGTTATCGCTTGATTGTGTCCTAAGCTAACTGTTTGTCCGCTTCCACCTGCAATGGTCATATTGTAAAATGTCGGGTATGTAGTTCCTGATATCAATTGAGTACCGTTCCCATTGAAAGTAACCGTACCGCTACGTGGTGTGAAAGCTGCATTGTTAGCAAAATTACCTCCTACTGTAAGGCCGTAATTCGATGTGGAAACATCCAATGTTCCAGTTTTGACCAGAAGAGAATCACTAACAGTTTGATTCAGCCCAAGTGTTACAGTTGTTCCATTACAGGTCAGATTATAAAATGATGTGGATGAGCTACCGCCTATGGTCTGAGCACTGGTACCATTAAATACAACGGTTCCGCTTGTCGCTGAAAGGGTACTGTTATTTGTAAAAGTGCTGGATATACTTAGGGTGTGATATGCACCTCCAAGGGTGAATGTGCCTGTGCTTACAAGGAACGCGCCCCAAACTGTTTCATTAGTTGTTAAGGTTATTGTTTCACTGCCGCTACTTGACAAGGTTAAGTTGTTAAAGTTGGTAACAGCTGTTCCGCCAATTGTCTGTCCTGTAGTCCCGTTAAGTACCACAGTGCCTGTTCCCTTAGTAAAGTAACCACCATTGGTAAAGTTTCCTCCTATATTTAAAAGCCCTGTGGTCATTGAAATAGCTCCTGGCAAAACAATGATGACACTACCGCCAACATCTACAGTATCTGCTGCTATGCCCAAACCAACATATGGATTTACTGTCAGGTTCCCATTTACTATTAAATGCGTTCCGGATATGTATTTCGATGCAGAAACGTTTCCTGCAATAAGAAGATTAGCATATAATGGAACGGTCGAAATGACTTGTGAGCCGGTTGCACATAGATAATCTATAGTACTTGTAGAAGCCAGGCTCATATTACTCCTGGTAAAACCCGGAAAAGCAATTACTGTGCTATAACCATTTGAACCAATAGCGAACAGAGAATTCGCACCCATTGTAAGGGTAGTGGAAGAATTAACTGTCAATGGAAAGTTCTCAGTTATAAAATCTCCTGCAGAAATTGTAAGGCTATTCGTTACCGTTTCTGCAATACCCATATTTATTATACCTGTTCCGGTTGAGTTTGTAGTAAGATTGTAAAATGTGGTTGATGCACTTCCACCTAAGGTTTCGTTTGTAGAAGTATTATATGGTGTACAGGTAACTGTGCCGTTCCTTGCAACAAAACTGCTGGTTGCATTGTTATTATTCCAATTCTGTTCAATGGTTATTCCGTAATTAGAAGTTGTTACATCTAAAACACCTTGGGTAATAGTCATGGCATAACAAGTGATAGAACTTGCAAGCTTAAGAGTGTCGGTCGAAGCGCTTTGGTTAATTTGTATACTCCCGATTAATGTACCTGTTCCGCTGATCGTTTGGTTATGGCTGCCACTCATAATAACAGTTCCTGAAAAAATACCGCCATTATTTATATAATTACCATGTACATTAAGTGTACCGCTGCTTATACCATACGTTCCCGTCCGAATTGTAAGATCAGATGCTACGGTAACATTGGCATATTGTAAAGAGTTACTCCCTACGGTCATTTTGTAAAAATTAAAAGCATTGGTCTTAAGCTGGCCTGCTGTAATGTATGCAACACCATTCAATGCAGTAATGGTACCTGAATTATTTACATTCGCTAAACCTATAGTATCATTATAGGCAGCAGGAACAAAAACCGTACCTCCATTATCAAGTGTACTTGCTTTAATGTTAGCTTCAATAAAAGTAGTGTCAGTACTTACTTTTGGTAAAATAAGCAGCGTGGTGAAAGTTGTATTGATAGGATTACCTGTTGGACCACTTATCAGTTGATTTGAACTACCATAGAAATAAAATGCGCCGGAAGCTGAGAATGTTCCATTGTTGACAAGATTACCAGATAAATAAGCACTCGATCCAAGAGGCTTACAGGTTCCGGTTGATGCAATTGATATATTGCCTTTTATACTATCCGTGGTGGCATTCAACTTAAATGTAACACCTGCACCGATGTTAAGATTGCCTAACACATAGAACAATGCAGTTGCCTGGGTACCTGCCGATGAGGATGTAACAAATAAATTACCATAATAGGGTGCCGTCGTCACCGTTTGACCTGTAACTGTATTATCAGCTTGATACACAACATTACTTGCAGGGTTTAATGAAATATGTTCATTCGTAAAACCACTTGGAAAGCCTGGTAAGGTAGAAGATGAAGGAATACCCAATACCAATGTTGTACCGGATGCCATGGTAAAAGTACCTGTTCCATTACCGGTTATGCTAAAGGTCACACAAGCCAATGTACCGCTTGTAATCGCCAGGCTATCGTTGACAAAAATTGCCTTGCCTAATTTAACAGTGTCCGTAGAAGCTGCAGTATTTATAGTAAGATTTTTAAAGCTGATCGGTGTTGCAGTTCCACTAATGGTTTGATTAACAGAACCATTAAAACTGAGACCGCTATTGACTCCCGTATTTGTGAACGTGCCGTTGTCTGTAAAATCGCCATATACTGTCAGTGTCATTCCTGCATTTATTGTAAATGTTTTTCCGCTATTGATCGTGATCTTTTTAATACTTTCATTGGCATCTAATGTTACAGTATTGGCAATCGTAACAGTGTCTCCTGAGCCTGGTACTCCTGTGGGTGTCCATGTAGCTGAACTTGACCAGTTGCCATTTGAATTTGAAGTATAGTTCGTTGCCTTACCTATGAAGGGTACTATAAAAAGGAGCAGGAGGGTTAGTTTTTTACTCATGGCTGTATTGCTAATTCCAGTTTGTCCAATATGAAAGTAAATACCTGATAAGGCTAATATGTGTACAAGAAGTGTATGTCATATCTATGGCATCTCCGCAACAAAAGTTTACGGTTAGGTTCCCTTTTGCACCTTTAGTCATATTCGTAACAGCCGGATCCGGATTGGTTTTATTGCTTGCCGATTGATAGAAACCATTCAGTAAACTCATTTGGTTTGCTGTTAATGCAAAACTGCTATCAATGCCATTCTTTCCTGTATCCAATATACTACCCCTTATACGGTATGTTATAGTACTCGTATCATCAGCGTTAATATATATTACATCGGTTTCTGTTGTCTGGTAGGCTCCTACTGTGTAATTTATAGTAAAATAGCCAACACCTGTTCCACCACTTCTGATTGAAGTTAATAGTTTGTCTGTAACCGATTGTTGGCCGACAGTAGTAATTTCAATCAAACATAATATCAGAAAGATGAGCTTTTTCATTTTCTACTATTGTATTACAAATTGTCCGAATTGATTTTTCTTGCCATCTGAACGGTACATTATTACATTATCACCTGATTGCGTAATTAGTTCAGGGTATATGATTGCTTTGTTTTTTTCATATTCTTCAGGAATCTGTTTCTTTTGCACTGCACCGGAAGCAAGATCAATGGATGACAATGATAAAGCCCAATCAGATGAAATTGCATCCAACCAGGTCACTTTAACATCGTCTTTCTCCTTAACCATGTCCTCCTGGCTTTTAATGGTATATCTTCTATTGTCATTATAAACTATGTATAATGTAGTTCCGTTTATGAAATAGCCATACGGGCAAACAAGTTTCGCCAGTGAAGTTGTGTTGTGGTTTGCATCCTTAATAATATCATCACTCCAGGCGATAGCTCCGTTATTTGTTATTTTTACAACTATTCCATCCTTATATCTGTTTTCAGCCTCAACGTCTGTCATGGCAAATGCGCTGTGTGCAGGATTAAGGTCATTCATGTTAGATCGTGCAACCATGTCAGGCGTTCTATAAAAAGGTGAACCCTTGAATTGTTCCGCCATAAGTATAACACTTCCATCAGGCATAACGCTGGTATTTCTCATATTAACATTCTCAATTCCTTTTCCTTTATCAACCTTCTTTTGACTAACAAACTTTGTCAGGAAGTCAGTATTCAATTCTGCCGACTTATTAAGCTTTACTTGTCCAGAATTATCCACATCCATTATAAAGCAACCTCTTGCTCCATCACCTGTTTCATTTTCGTAAAAGCCCGTGAACCATACATCACCTGAACTGTTTATATCAAGATTGAAGCTTTCGATTGGTTTGTGGTTATCGATATTCAGTTCTATTTTTTTAGTGGAGTTTGAACCGTTGTCGTACCTGATAAGTGAGTATGTAGTTTTATGTTTTTCTTTTTCTTCACTAATTAAGAAGTATGCCTTTGTTCCATCCGTTATGGACTCTATAAAATTAAAATCTCCGGTTACAGGGGGATTAATTTCCTGGCTCCATTGTCCAGCAAGATTTTCGTCCAGCATTTTAACTGTTATTTTCTTCTGTTTTGCTTTTACATAATAAGCCATTAGCTTAGTCTTGTCCTTTGAAACAAGAACACAGTATCGATTAGCTGCCAGCAGGTTGTTTTGAGAAACAATACTACTTGGGTCAACACTACCAATAAGTGTTTTATTTGCATCAACACTTCCGTCTTTGCCTATTTTTATTGCGTAGGCATCCTTTGAATCATTGGCGTATGCAATGGCTACCATATTGTCTTTTAAATACAATATAGTATCTATTAGCAGTTTTTTGTTTTTGCCTTCTGTTTCGGTTATTTCAATGTTTTTGGTATATAGTTGCTTATCAGAAAAATCATACTTTTCAAGTGTTACATCCTTCATTGGTTTGTCACCATAATGGCTTACATCTCTGGCGTATCTTAATATATAGAAACCCTGGTCATCGCTTCCTATAATGGCTCGTATTGGAATACTTGAATTGTTTTCATGGCCCCACTTTATAGTTTGGGCGCTCAGGATTCTACTTAATAGCAATAAGACAGCAAATGCACTTTTTGTATATTTAGCCATAGTGATTATTGAGACTTTGTTTTTCTTTTAATATAACTCTTAAATTCCGACTCAGGATGGTCAAGTTTTATTTGAGCATCGTCATCCAGTATTATGCAGCGTAGTCTTTCCATCGTGATTGATTTTAT
>DATHNG010000069.1:0-7163 GCA_035486275.1 Bacteroidia bacterium
GATTGCATTACCTGCTTAGCTATTTCACTCTTTTCAATTTGTTCTTCTAATGAAGTGTCGTGGCATAACACCATAGCTGCAGGTTCTTCACCCCATTCGGTAGGTATAACAGAAGCTTCAACACTTATCGGCTCAGAGCTACCAAACTGTTTCATTTTTACGAAACGGCCTGTAATGGCCTCATGCTTTTCAAACCTTGGTTTATTCTCCCTTATGGTAGCCTGATGTTCAGGCAATACAAATTCCATTACATTACGGCCAATTACTTCGTCCTGAGAAGTAGCATTTACAAGCTTAACCCCGCTTCGGTTAGCGAACAATATTTTGCCTGATTTATCATGCACACAAATAGCTTCAGGGAAAGCATCAATTATATTAAGATAGTTATTAAAGAGTCTGTCGGCTATTTTGCGTTGTGTAATATCTTTTACGATCAGCAATCTGCATTCTCTTCCCTGAAATAAAACAGGATGACCTCTTACCTCAGTCAATATATAGAGGCCATCGCCTCTTCGTACCCTTAACTCATAAAATACTTTACGGTTCCGGGTGACTTCATCCATTGCCCTGGCAACATCATCCTTATGGATCAATTCAAGGGAATCGCTACCTATTAATTCTTCACGTTTCAGCTTAAAGGTGCTAAGTAATTGGTCATTTACGAGCAAAAAATGGCCCTTTTCGGTAATAGCCAACCCATCAGTAGTAAGCTCCGAAACTGTCGTAAAAAGGTCCTTAGGAAAATCACTTACATTTTCTTTCACTTCAAAGCCTTCAGAAACATTGGAAATAATAGTCTTTTCAGCCATTTACACCCTTCAATTGAAGCAAATATACTACTTTTTCTAAGAAAATACGTTGCACCCTGAAAAAGGTTCGTCGTAATAAGATAATAGTTCGTCTTGTTTTAAGCTTCTAAGTCGAGGAGTTTTTCTTTAGCTACCTGCATTGGTATGCTGATGCACTTTTTCTCCATATAATCAATCACTTTCTCAAGCACTTCTTTCGATTCAATGGAAAGCGAGCCAATTTCTTTAGAAAAAACAGAAGACATGGCCCTTTCTTTTATTTCGCGTATGCGTACCGGTACTTCGCTAAAAGCTATTTCAATTTTACGGCCTTTCAGGTCGGTATAAAACTCATTTACGGCTTCTGCTATTATCTTTCCTGCAAGTACCATTTCTCCTTTACGCTCGTTAAGGTTCTTTTTAGCAATGCCGTTCAGGCTATCTACATTAATTCCTTTAACGTCCTTTTTAGTAAGTACCGCCTTATCAACGTTAAATGGAAGCCCAAGGTCAACTATCACTTTGGTGCCCTTCTCATTATTAGCCAGTGCATCGAATACATCATTTGTAATTATTGGCTTTGCACTTTGAATACATGTTATCAATACATCAAAGCCATCCTTAAATGCTTCCAATTCTTTTAATGAATGCGCATTAACTTTGTACTTATCTGCCAATTCTTTAGCATTCTTTAAGGTTCGGTTAAACACAGTAAACCTGGTAAAACCATGCTTACTCAGGTATTTAACCATGATATCGGCCGTTTGCCCTGCACCCACCATTATTACCCTGGAATCAATGCCTACATTCCATTCCTGTAACTTACGGCAAGCCAGCGACATTACTGAAACAGGCTTTTCGGCAATTTTGGTATCGGTATAAACCTTTTTGGCTGTTTCTATTGTTTTACGTACCAATAACCTTATAAAATCATCAGTCAAACCATGCTTGTGCGACCACTCAAAAGCCTGTCTTACTTGTGTAATTATTTCTCTTTCACCCACAACAAGTGAATCAAGTGACGATGCCACTTCAAACACGTGCTGAACCGCTTCTTCGCCACGTAACAGTTGTGCACGATTCAATGCCCATTTAATATCTCTTTCTTTCCATTCAGGGTGAAATAGCTTAATAATGTTTTTTGCAAAACTTTCCTTTACCGGAGCAGAAACCGAAAATATAAATTCAAGCCTGTTGCATGTACCAAGGTACATAAGGCCATCAATATTTAACTCTGATTTTATTTTAGCAAGTCTTTCCGGAAGAACAGTCTCATCTATAAAAAGGCCGTCGAGGTTTTTAAGCCCTGTAGAACTATGTGTAAATGCTAATACCAGGTAACGATCCACTTCTGTTCTTTTTGTTCGATACAAATGTCACCGTAAAGTGTCAACCATGTGTCACAGAAATGTCATACTTTCTTATGATTTTTGTCATGGAAGGAAAAAAGGATCTTATCCATGACTTCCTGCAAATCCTTTTCCTTTGCCGCTTTGGTCCATACCTGTAAATAGAAAAAATGCGTGCGTGTAGCAATGGTTGCCATACGGTATGCAAGCTTATCGCCCATTATAGTCCCCACCAGCCTTGTAGTATAAGCTGAATCACCATCAATTAGTTTGAATGTTCTTTTATCGAGTTGGGCATCGGGCATATTGGGCTCTGAAAGAGTTGAGTCATAAAATGCTTCAAGTGTTGTTTCATTCAAACCTTCGCGTGTGGTGTCAAAAGCTACAACATAAAGTGGAACAGAATCATTGCTATATTGCAAAATAGAAACACCCGGGAAAATGGTATCGGTCGATTCCATATACTCAGGCAATAACACTGTAAACAGGCCTTTATCTGAGCCTACTTCTTTATACACGACATCGCGCTTACAGGCAATTAGCACCACACATAATACACAGGCCATTATTATTATTCTGCGCATAGCATTCATATTAACATAGATACAAATATCATATATTTGGCTTTGTGCAAGCCGATATACTATGAAAACATTTTTGGGGAAAAGAGGAGTAATTATTGGCCTTGTGGTATTACTTTCAATAGGTTGTGCACATAGCTATCTCTGGCGCGGTATCAAAGACACGTATTTAAAAGGCCGCCTGAACCCCGATATTGATGGGTATACAAACCTGCCCAGCCGCAAAGTAGATATTGGCAAGCCTCAGCCCTGGGCTATTTCATCACGTTTTAATAAAGATACTATCCCAACAGATTGTATGGCATATTTTAAAAAGTATAAAACAGAGGCATACATGATCATTAAAAACGACTCGATATATTACGAACAATACTGGGATGGTTATTCAGACACCTCGCACACCAATTCATTTTCGGCTGCAAAGAGTATTGTGAGCATACTTACTGGTATAGCCATTAGCGAAGGCAAAATAAAAAGCGTAAAGGAAAAGGTAAGTGATTTCATTCCGAATTTCAACAAAGACATGGATAGCCTGCTTACCATTGAAGATTTGCTGACCATGAGCTCGGGCATTCACTTCGATGAAAACTATCTGAGCCCGTTTGGCTACCCGGCCAAGGCATACTATGGTTTCGACCTGATGAAGGTAACCCTGAAATATAGCGTAACCTCTACACCAGGCAAAGAGTATGATTATATGAGTGGCAATACTACCATACTTGGATATGTGGTTAAAAAGGCAACGGGAGAAAATTTGAGCGATTACGCATCGGAGAAATTATGGAAACCAATGGGCGCAGAAAACCCTGCATACTGGAGCACTGATAAAAAAGATGGTATGGAAAAAGCCTTTTGCTGTTTCAATTCCAATGCGCACGATTTTGCAAGATTGGGGAAACTATACCTTGACTCCGGCAAATGGAACGGACAACAGCTTGTACCGAAAGATTATGTGTTGGCATCTATAAGCCCTAAAGTGGTTAATTATTATGGCTACCAATGGTGGATAACCCATGTGGGCAAACATTATGTGCCATATGCTGCCGGCTTATTCGGGCAATATGTATATATAGTGCCCGATGAAAATATGATTGTAGTGCGGCTGGGCAGGCAACAAGGTGAAGACGATGCTAAATACTATGTTGGTGCGGCAACATATATGTTTGGGAAAAAGAAGAGCTACTAATGAGAAGTGAGTATTGAGGCTTTATGTTTATAGAGCAATGAAGCAATTTCCCATTTAGAATTTAAAACTCAACATTTTTTCAGGGCGTTCCCCTGCGGGTCGGGCTTTACGTTACAACTCCTCTCCGTCAGCTGGCGGATGCGGGGTTTCCACTGCAACGGCGAAGCCCTCATGAGTTCCTTAAAGAATAAACGAGACACGAATAATCCCTAACGCAAAATACACTAACGACTTAAGACTAAGAACTGCGGTAAAGGTGGGCGCGAGTTAGCCGCAAATGATGCGAGTTTAGGAAAGACCGGCGAGTGGTGAGGGATAGCAGCCTCAAATGAAACCCACCCCTTCACCCCTCCAAGGAGGGGATTTACAGCCCCAAATAAGAGCCGACCTCACCCCACCCTCTCCTGAAAGGCGAGGGGAAGAAAAGGCCAGCAAATATCCCTTAACACTAAAGTTATATCTTTGAAACTACATAATCAGCCATAACAAATGAAAAAAGTATTTAAGTTTATTGCAGCCCTGCTATTTATAATAATTGTAACAGTAAACTTTGTTATACTGTTTACAGGCAGGTTTTACATGTATAAAACCTTAGCCAATACAGTTTTTAAAGGCAGATTAAGCCCGGCGATAGATGAGTATGGAATTTTCCCTAACAATATTGTAGAAACAGGAAAACCACGCCCATGGCCTATAGCAAAGGGTTACAACAAAGGCATTATACCTGATTCGTTGGTACCACAGTTTAAGAAAATGAAAACGGTGGCCTTTGTAGTTATAAAGAACGACTCATTACTGCACGAACAATACTGGGACGGATATTCAGATACATCGCACTCGAATTCATTTTCAATGGGTAAAAGTATTACCAGTATTTTATGCGGTATAGCTATTGCAGAAGGAAAAATAAAGAGTGTAGATGAAAAAGTAAGCGACTTTATTCCGCAATATAAAGAAGGCATGGATAGCTTGCTGACATTAAAAGACCTGCTTGAAATGGGATCAGGAATTAATTTTGGTGAAAATTATGTAAGTCCGTTTTCGTACCCTGCCGAGGCATATTACAGCAGCGATGTAATGGAATACACGTTGAAATATAAAGTGGTTGAAAAGCCGGGCACCGAATGGAAATACCTGAGCGGAAACACTCAATTACTGGGCTATTGCATAACCAAAGCAACTGGCAAAAGCCTGAGTGAGTATGCGACAGAAAAACTATGGAAGCCGTTGGGAGCGGAACATCCTGCATTCTGGAGCACTGACCACAAAGGCGGAC
Organism: Bacteroidia bacterium; assembly: GCA_035486275.1. Taxonomy (GTDB): domain Bacteria; phylum Bacteroidota; class Bacteroidia; order JABEUT01; family JABEUT01; genus JABEUT01. The sequence goes on from DATHNG010000069.1 coordinate 5,181, forward strand.
TTGAAAAAGCATATTGCTGTTTTAATAGTAATGCACGTGACTTTGCACGCATCGGTAAATTGTATTTAGATTCAGGAAAATGCATTGATGGAATTGCAAATTATGTCGATTCTTCGGGTAAATCGACTACATTAACTTCATATATACAACTTGTTCCTAAGGATTGGGTTGAGGCTTCTACTACTCCAAAGCTTGTGGCGTATTACGGTTACCAGTGGTGGATATTAAAATTCGAAGGGCATACTATTCCATATTGCCGTGGCTTGCAAGGGCAATACATTTTCGTAATACCTGATAAAAAAATGGTTGTAGTACGGCTTGGTGCAAAGCGCGAGGTAGTTGCTATGGAACAAATTGATGGCAAGGAATACAATATTCCTACTGATGCTTTTATTTATTTGAGAGCGGCACTTACAATGTACGGGAAGTAAATAAAAGTCGTTAGTCATTAGGCTGATAGTGCCTTTCGCGTTAGGGATAGAAGCGGTTACCCCGCAGCGCAGCGAGGAGTATGAGCGCATAGCCCGACCCGCAGGGGAACGCCCAAATGGTTTTAAACTTTAAAAGACTACGACCTAATATCTAAAACTTCAATACTTGTAACAGGATGAATTTCCCAGCAGGTAGCGCGCCAGTCCTTAGGGTTATCAGGATCAGTATTTTCAGCTTGGGTAACATGTTCCTCATCAAAAAGCAACCAGCCTTTCACTCGCACCACATGTCCTTTTATGGTATTACGTAAGTTATCTGTGCTCCAGTCAAGACCCTTCTTTGCCATTATTTCGCGCATGCGTGGGGTTACTTCTACAATCACACATCTTTTCTCATCATCGCTACTGGCTGATAACACCAGTTCAATATGTGTGTCGCGGTATTGCGGGTTACGTTCATGGCAATTGCATGTCTCTACCCCACCTACTTTTACATCATACACATAACCTGTAATATCAACTGCCTTATGGTCGTTGAAACGGTTACGGTCTTCACCGGGAGCCAATATTGTTTGAATGGTTACAGAGCGGTCAAAGTCCGTAGAATCAGGAAATGTGTACCTGTTCTTTAGCTCATCGAGCATTTTTACTTTTTCGCTTCTGGCATCGCCTTGCAAGCCACAATCGCGGTAGGTATCCATTTCGCCGCCTGTGTTTTTGCATCCAAACAACAAGCATACACCAATATAGAAAAGATACCTGTACATATTATTTCGCCGTCATGGCTGCCACATAAAGCTTTACCAGTGCATAGCTTTCACTGATAACAGTGAAGGTAATGTTCTTTTCTTTTTTAGAACTTGCAAAAGATGGCTCAGGTAATGTAGTCTGAACATACACATTTCCATTCTCTTTTTTCCAGGTACCGATCTGCTGCCATTCATCAAATATTTCGAGTGAGGTACTACCTGCGTCCATGCGTTCATGATACCATGTTACCTTTCCAGAATCGGTAAAATTCACAAGGTATTCAAGTGTATGGTTATCGTTCTTTAATATAAGGGTGTCGCCTACCCTAAGGCTATCGAACCTGATATTGGTATGCCAGTTACCAAATACTAATTTGCCACTATACAATGGGTTGCTCATTTGTGCGTTTACTACGTGACAGCACAGCAAGATCAAAACGGTTAAACTAATTCTGTTTCTCATAGTACAAATATAGCAACTCATCTTATTTCTCAATAGTTTAACATATATTAATAAAATCAACACCCGTCAGCCTTTCAGAATATGTATTTTTATCCAGAATTAGTGGAGGATCACTTTATATACTTGTTACTCTTTCAGGAGGATGCGTTTAATATTTAAACCCATATTTATATCATTGTTTTTTCTGTTATCCGGCGTGGTCGCGTTTGCACAGTTGCCGGAAGCTCAGTATAATGGAAAGATAACAGGAAGAATTATTGATTCTGCTACCGGTGCGCCTGTTGAATATGCCACCGTAAGCCTTACTGTCATACCGAATAACAATATTGTGAATGGCGCT
>DATHNG010000070.1:0-24363 GCA_035486275.1 Bacteroidia bacterium
AATCTTACAAATGAATGGTGTTATTTTTACTGTATATTTATTGTCCTAAAAAGAACATTTGAAACGTATCGTACAAAAACATCCTTTAGTAGTCCGCTGGGCGCACTGGGTAAACTTTCCTGTGCTGGGCATAATGATATGGAGTGGGTTGATGATATACTGGGCCAACGATATTTACCGCATTGGCTTTGGCGATAAAACGCTTCTCAAGTTCTTCCCCGATTCATTTTATTCGGCCCTTAACCTTGATGGTAGGTTGGCCGATGGCATGTCGTTGCACTTTGTATTTATGTGGCTGTTCTTTGCCAATGGACTTGTATATGTGTTATACACTTTCTTTTCGGGCGAATGGAAATACCTATGGCCGAACAAACGTTCTTTTAAACAGGCATGGCAGGTGTTGTTGCACGATCTGCGTTTAAGCAAAAACAAACCGCCGCAAACTAAATACAACGCTGCGCAACGTGTGGCCTATTCATCTATAATAGTTATGGGTTTGGGCTCGTTGCTTACCGGCATTGCAATTTACAAGCCAACACAGTTCAGTTGGCTGTGTACCATATTGGGTGGTTACACCTTTGCACGTATTCTGCATTTTGCGCTTACTATTGGTTACGTATTATTTTTTCTTATTCATATCATTCAGGTAATTATTGCAGGTTGGAACAATTTCAGGGCCATGGTAACAGGCTTTGAAGTGGAAACCATTAAGCCGGTACCTGTTGAAGAACCCGATACAACCGAAGAAAAACCTCCTGTTGCATGAGCGCCAATAAAAATATGTCCGACGAAGAAGCAAAGCGCTTCATACGAAAACGAACTGTAATATCATTCTCTGTTTTCTTTATTGGTATAGTGGTTGCTGTACTGGCCTGGAATTGGTTGAGAAGCGGTAAAGATGACAATGGTGTATCATCGCACCTGCGCACGGTATTGAATGCCGATGAGAAAGTGAATAATGCAATATTCAGTGAAAAGCATCTGGAAAAAGAATACCCGGTAAGTAAAGCTGATAAGGATGTGCGTGTGAACGGCGATGTAGGTATGGGTGATAACTTTGATCCATCGAAATGGAAACTGACCATTATACGCCACCCCGATTGTAAGTCGCCTGATTCGGTAATGCACCTTGGTATCAATGATATCAGGGCTTTCCCTAAAAAGAGCATGACCTTTCAGTTTAAATGTATTGAGGGCTGGAGCCAGATAAGCTGGTGGGGCGGAACCAGGCTGTCAGACTTTTTAAAGAAGTACCGTTTAGGTACGCACAGTGGCCGTGCGCCCGATTCACTTCACCCCGAGGATATGTATAAATACGTTGGCTTTATGACACCCGATAGCGCCTACTATGTAGGTATTGATATGAAGAGCGCCATACACCCGCAAACCTTGCTTTGTTACGAAATGAATGGCGATACCTTGCCTATGGAACAGGGTTTTCCGCTGCGATTAATTATTCCCATAAAGTATGGAGTGAAGAATATTAAACGTATAGCATACATGTATTTTTCTGATAACCGCCCGCCCGATTATTGGTACGAAAGAGGGTACGAGTACGATGCCGCACTATAATTTGTAATATGAATATCACAATACTTGACGACTATTTTGATACCCTGCGCACACTGCCATGCTTTAAAAAGTTAGAAGGGCACAACGTTACCATCTGGAATGATCATGTGCAGGACACTGATGCACTTGCTGATAGATTAAAGAACACTGAAGTATTAGTATTGATACGCGAACGTACCCAAATTCGTAAACCCTTGCTTGAAAAATTACCTAAACTGAAACTGATAAGTCAGCGTAGTGTATACCCTCATATTGATGTTGATGCCTGTACCCAATGCGGTGTTATATTATCGTCTGATCAGCACCCCGGTACACCATCATACGCAGCTGCAGAATTAACCTGGGCGCTTGTGTTGGCTGCTGTAAGGCAGTTGCCGCAACAAATGAATGCACTGAGAACCGGTAAGTGGCAGATAGGAGTGGGCTCAACATTGAGAGGTAAGACACTTGGCATATACGGGTATGGCCGAATAGGTGCTACTGTTGCCGGTTATGGCAAGGCTTTTGGTATGAACATTTTGGTATGGGCACGTGAAGCTTCGTTGGCACGTGCAAAAGCTGATGGGTATGAAGTTGCAAAAAGCAAAGTTGATTTTTTTGAGAGATGTGATGTGTTATCACTGCATATGCGTTTGGTAGATGCCACACGCAACATAGTTACTGCAGCTGATCTGGCACGTATGAAACCAAGTGCGGTGTTGGTTAATACCAGCCGTGCTCCATTGATCGAAGCAGGCGCATTGGTAAACGCACTTAAAGCAGGTAGGCCCGGTATGGCGGCAGTTGATGTATATGAAAAGGAACCATTGCTTGATGTAAATGATCCTTTATTGAAATTAGATAATGTAATATGTACACCACATATCGGTTATGTATCGCGCGATGAATATGAAATTCAATTCTCTGATATTTTCGACCAGGTAGTGGCTTATGCCAACGGCAAACCCATTAATGTAATTAATACAGAAGTGTTGAAGAAGTAGGAGAGCTTACATAGTTACAAACAGTGCTACTGCTGCAATGGTCATTACAATAAGTGTTACCCAGCCTAAAATGTTCGATATAGGTTTGTTAGTAAACTCACCCATAATTTTTTTGTTGTTACATATGTGTAGTATAACGGCTATCAGCACCGGTGCAGTTACTCCGTAGGCAATAGCTGTAAATATTAGGGCTTTTATAGGGCTTATGCCAATAAGGTTAATAAGGAAGCCAAGCACAATTGACACAACCAGTATGCCATAAAACCCTTTTGCTTCATGCCACTTTTTGTTTAATCCTTGTTTCCAGCCAAATGTTTCGGCCAGCATATATGATACTGAACCGGCTAATACCGGAATGGCTAAAAAGCCTGTACCAATAACACCAATGGCAAATAGCAGATAGGCCGAATCGCCTGCCAGTGGTTTCAGTGCCGATGCAGCCTGGTCGACAGTTGTTATGTTTTTTATGCCACCCCTGAACAAAACAGAACCCGCGGTAAGTATAATAAAGAACATTACGAGGTTTGAAAAGAACATCCCCACATTTACATCTATCTTCATTTCTGCCAATGCTTTTTCATCTGTCAGGGCTTGTTTATCAATCATTACCACATCTTGCCTGTCTTCTTTTTCTTCTCCTTCCATTGATGCCTGCCAAAAGAAAAGATAGGGCGATATGGTGGTGCCGAGAATAGCAACCAGTATAGCAATGAAGTCTTTATTGAATTCTATATGCGGAATGAAAGCAGCCTTAACTATAGCCCAGGTATTTTGTTTTATGAGGAAGGGAACTATGGCATACACCATAAGTACCAGGCATAGCCATTTCAGCACATCAGCAATTTTGCGGTATGGCAGCCATATCAGGCAAACAATAAGTAATACAGAGAAAAGAGTGGAGAAAATAACACAGTTAACTGAAGGGCAGAGCAGGTTAGCAACGGCACCCATTCCGGCAATATCGGACCCTATGTTCAATACAATAGCCGGAAAGGACACAAGCAATACTATATAGAGTAATGTTTTGGAATAATACTGTTTAAGTGTTTTGGTAAGTCCGGCGCCGGTAACCATGCCCACACGTGCACACATGCCTTGTATGGCAGCCATCATAGGAAAGGACACAAGGGCAGTCCATAATGTGGCAAGGCCAAATGCAGCGCCTGCCTGCGAATAGGTGGCAATGCCTGAGGGGTCATCATCACTGGCGCCCGTGACAAAGCCTGGCCCCAGTGATTGCCATATTTTTTTTGCCTTACTTATTCTTCTTACCTTCATATTCTTTTAGTCCACGGTAATAATACACAAAATAAAAAGCCCCCCGAGTACTCAGGAGGCTTTTTTCAAGTATGTCGCAAGATAAATTAAAAGTTAAAAGCAATACCTGCAGAAATAGTCACCATTGAAAAGGTCATGTTATAATTCGACTGGTCGGTACCTGTGCCTAAATATGTTGTAGTGGAAGTAAGCGGGGTATAATCGAAGGCGGATGAGAATATTCCAATATAGCTAACATCAACCAGCAAACCTATATTACCGCTCAAGTTGAATTTTACACCCAGACCTGCATTATAACCAAAAGTGCTTAGGCTGGGGCCTGTAGTTACTGTTGTTCCGCCAGATGAATAAGTATCAGTTGTGGTAGGATAATTAGCCGTAACCAATCCAACAACAGCATGTATATTTACGCTTAAAGCGCCAGCAGGGAATGAAAGGGCAGGGCCTGCCATATACTGACCAATAAAATAGCTTGGTGCGGTCCTGGTAACACCACCATGCGGAAAATATTGGGAGTTAGCAGCAGCAGCATCGTATGAATTTAAGTTGCCGCCCAGTATTGCCTCAAGGCCAAAAGGGCCTGCTATTAAATAAGTAGCCGACACATCAAAATGAATACCTGTTTTGGCAAAGCCATTATGTATAGTTGAAGTGCTGTTTATAGTACTGTCTTTTTTAGCCGTTCCGAACTCGCTCATAGGTAATGCGGCGCCAACCGATATGCCAAGTGTGAATTTGCTGCCACCGCTACTGCTGTGCCCTCCAAAATGATGTGAGGTGAGGCTTTCATCGCCAGCCTTAACCATTAATACGGCACAAATTGCTGCTGCAAGTAAAATGCTTTTTTTCATTGTTCAGGGTTTGGGATTAATTGTTACAGGCAAAAATATAATAATTATGGAACTATATCATTTAGATGAGTTTTTCAACGTACTTTTGCGACGCTTCTCTGAACATTAGTAGTAAAATAAAGTATGGTAAGAGTTTTAAAAATAATTGTAATAAGCATAGCTTCCCTGTTAATAGGCACTTTTCTGTTAGGCATTTTGGCGCTAATAGTTTTTGGTGTTTACAATTTTTTGAGGGGAGCTTTCCGCTAGAAGAAGCGATAAGTGGAAACTAAAAGGGAGAAGGACCCCATACCTCCCCCCATTCTAGAGCGTAGTCGCCATAAGTTTTCACCAGACAAACCACAACATCGCTAATATTTTAATTGTCAACTGTACTTTTTTAATCAGGGTCAATACAGCTATCATTCGCTTTCAGACAACAAAATAATAGTACCCTGATGGCATAAACTATGATTTAAGTCAGTTTTCGGCTTATATCTCCAAAAATGCCTGCCTTTCAGGCCATTTTTTTTAATAATAAATAAAAATGATCAGGCTACTAATTCAATTTTCCTTTTATTCTTCACCTGAATTTCCGATCCGTCGGCCAGAAACACCGATATGGGCCTGGCTGTTGTCAGGCTTGCAAAGTCTTTGCCGTAAGTTTTTTCAAAATCGCAGTTAATATCATAATGCCTTACTTTATGTATCCTCCAACTGGGGTGTTCAACATTATACTCGGTTGTATCACCGTTCTTGCCTTTTGTGTATCCCCAAAAATGCTCGCAAATAAAATTCTCTTCCGATTGAGGGGTAGGAAAATAAGAAACAGAATCGGCACTGGCAGCAACCCAGTTCCAGCCATTAGCCTGTTTCCACATATATTCAACACTAAGCCTTTCTTCGGTTGGGCTCGACCACTGGTGGCGTGTTTCGTATGTTTCGTAGTTTTCGCCGAAAATTTTGTTGGCTACCAGCGATATCAGTTTTTTGGGTACTATTTCTTTAATGAACACAACCCCACGCTTCCACTTGTCATTGGCATCTAAGTGTCGCACATAAAAACGCAGGTTTATTTCTTCAAACGTGCGGTGAAAAGGCACAATAACGCCCCTTACTTTGGTGTCTTTAAAAAGAAAACCAACCAGGCTTATATAATGCACGCCGTTATAGGTATCTAACTCGGTATGAGGGGGAAGGTACTTGGTTAAAATAGACGGATCGCACTGGTAATTGATAAGAACCAGGTTTCTCCATTCTCCACGCAAAAAGACTGAACTACTCATGATATCCTGTAGAAATGCTATTGGTTAATCGTTACAGATAGCACTACAAATTACGTATAAATTCGTTAAATCTGTATTAACTGATCAGCAACTTTCCGCTTACCTGTTGATTTACAGGAGGTAATTTAAATATTGTGAAGTGATTTTTTCTATTCTTCAGCGTTTATCTGAAGATCGAAAAGTTTATTGGTGTCAAGGTCATATTTTATGTTCCAGTAACTGGTGCTTCCTCCCTGAACCATTATCATTTGTTTTAACCAATTCTTAATATAGGCTTTGTCGTCCCAAAAAAGATTGATATACAATACTTTATGGCCGTCTTTACCTGTGTAGCCAAAATACTGCCTTTTGTATTTCTTTAAATGCCTGTTTATATCGGCCAGTCTTTTGGTTGTATCGCGCTGTATAAGTAATTGCTCTACCAATGCATGTTCAGCCTTATCAATATCAGGAAAACCAGGTGTAAAGCGGTTGCCCGTGGTTAGGTCGGTATTAGCCTTGGGAAATATGGCACAATCGTAATCTTTGGTGCTATAGTGCCAGGCCTCTGAAGAGTCTTTCATTTGTGCAAAGGCACCAAATGAAATAAAAAGAATAACAACGAGAAGTAGATTTTTTTTCATTCTGTAGTAATGATACTGTATGGGCGATGAGATTATACTAACAAAAATATAATTTGTTTGCAATATCGGGGCATATTTATGTGAAAAACAACTATTTCTCTGAAATAATAGCCTGGTAATTTTAATAGGGTAAAATGATTTTGCTAACTTGTAACTAAATTGAACTATGTCACTAAACCTTTTATATAAAACAACAGCGGTCGTTTTACTTTTACTATTGTTTCCGGCATGTAACACTAGTCATAAAGAAAACGCAACAGAAGGAAGACCTGGATATACAGATTCAGTAAAGTCTGCAAAGGCTCAGGCCATTGACCCTAAAATACAGTCGTTATTAACGCACTTTAAAGAGGTTGCTAAGTTTCCTATTATTGTTGATTCAGCTTTTATAGCGAACATAGATAAACACGATTCACTTGGCGCCAATGAAGTGGAAACGCTTGCTAAAGAATGGTTTTACGATAGCCTTGTATTTGATTCACGCGATGAAGTAAAAACCTTTTACACTATTGATTCGGTAAAAGCTAAACATACCTTTGCTGCCTGGGCCGATAAGCTTGATGTTGGTTCAATAGAATATGCAAATGCATACGGACTTGAAAAGGTATTGCTGAACGACAGTACTTCGTTACTAGTGTGGGCGCTTAACTATATCAGCTATCCTGCTGATCCTAATTATTCGGGTACTGATATTTACTTTACCATGTTGAACAGAAACACGATTGGGCAAACGTTTATGCTGGGTGGAAATTCCTTAGGGGCTGATCCTCCATCGGTAGGGCAGACTGATATTACAGGTAAGCTAACCGAAGATGGGAAGCTGGTGATGGATGAAAGAATACTTAATGAAGATATAGATAGCCTGAAAGGTATAGTAGACCATACGCATTATGAATACCATGTACAGTATAACCTGATAAAGCAGTTAGTTAAACAGCGTGATGCCGGAAAGCCGTTTACGTTTAAAGAGAGTAACTAGGTTGTGGTGGTTTGGTACGAATTTGCCGCTGCAATTATATACCATAAATTAAACTTTGGTTGTTCATAACCCGAAAAAATTTGCCCCTGTTAATAAAAAAAGTGGGTCCCGGCTATTGACTTTTTGTGCTTGCTGATATAGTTTCGCTATCAGAATATTTTCTTAGAACGTTCGAAAATATAAAAACAAAAGTTCTAACCTTAAAAAATACCCGGGGCAAAGGCAACGGGAAAAAATAAAGACCTGAGTACGCCTTCACGTAGCGCTACGGCATAGCAAGGCGGGGATAAAGAACAAGGGCTGAAGTTTGTGTAATAACAACATAAACAAATCATCTGCAAGGCCCGTATTAAAACAACATGCAGGTGGAAACCAATAAAATTAAATAACTGGGCTGCCCTGTAAGGCGGCCCTTATTTATTTGTGCCTTTTATCGTATAAGGCTAACCCTGCCAACATAATTCTGACTATTACCTTCGTTATCGGTAGTTTGTATGGTCCATATATAGGTATCCTCCTGGCATTTTCTAGCCTGAACAGTGCCATCCCATCCCTTATTTATGTTGTTGCTGTGAAATATCAATCCGCCCCAACGGTCAAATATCCACATATCAAATGTTTTAAAGCCACCGCCTTTTGCCATAAACACATCATCCAGCCCATCGTGGTTGGGTGTGAATGCATTCGGTACATACAACGTAAACAGAGGTTCAATATATACGCAGTTTTCTGCACTGCTCATGCAGCTATGTATATTTGTAACTATAAGCTTGGCGCAAAATAATCCGGTGTCAGCATACGCATGTGTTACATATTGCTCGCTCATGGTATCGGTTCCATCCCCTAATTCCCATTCAGCATTTGCAATTCCATATAAGTCAGTTGATGTATTGGTGAAGTATATAGTTGGGCTAAATATGTTGGTAACAAGCGGAGTGTATGTAAAGCTGGCACGGGGATAATCATAAACATTTATCATGGCAGGTATCACCTTCTGGTTGTTGCACACCCTGGTATTCAATGAAAGTATTACAGTATATGCACCGGGTTTAGTGTAACAATGTGCAGGGTTTTGCTGGTGATATCCTGTTGTATCGCCATCGCCGAAGTTCCATGTAAAGCCTGTTATGGTATCGGTACCTGCAATTGATGTGTTAGTGAAATGCACACAAAGCGGGTAGCAACCTGAAAGGCTATCGGCTGAAAAATTTGCTTTTGGTGGAGGCTGAATATTTACTATAACACTGTCTTTGGACTGGCATGTACCCGCTACAACTGCGCTAACAGTATAAGTTGTAGATGTACCCGGGCTTGCATTAACCTGGGCGCCGGTGGTGGCATTAAGACCTGTGCCGGGGCTCCATGTATAGTTAGCTGCCCCTGTTGCATTCAGCGTTACGGCACTTCCCTGGCAAAGTGTGGTGTCATTATTTTGTATGGTAAGTATTTGGTCGGCAGCACAGGCAAGGCTCTGGAATTTTATAAATGCCCATGAATCATAACCGGGGTTACCAATATCTACCACCGCTATTTTCATGTGGTAGCTTTGGCAGGCTATTACCGGAATAGTAGCGGTTAATGGTACGGTAAGCCCGTTGGGCTGAAAATCGGTATATAAATTACTGGCCGTTGTATGATTATCTCTGTAATAAGCAGTATTGGTTTTAAAGTTCACATTATTAATGGTTACAGGTATGGCAGAGCCGGGTAATAAGGCAAAATCCTGGCAGGCATAGGTGCCACCCGTTGGGTTAGGGCCCGAAACAAAAAAGCCGAATACATCATTATAGCCACCAATGCCTGTGTTGTATTCTTCTGAACCAAAAACATACGATACATTAAAGGTATCGCATTGTGGTACTATATCAAATTCAATTATGCAGGGATCGTATTGCTGTTGGGGAGAACCAAGCGCTGCATTTACACAGGCATCGGTTGAATTCGTACCGACCGCAACAGACGAACAGCATTGGTTGTTTGGCCCTATGGCTTCCTGAATGGTACCTGTTGATATAAGTATGCCGCTATCGAGCCCCAGTTGCGTTAGTTGTGCATTGAATGTACCATATTGGTTTGCACCTGAACAATTAAAAGTAAGATTGCTAATGGTAACACCATGCCCGAAAAGATAACTCTGAAATGTGGTATTTGAAATGCCCCCGGTTACAGTTAGTTGCGCACCGGCAGAAAGAGAAAATAGAAAGCAGATGAAAATATAGAATGCTGACCGTAAACTGAGCTGCATAAAGCAAAAATAGCGATAAGAGAGGCATTTAGAAGGTTATTAATATTATCTTAATATTTCGATAATATTCCAGTGACTTATCGTGCCATCAAGAATAGCGCAATTATTCTTACACACCGAACACAAACATATTCACCTTCTCAGCATTTCCGCCAAGCGACTTATAAAACTTCAAAGCATGCGTATCTTCGGTATGTGCAGCTACAAACACTTCGTTTGCGCCCTTTTCTTTTGCTAGTGCCAGTAATGCAGCTATTAATTTCCGGCCGATACCTTTTCTCTGGTATTCACTTTTTATTGCAACATCATAAATAAATATCTCCGGTTTAGCTTTAGCTAACATAGGTAATTCGTAGGCGGTTAGTCCGCCAATTACTTTGATTCCGTCGAGTGCTACTAAGGCTATAAATGTGGGATTGTCAAGCAAGGTGTTTAAATAGGTTTTTTTTACTGAGGCTGTTTTCTTTTTCTCAAATACTTCATTGAACATAGCAATCAGTTTTCCTGTAAGTGTTACATCATCCTTACATAATTGAGTAATTACGAATGTGTTGGTCTTTTTCATGAATATTTTATGTTAAGTACAAATATAGGCGTATCGTTTTTAATTCTTAATTGCCTAACCATTAAGATTGCTTTGTGCCTCGCAAAGACGTTCCTGGTTTTGATTCGTAATTTTTAATTCTTAATTGAAATAAGGGGTTGTTGAAAACTGTATAACCAATTTGTTTAATACTAGTAAACATTGTGTTTATATTTGCATAGATCAATTTGATGATTCGGTCATTTGATAATTTGATGATGAAGTATATCAAGCATATTATCAAAAAATCGCTCAATTAATTATCAAATTATCATATCATCAAATTACCAAATTGGAATATGGCTTTAACAGAACTGAAAATAGTAACGCCTCCGGCAACTGAGTTATCTCTTTCAATGGTCAAGAGCTTTCTGCGTATTGACTTCAGCGACGACGACACACTCCTTTCCACCCTAATCCAGTCGGCGCGAGAAAGAGCTGAGCAATATTGCAATCGCTCTTTCATTACTCAAACGCTGGAGGCTTACTATGATAAAATAGAAAAGAACTTTACCTTGCCACGTGCACCCATACAAACGGTAAGCACTGTAAAGCTTATTTACCTGAATGAAGTAAGCACGCTTACACAAAATGCCGATTACTACGTAATGGGTAACCAGGACCAATGGATAACCATTACAGCCACCACCTACAACCTGCCTCCGGGTTTTTCGCCCGGCGACGATCTGAGCCGGTATCACCTTGATGTTACATATACGGCCGGTTATGGAAGTTCGTGGAGCAATGTGCCAATGGGCATACAAGAGGCTATTATGAAAATGACGGGTGCAGCCTATGAAGTGCGTGAAGATGTTTTGATGCTGAGTAATAAAGGCATTAACAACATCATGGAGATACCAAACGATGCAAAGAGTTTATTAAATGCATACAGGGTTGTTCCCTTGTAATTAAAAATTAATAATTAAGAATTAGCAATCCAACAGAATACATTTTTAATTATTAATTCTCAATTTTTAATTGAATGAATTATGATCGGCTCAATGCGATACAAAATAAATATTCAGCAACTGACCACCAGTAATGACGGCGCCGGAGGTACTTCAGCCACCTGGAGCACGCTAAAAACGATGTTTGCCTTCGTAGAGGTAAATACCTCCGGTCGTCTTTTTATTCAGGGGCAGGAATATGTGGGCACGTATTATAGTATTACATGTCGCTACAATTCGTTTCAGTATACGGCTCCAATAGAAAACTACAGGCTGATATTAGACCCTGATGGAACCAGTACTAATTTGAAAATACTCACTATCAGTAATCCAGATATGTTGAAAATGTATTTGGAGATAACGGCAATAAATTCCAATTAGGAATTACGAATCAACAGGACAATACTTCTAATCACTAACGACTAACCACTAAAACAGCATGTTTTCTATACAATTAAACGGCATAGATGCATTGCAGGATAACCTTGCAGTTATTACGGAAAGCCTTTCGGAAGAAGTGAAGACAGCAGTTGTTGATGCGGTAAACGCAATGGCGGAAAATGCAAAGAGCAAAGCCCCGGGCAAATTGGCTGACTCAATTACTACAACTATTGCTGATGATGGAATGAGCGCAAGTATAATTGCGGATTCACCGTATGCTGTATTTGTAGAGTACGGCGTAAGCATCCCCGAGATACATGCAGAGAAGGCAAAAGTGCTTCACTGGGTAAAAGATGGAAAAGATGTGTTTTCCAGATCGGCTAGGGCACATGAAATTCCTGCTAAGCCATTTCTTAACCCTGCGTTTGAAGAACAATCGGCTCAATTAAAAGATACACTGAAGGATATTATAGGGCAATAGCACTTCTTAACATGAAAGACTCGAGCAAAACAATCCGCACCGCTTATTACAATGCATTGAACAATGTAGTAATGTTCAATTCGGCAGGCGTGCCCTTTTATGATGCAGTGCCATCAAATGCTGCATACCCATATATATATGTATCAGACTATACCTCAATAGAGGATACAACAAAAGATTTTTTCGGGCAGAATGTTACCATTACCCTGGTGGCTGCTATGAAGTACCCTGCCAATTATGGCGGACAAAGCGATGTTGACAGCATTGCCGCACAAATAAGTGCAATAGTTCGTGGTACATTAACTACAAGCCAACCACTTTCTTTGTTGCCCGATTTTCAAAATGTAATTACCGTGCTTGATCAGTCCAATTTTTTCAGGCAAGAGGTAGCCGATGGAATTGTGTTTTACCGCACTATGAAATTCAGGCACAGGATTCAGCAATTAACATAATGGTTGAGGCTGAGGTTAAGATTAAGACTCAGCCAAAACCGAAATATAATATATCCTTAATCTATATCTAAATCTTAAACTAATGTCAAAAATTAACGGAACGAACCTTATAGTGCTTGTCGATACAGGCACAGGTCCCGAAGAATGTTCATTTTCTACCGATTGCAAAATATCGATAGACATGGGCACATCAAATGCAACCACAAAAGACAGCGCCGGCTGGGATGAAATAATACCCACCAATGGCAAATGGAGTGTTGACTGTAACGGCATGGTCGATTTTCATCCATCATCAGGTGTTCATAATATATCCGACCTGTATGCAGCCATGGTTGCAAAAACGGCTGTAACCGTTTACTTTCAATTAGCTACCCAGGTTACCGGCGACCAAAGCTGGTGGGGCGTAGCCTACATTACCAAACTTGAGCAAGATGCCAAGGATAAGGATGTGGTAAGCTATTCAGCCACGTTTGAAGGCACCGGGGCACTGACTAAAGTAACACACTAATTTAATTTGATGATTTGATGATGAGCTAATTTGATAATGGTATTTGAAATACTTATATCACATGGCTTTAATTATCAAATCATCAAATTTCCAAATCATCAAATTAAAAATGATAACAGTAACCATTGGAAATAAACTACGCCCGTTCAAGTTCGGGTTTAATGCAATTGATATTTTTTGTCGTGAACATAAAATAACCATCAGTGAATTTGGTGAGCGTTTTTCTCAGATAGGAAAAGGAACGGCAACCATAGGTGAGCTGCGCGATATAATTTACGCTGGCCTTGCCGGTGGCGCTTTAAGTACCGGAGAAAAAATAGAGTTCACTAATTTCCAGGTAGGTGATTGGATGGATGAGTTGCCGCAAGGCGAACTGGCTAAAATGATGGAGGCCATAATATCATCTGTAAATGTACCCGGCAAAAAAAAAGCATCAGAGATGCCTCAGCCCTCCAAGATGGTGCAAGTAAAAACGGGAGAACAGACACAGGAAAAAGTGAAAGGCAGGAAGCCCTAGAATGGCATAATTTGTGGTTGAACAGCTCACGAGCAGGTATTTCATATTCCGATTTTTGGAAGATGACACCCTGCGAGTGGGCTTTTTTTATGGAAGGCTATAAGCTGCGTGAAGAGGATGCCTGGCAGCGCACCCGTGTTGTATATGCACTCATTTATAATACGAATGTTGACAGGCACCATCAAATGAAACCACAGGAATTGATTCCATTACCCGGTGATGTAAAAAGTGAGAATAGTGAGGAAGACGCGCGAATTAAGTATTTGACCGAAGAAGAAAGGGTGCAATTAAGAAAGTTGTATAAGCTCGGAAATTGAAATTCGGAATACTATTTATATCTTTACAATACCATAACCTAATAACCCCATCTGCTATGGTAGCAGCCTTATGTAAAAAATATACTGTTTTATTGCTGGTCGCGCTTGGTTTAGTAACCGGCCTGGTTCACGCTTCAAATAATACGTATCAGCACCCGAAAGATTCTGCAAAAAAGAAAAGTAAAAGTGTAGATTCTAACTGGCATTATTTAACTGATGTAGATGCAATGACATCGGGAAAAATATACGCAGCAGTAAATAATTCGAATGAAAAACTGCAGTTTAAATTCCCATATAATGGTGGCTCAATACTTTCATTTTGGGTAAGGTATGCAGATAATAAAAACCTTGTTTTCTTACAGATATCGAAGGGCCAGTTTAATGTGAATATTTTAAAAGCCACCTATATTCGGATCCGCTTCGATACTGCGCAACCCGAATATTACCAGATAACCTCAATGGGCAGTGGTACATTTGATATGGTTCTTATTTCTGATCC
Source organism: Bacteroidia bacterium (assembly GCA_035486275.1). GTDB lineage: Bacteria > Bacteroidota > Bacteroidia > JABEUT01 > JABEUT01 > JABEUT01. Next base: position 14,482 of record DATHNG010000070.1, read on the forward strand.
TGATAAAATTATAGCTAAACTTAAAAAAGCTAAGAAGATAATTGTTGAAGCGCCGTTTTTTAATGAACCTGATGCTATTGTGAAATTTGATGTCAGCGGTTTTAAATGGAACCATAAGGAAATTGAGCCCAAGAAGGAGAATAATGATGCAAAGGCTTCGAAAGAATCAAGTGCTGGTGGATGGGTATATGAAGATGAAATAGATAAAATGACATCAGGCAATATCTATTTTGCATTTGTTCATGCTAAAGACAAGCTGGATTTTGATTTTCCTTATGATGCAGGAGCGAAAGCAGATATTTGCATAAGGAATATGGATAGTACAAATGATGTTTTGCTCCAGATCAGCGATGGAAGTTTTAATTTTAATGCGTTGAAGGATACGTATGTAAGGATACGATTTGATGATGCCAAACCTGCATATTATAAAGTGTTTAAACAGGATGGAGATATTGGGGTAAAAGATGTATTTATTGAAAGGTCAGACTCTTTGGTGAATAAAATTAAAACATCAAAAAAAATACTTATAGAGGCTGAATTCGTTGGTAATGGATCAAAAATTATGGAGTTTAACATAGAAGGGTTAGTATGGAATCATCCTGAACGTAAAGTAGTAAAACAAAATACGAACACAGGTTCAGCAAAAAACCAAAAACAGGGTGCCGGAAATAATATATTCAACAATACCAATAAAACACCTTCTGTAAAAACGACCGTTACTTATAGCTCATATTCCGGTCCGGACCCTAAAACAGATTCAGATATGAACAGGCTTATAAATGATATGCACACAAATATTGCTAAAACGCAAAGTTCAAATTACAGTAGCAGCTCTGTTTCGGTTTCAACCGGTAGTTCTGAAAATTTTACACTTTTAAGAACAACTGAAAATATTGATAAGCAAAATGACCGTGTAACACTTACCTGTACCTGCAAAAATAATAGCAATGATGAAAGCACAGTTACACTAAAAGCATCTTTTATGGATGCCGATGGCAAAGTAATTGCGGTGAAAAAGGTCTCTTTGTCTTGCTCAGGTAATATGCAATTGAATACCGATATATCTGCCTCGGGTATTTCAAACGAATACAAAACCTTTAAGGTAGAGGTTCAATAATCTTTATGATAGACAACTCTATTAATGGGTTGTTGATAATATAGTAAACATTATGTTTATTATAATTTCCTGAATGTAGATATTTGTATCTGATAACTAATACCACTTAATACAATGGATGTTTCTGCACTAAGCGTCAGTATTGACGTAGATATGTCAGGCTTTATAAACGCCATGGAAGAAGTTGCTGCTATGCTTATAGCGGTGGCGGAGGAGTTTGAAAAAGTTGCCCAGGATCTTCAGGGCTCATTCGCTAAAATAAATGAGTCAGGTGAAGAAACGAAAAGTTTCTGGGGCCAGGTTATTGAATATGCGTTGAAAGCAATTGAAATATTTGATGGCCTTAAAAAAGCAATTGGTTTTGTTGTAGATGCATTAAAGTATTTTAAACTCGTTGGCCAGGAAGCAACTGCAACAGGTTTACTGGGTTCGCTTCTTGAGCTTGCTGGTGTGTCAGCAGAACTGGCTACGCCAATTGGTTGGGTTGCGCTTGCAGTTACTGCCTTAGCATTGGCGTATGAAGATTTGTATGGTTCGGCTAAAAAGGCCAATGAGGAACAACAGAAAACGGCTACCATTCAAAGCGATGATACATTGAATGGAAGCCACACTATTGGGCTGACTAATCCCGAATTTAAAAAACCTTTGACAGGTTCAGATACAACTTATACTACCGGTGATTACCGTTTAAATAGCGCAGAAATACCTAAGAGCTATAAACAAACAAGCACTGATTCAACAAGTCCGGCCGTAACGGTAAGTGGTTCACAAAATTCAAGTACAACCGATAATGGTAGCCAGGATATGACTACCGATTTCCTGAACAGAACACAAAGTATTTATAACCAACTGCAACAAGCTTTTCCGCCGAAAAATGCACAAATTAAAGTAAGTGCTAATGCCACTGCGGAAAATGAACGCTTACCAGATGATAGTTCTTCGGTGCAGAATATAAACCTTATTAACCAGGGCTACAAAAAGTTGGCGCCTACCATACAGGCGGCAACCGATAAGGTTAAAGAACAAAACGAAGCCTCCAGGGAATCAGCTGAGTTATTCAAGGATTTACAAAGTGTTGCTTCAGGTGCATTCTCTACCATTGGCGATGCACTGGGCAAAATGATGGCAGAGCAAAGAATTAATTATTATGCCGGCATTGTTATAAAAGATCCATCACAGGCCAAATTCCTGAAGGGCTGGCTAAACAGGGTAAATACTATAGTGGCTATGTATAGTAAGGCGGTGTGATAAGGATAAAAAGTGCGATAAAAGCCAAATAAAATGCTCTCTAATCAAAACTTATCTTACTTTTGCGACCTAATTAACATCAATTTTATAAAATGAAAACAAAGAAACTTATTGGTATTTTAGCTATTATGGTTACAGTTGTGTTTATGTATAGCTGCTCTGGTGGCTCAAGCACAGGTAAAATGATCGTAAAAAAATGGCAGGTTGAAACTATTACAAGCGCTGATTTCGATAAAGAAATGGCAAAGCTTAAGCAAATGGGCGATACCGCTAAGGATAGCGCTACCAAAGCTGCTATTGCAGAAAAGCTTAAAATGAACCAATCGTTCATGGATTCTTTCAAGCAAATGGTAGTAGAATATAAGGCTGACAGCACCTTTGAAAGAACAATGTCTTTCATGGGCCAAACACAAACCCAAAAAGGTAAATGGGCTATTGGTGGAAAAGATGGTATGAGCCTGATGGAAACCGATGACAAGCAAAAGAAAGATACTATCATGATCACAGAAATTACTGCTGACAAGTTTTCAGTTAGTACACCAGATAAAACTATGACAATTACCTACAAAGTAGCACCTGCTACCAAGTAATAGTTAACATATATATTGTAAAAGAACCCTGGCTTAATGCCGGGGTTTTTTATTGTTCCAAAATTCTTTAATCTGAGTATATTTACCATATGAAGCCATTTGGGGTAATAGCATTGGGAGTATTGGCGCTTGCCTGGGTTTCGTACGTTCCTACAGGGGAATCCACCTTAACCAAAGCAGGCCTATATGGCAAGGTGCGCTCGGTTGAAAACTGGCGGGCCGATGACGGCTTCAGAAGAGATACCCGAAGACCACGAAGGAACGAACTCTACCACGATTCAAGCCGTAGCCTGGTAATTTTTGATGAGTACGGCAAAGTTATAGAAGCCATTTACCTCGATGCCGACAGCATGCAGGCCCAACGCGATGACTATAAATACGACCTCGACGGCCGGCTCGATGAAATACAGCTTGATGCTACCAACCATGCCGACTTCCCGCCAAAGGTAGAATACAGGTATAACAAAGACGGCCAGGTACGCAGCATAGGCTATTATTTCAGTGGTAGTAATAGCGGCGACCCCACTATACAGTACTGGTACGACTACAACGACAAAGGCCTTGTAAGCACCATGTACGTAGGTAATGCAGGCTCCAGATACCAGGTAATAATGGAGTACCAATACGATGCCGCCGGGCGCCTTATACAAGCCGACAACGAAGACGGCGACAACCGCTTGAAAGAGCGTAAGGCCTATACATACGACACCGCAGGGCATTTGCTGCAGGAGATCAGGTATAAGGGCGATGGCACAAGTATTTCACAACGGGAGGACTACGTATATAACAGCGACGGTAAAAAGATCGAAGAGCTTGATTATTATGTTGACGGAAAGTATATCTATGGAAAGGAAGAGGAGTTTCCGAAGCATGAGAATAAGCCGGTGCGCATCGACTCAGTGCGGAAGGTATGGGAGTACTACTATAACTACAAGGTGGTTGAATCAACCGAAACCGAGTACCCCACAGGCAAGGTAACCAGCGTACGCGACTCCGTTGTGTATGTAAACGACAGCATCGGCAACTGGATAAAGCAAGCCCACTACTTCGATAACAAGGACAGCGCCGTAACCTATCGCAAGATTTCATATTATTGATACCCATTTTTTTATTGTATGCAAGAACCATATCCAACCAAAGAAATTATAGAAGCCGCCGCCAGGCGCATAGCCCCGTTTGTACACCGCACACCGGTAATGAGCAGCAGCAGTATCAACACCATGTTCGGGTTCGAAATGTTTTTGAAGTGCGAGAACTTTCAAAAGATAGGCGCCTTTAAATACCGCGGAGCCACCAACGCAGTGCTGTGCCTCACCGACGACCAACGCAAGAACGGCGTAGCCACCCACTCATCGGGGAACCATGCACAGGCCCTGGCACTGGCCGCACGCAACAACAAGCTCAAGGCCTATATAGTAATGCCCGAAAACTCATCGGTGGTGAAGATGGACGCCGTGCGGGGCTATGGCGCCGAAGTTATTACCTGCAAGCCCACCCAGCAAGACCGCGAGGACACCCTCGACCAGGTAATGAAGCGCACCGGAGCCACACTCGTGCACCCCTATAACAACTACCACATCATTGCAGGCCAGGCCACGGCAGCCAAGGAACTGATAGAGGACATAAAGGCTCTCGATATTATTATGGCCCCCGTTGGTGGTGGCGGACTCCTCAGCGGCACAGCCCTGTCGGCGCATTACTTTTCGCCTACATCGGTGGTGGTGGCAGGCGAGCCCAAAAATGCCGACGACGCTTACCGGGCCATGCAGCAAGGTGTAATTGTTCCTGCCAACCCGCCCAGTACCATTGCCGATGGCCTGCTGACCTCATTAGGTGATAAAACATTTGATATTATTCGTAAGCATGTAAGTGAAATTGTAACTGTTACCGAAGAAGAAATTATTGCCGCTATGCGACTGGTTTGGGAACGCATGAAAATAATCATTGAGCCATCGAGTGCGGTGCCTGTTGCTGCTGCTATAAAAAGCAAGGACAGGTTTGCCAGCAAGCGCATTGGTATTGTAATCAGCGGAGGTAATGTCGATTTGAAGAAACTGCCATTTTAAATACATAACACTATGAACATACGCCCCTTTCACGTTGCATTTCCGGTTACAGACCTTGAGGCAACCCGCACGTTTTATGCCAATGTACTTGGCTGCAAAGTAGGCCGCAGCGCCGAACGCTGGATCGACTTCGACTTTTACCATCACCAGATATCGGCACACCTGGTCGATGGGCCAAGGCCTAAGCCTGCTACCAACCACGTGGATGGTAAAGATGTGCCTGTGCTCCATTGGGGCGTTATACTTACCATGCAGCAGTGGAACGAGCTTGCTGAGCGTCTTACCGGGCATGGGGTTTCGTTTATTATTGAGCCTTATATCCGGTTTAAGGGCGAGTTGGGCGAGCAGGCTACCATGTTCTTTCTCGATCCCTCCGGCAACGCCCTTGAGTTTAAGGCTTTCGCCAACGATGCGTCTATATTTGCCACCTAGGGGTAAGGAGTAAGTGGTAAGGGATAAGTCGTTCTTTCTAAATCCCCTTTTGGGAGGGGCTACGGGGTGGGTTTCCATTTAATTCTTAATTAAATTCTGGGCGGTTCGTCATTGCGAGGTACGAAGCAATCTTACCATCTTGTTATCCTTTATGCGGGGCGGCTTTTGCTCCCTGCTTGCCTGTGTTTCCTCTATTCGTAACTCTTGCAGCTAACCCGCGCCCACCTTTTACCTATTTAATAAAAGTCATGTTGATCCCGATAACTATCGGGATGTCGAAACATCTATTCCTGTTTTTCATTCTCATCTCTTCGTTATTTAATACACCCTGAAGGGGTGTTATATAATAACCCCGTGTTTTAACACGGGGGTAAAACACGTCTCTCCACAAATCCCCTTTTGGGAGGGGTAAGGGGTGGGTCTCATTCTCATTCATTCTCTCTTTTCTTTTGGCTTGACATAATCTGCGCCAGTAAGCATGAATTCCATTTTTAAAGGTAACGAGTTCGTTACCTTTAAATCGTAGGTTGCAAAACACTTGCATATAGCTGCATATAACTGCAATTTTTTTGGCAATTCGTAATCGGATTTGTTGTCATTTTTAACCTATTGGCTTTCATTTGTTTAACCTGCAATTGACAGAAAATGTGGCAATTTTGAAAAGTAGTGTTGGGTTTTAAAATATCTCGTCATCATCATTGGGCTTGTTTAAGCCCATTGCTTTCTTTATTAAGTCGGCGCTTTTCTGATCGGCTACTTCAAACTTAAATACCGTTGGGTTCTCGTTGCTGCGGAGTATTTTATCGTAGCCTCCACGTTTGCGAAACAGTTTGTCTATGGCATAAATAATATCGCGATGGCTGGGCAGGCAGCTTATGCGTTCGTACTGGCCGTCTTTGGTGCGGACAATCTTTTCGGCCATTAGTTTGCCTTCTATTATGGCGCATAGCTTGGCTTCAAGCTCAAGGCTGCTCAGCACGCTATTGCGGATCTCTTCGGTAATGGCCTCGGCACGTATCTCCTGTATTATGGTTTCACGTTTTTGTATGTAGCCATCTAAAATATCTTTGGCATAGGCTATATACCTGTGGGCGGTGCGTACGCTTACGCTCCATTTGCCAGCCAGCTCGGTGGCCATGGCATCGCCGGGGCGTTCGCCTTTTTCAAGGCGGGTTTTGGCTTCGTCAATGCGCTCGGCCAGTTCAATTTGTTTGCTCATAAAATTATATGTTGCGTTCCTCTGCCCATAGGCAGAGCTGTGGTTATATACAAAGTTAGCTGTAGCTATGATCTATTACAAGTGAATAATGATGGGGTTTTCAACAACCCCATATAGTGGTTCCTTAATATTTGATACATTCGCATAGGTAATAATACCACCCTTAATGTCGAAAAAGGAGCTCACGGAACGCGACATATGTACCAAGTATATAACCCCTGCTATTAAGCAGGCTGGTTGGGATATTGATGTTCAGGTAAGAGAAGAAAAATTTTTTACTGCCGGTAGGATTTACGTTAAGGGTAAAATGCACGTCAGGGGGAAGAAAAAACGTGCCGATTACATATTGTATTACAAGCCTAATATTCCTATTGCAATAATAGAAGCAAAGGATAATAACCATAGTGTTAAATCAGGTATACAGCAGGCGCTCGATTATGCCAAAACACTTGATATACCTTTTGTATACAGCACCAATGGCGATGCTTTTTTTGAGCACGATAAATCATTGGCGAACGGAGTAATTGAAAGGGAAATTGCCTTAGAAGAATTTCCTTCGCCGGAAGAATTATGGCGCAGGTATAAAATATTGAAAGGTATTGCGCATGAAGATGTAGAGAAAATAGTTTCTCAGGATTATTACGATACCGTCGGGAAGGAGCCACGATATTACCAGGCTGTTGCTATTAACCGTACCATTGAATCCATTGCCAAAGGCAATGACAGGGCTTTGCTTGTTATGGCTACGGGTACAGGTAAAACATATACTGCTTTTCAAATTGCATGGAGGTTATGGAAAGCAGGGAAGAAAAAACGCATTTTATTTTTAGCCGATAGAAATGCACTTATCGGGCAGGCCAAGCGCAACGACTTTAAATATTTTGGCGATAAGATGACTGTCGTAAGGCATCATAAAGTCGATAAATCATTTGAGGTTTATCTTGCTTTGTATCAGGGCTTGACAGGAAACGAAGAAGACAGGAATATATACAAACAGTTTTCGCCAGACTTTTTCGATTTGGTAATTGTTGACGAGTGTCATCGCGGTAGTGCGGCAGATGATGCCGCCTGGCGTGAAATACTTGAATATTTTACCAATGCTTCACAAATTGGTTTAACTGCAACACCAAAAGAAACAAAAGAGATTTCGAATATTGATTATTTCAAGGAACCTGTTTATACATATTCATTAAAGCAGGGTATTGAAGATGGCTTCCTTGCACCTTATAAGGTTGTACGTATTGGTCTTGATAAAGACCTTGAAGGTTATAGGCCTGAGAAAGGTAAGACAGATAAAGAAGGTAACCTGGTTGAAGACAGGTTATATAATACCCGCGATTTTGACAGAACACTTGTAATAGAAGAACGTACTAAACTGGTTGCTAAAAAAGTATCGGAGTATTTAAAGTTAACTAACCGGTTTGATAAAACGATAATTTTTTGTGTGGATATAGATCATGCTGACCGCATGCGGGCATGTCTTGTGAATGAAAATAAGGATTTAGTACAAGAGAACCATAAATACATAATGAAGATTACAGGCGACGATGAAGAAGGCAAGCGTGAGCTTGACAACTTTATTGATCCTGAACAAAAGTACCCGGTAATTGCTACTACATCAAAACTAATGACAACGGGTGTTGATGCCCAAACCTGTAAACTGATTGTATTAGATGCTAACATACAAAGCATGACGGAGTTTAAGCAGATAATCGGACGGGGTACACGTATTAATGAAGAGTTTGGAAAGTATTATTTTACTATAATGGATTTCAGGAATGCAACTAACCTATTTGCCGATAAAGACTTTGATGGTGAGCCTGTAAAAATATACGAACCGAAGGCCGGCGATATATTAGAAGTTGTTGCAGCCGATGAAGAAGGTGACTTTATTGAAATTGATGGCGAACGTGTAAAAGTGAAAGTAGCCGGACAAGAACAGGTAATTGAAACAGGAGAAAACGGAAGGCCTTCAAGAAAGGTATTTGTAAGTGGAGTGGAAGTAAAGGTATTGAATGAACGTGTGCAGTATTATGGGGTGGATGGAAAACTGATAAGTGAATCGTTAAAGGATTACAGTAAGAAACATTTGCAACAGGAATTTCGTTCGCTGGATGAATTCATTAATAAGTGGAATAGTGTACAGAAGAAACAGGAACTTCATGCTGAATTACTTGAGCACGGAATATTTATAGATGAACTACAGGAAGCAGTAAATAAAGACCTCGACACCTTTGACCTGATTTGCCATGTGGCTTTTGATAAGCCACCGCTTACGCGTAAGGAAAGAGCAAACAACGTTAAGAAACGCAACTACTTTACTAAATATGGCGAACAGGCAAAAAATGTGCTTGAAGCCTTGCTTGATAAATATGCCGATAAAGGAATTGAAAATATTGAAAGTGCTAAGGTGTTGGAATTGGAACCTTTAAGCCAAATGGGAACACCTGCTGAAATTGTTAAATGGTTTGGTGGCCCGTCATATTTCAGAAAGGCATTAAAGGAATTGGAAAACGAACTGTATAAAAGTGCATGAAAATTTTTGAAATTGTCTACGCAATGCGGAGACAATTTGAGATATATTTAAGAATCAGTTTAAAATATGGGTAAGCTCAAAAAAATAAATAACGGAGAACAACTTTTAAATGATGTTGCTTTACTTATTGAAGAAAGTAAACAATATGTAGCGCATACCGTTAATGCTACACTTACGTTATTATATTGGAAAATAGGCAAAAGGATACATACGGAGGTATTGCAAAATAAACGAGGCGGATATGGCGAACAAATTGTCGCATCACTGGCACGACAATTGGAGAACGATTACGGAAGGGGATTCTCAGGTAAGAATATCAGAAGAATGATTCAATTTGCCGAAGTTTTCCCTGACCAGCAGATTGTCGCATCGGCGATGCGACAATTGAGTTGGACGCATTTCACGCTGCTGATACCGCTTAAGGATGCTATGGAACGGGAATTTTATGCCGAAATGTGCCGCATAGAAAGGTGGAGTGTAAGAACGCTGCGTGAAAAAATAGACGGCATGCTTTATGAGCGCACTGCCATTAGCAAAAAGCCTAAGCAGCTTATACAAAAGGAAATAAAAGCGTTAAGAGAGGAAGATAAACTTACGCCCGATATGATTTTCAGGGACCCTTATTTTCTTGATTTTCTGGGCTTGAAAGACACCTATAGCGAAAAGAACCTGGA
>DATHNG010000071.1:0-7233 GCA_035486275.1 Bacteroidia bacterium
TCTATTATTATCACATCGCAGCTTCCGGTAAGCAAATGGTATGACATAATTGGTGAACAAACAGTAGCGGATGCCATATTGGATAGGATCATTCCCGCATCGCATCGTTTGGAGCTAAAAGGTGAATCCATGCGGAAGAAAAATGTAGTGGCGCTTGAAAAAGTATCTGCATGAGTCAACAATATTGCCGTAATAATATAATTGGCATGTTTGATAAAGGTGGATAGTTTCTTTCTGATTCTGAAACTTTGAAATGAAAATGCAGTAAGGTTATAGCTGGGAATAGTATTTGCAATTGCCATGCGATATATAAGATAAACCTTATACTATGGCCAGAATAGCTAAATACCGTTACTATGATAATAATAACGAGGGCCTATTTGATGATGAGTGGAAGGACGATGCCGATGAGAAGGATGATTACGATAAGGTAACGCGTTGCGGACTTGATGACCCTATGGCAATGCGTAACGTTGATTTGCGCACCCGTCTCGATCTCTTATATGTTATGATGTTGGCCTACGATGTAAGGCCTAAAGACTTTATCGATTTCCTGAACCTGATGTATCCACAGGCCAATGACAATAAGGCTTTGGAAAAACTCAAGAAGTTACGCGCCAAGTACCACCCGGACGGCAAATAAAAACTCCGAAGATATGTTACTCCTGCATCAAGAGCCTTTTACCCACTTATGGAATTTGTTTTCCTTACATCCAAAGCTGGCTGGTGTTGAAACTGTTCGCACAGTAACTTTGCAATGCTCACATGTATATGCAAGCTTTCCTGTTTCACCCAGGTTCACCCATCTGTGGAATGGATACCTGCGGCACCCGTCGGTACTGGGTGTTGTGCCTCTGACCTCTATTTGACCGCATTCGGCGCAGCAGAAAACTTTTGTTTTTTTATTGGAGGTATTGCTATGCATATAAAATGTGATTTGCGAATGTATTACTTATTGTATAAAGAAAGCATTGATTAAAGCGACCTCTGTTTGCCGTTACTAAAAGATGCACCTGATACCGCTCTCTTATCCCAGCCAAACGGAAACCTTATCTCCTTGTCTGCCAGCACCCAAAGGTGGTACTGGTAGGCAGTATCAACCAGCCGGCTCTCGGCAGGGTATAATTCGATGGCCTCGTTTTCTGTACCGATAACTTCATTCTTTATGCGCTGAAGTTGTCGCCAGTCATGTATCGGTTCTTTATCCCTTCTCTTTATAGAGAGCCATATAAGTTCGGGCCAGTTTTCTGCTTTGATATTCCGATACACATATACCTGGTAGATATTATTGACGTATATCTCATCCGTGCCAATAAGTTTGCTCAACCCGGCATCTGTTCTTATATCAATGTACTTGTCGCCATTATATAATAAGTAGGTTCTTCCAAAAGGTGTCCATTCGTTTTCCATATTGAGTTCCATTCAATTATTTTAAATATCAATTGCCTGCCATATCAGGCGGCTTTATGTTTATCCATGTAAATTCTTGTATGGGGAAGCGCCCTTTTCAACTCCTTAATACTTTTATTACTAAACATGTTCCCAGTCAACCCCAGCCATTGCAATTGCTTCAATTCATTAAGTGATTGCGGCAAGGAAGTGAGTTGGTTATGGAACAGGTATAAGGTTTTTAGGTTAGTCAGCAGGCCGATGGTTTCAGGTAGCATTTGAATCTTGTTCTCAGACATTATAAGCTTTTCCAGTTGTACTTTGTAACCAATCTCATCAGGCACTTTGGTAATATTGGCCCGTGATAAATCAAGCTCACGTAATCTTTCACCGGTCATGCAAGTCAATACATCCACTATCCTTTCATCCATACCACGCGGTACGAATAGGCCTGGCTCTATGGCCAGTATTTTAAACAATTCATCAGGCGGAACATATTTCTGTAAACTGATATTTACACCTGCTACCTGGTGATCGGCTGCATCATATATTGTAATGCGCCCATCGCGGTAAACCAGTACAGCCAATTTCCACAAGTCTTCCTTCAGTTGGCTTTTAATGGTATTTGAACGCACCTGTATAAAATAGAATGTAACAAGTTGCTCATAATAGTATCGCTCGAAATGGGCGGTGTTCTGCATGGTTATACACCAGCGGGTTCCGTAACCGTATAAACAGCTTGCGGCATGGCTTTGTGGACATATAATGAACAGGTCTTTAGTATTTAGTATGATGTCGGCTTGTTTCTTTGCTTCGCGCTTCTCTTCCCTTGTGCTTTTAATATTGTTTCGCTGCTGTACGTATTCATCAAGCTGTGAAAATGTTTTGAATGCGTTTATATCCTTCCTGTCGACCTGGTTGAGGTTCAGCAAAGTATCGTATTCTGTTATCCTGTTTTGCAATAAATCAAGATTAACACCTGCCAGATAGAATTTTATAATAAAGGACAGATACTTTTTGGTTCTGGATGGATCAAGCTCTTTCAGGAACTCAAAATCTGCCTGGCTGATAAAACCCCTTTTAACATAATGAAGTACATCTTTAGGCATAGTCTGTATAATATGATATGCGAGTAAAATAACTTGTACTATTTTTAAAAAAAAGGGGATGCAAAAACCCGCACCCCCTCTCCACATCATGGCAAAGAATTACTCAGCAGCCTCTTCAACTTTGATTTTGAATCCCAATGGGCCAGCCAGCTTAAGTATCTTCGCTATGCTCTCTGGCATCCACTGGTTGCACACCGCTATTTTAGTGCCATTTGCGAGTTTTATCAGGTCGTCATTCTTAAGAAAGAAACGATCAACAGAGTTCTTGGTAAATGACTTTGCAACTTTTACATCATCTAATACTCCGAAACGAATTTGTATCTCCTTGCTTTGGAATACCTCCTGTAATTTAGTAAGGCTCACCTTAGGGTTCTTCTCTACATATGCCCTTACCAGTGCCAATACCAGTCGACCCTTAGGTAAGTTACGGAGCTCACCGAACCTATACTTTGAATTGTCGCGACCCGTAAAACTCTTAGGTCCTAACAATTCATCTTTTTTATTCGCAATTTTGGCTTCAACCTTCTTGCCATTTGGCTTCGGTTCTGCCGCCGCCGCTTCAGATGCAGCTTTGGGGTTACTGTTAAAAATGTAAGCACCGGTATCCGGGTCGGCTACGATTAAACCTTCAGTCATAAGGATGTTAATTGCGCCCCTTGTAAGGATGTTGCTGCTCTTTACTGCTACAGTAATTGCTTCCACACTGCTGCCCGGATTCTGTTTAATGAATTCCAGTACCGATTCCCGAATTTTTGTGTTTTTCATTTTCATTTGTTTTAGATTGTTATTAGAGACACGTTGACCCTCTGTAACACCTATAAATAGGCTTGTTAATGGGTATACGTGAAGGTAGCGCCGGAACTTCCCCCTTTGGCATTTCATTTAAAGTTTTTACGGATTGGCAACCAAGAGCTTATGCTTTCAAGAGCTTTAATAGATCTGTTTTCGGGGCTTTCAGGAAGTTAAATCTTACTCCCTTCGGCAGATATATAGATAACAACCCGAAAGCAAAACATACAGATATGGAAGCTATAGATAAGGAAAAATCAGAGAGTCACAAAGCACTACCGAATGATTTTCCCGGCCATGAATACGGCGATTCACAGGTAATTAAGGTTTTCACTGAAGACCTCAACAGGGGTGCATGCGCGATACGCAGGTGCGAAACCAGCGTTGGGACATTTGTACTAACACTCCATACAAGCAAGAAACAGCTTTTTACACTGGAGGGGCCTTTGTGTATGTTGATAGGCACAGGCAATGTTCTATCTGTGGATTGGTATATACGATACTTACAGACTTTTCCTGATGAGGTAAGGCACATGATGCACGACCTTTTTGAGGAATATCGGCTGACAGATAATGGCGCAAATATGTTTGCGATCAATAATACGTTTAGGATACTACCTGCCGGGGAAGGCTTCGTCAACATATATTTCCCTGATAACTCGAGTTTCATGGTGTCGAATAATATATACGATGTATTGCCCACAAATGTGCTTATCAAAAACGATAATTACTGGGGTTTTAAAATCAGTCATTGGATTCGTAGCAAGTTGAGCATACTTAATAAGAAACATGGGAAAGTTTGAACTGTCGGTAAACCCTACTAAAGAAACTTGGAACATCCATGTTGACAGTGAGAGGCGGTATTGGGGTATCGGTTGCCCATATGATGATAAGGAGTTCTCCAGGACGCTTGATGACCTTTGCGAGTCGGAAAATACCATCAGCCTTCGGGGCGCATTTCAGAAGTACGATTTCAGGAAGAGACCAATCATGTTTCACGATTACCCGAACGGTTGCACACCCATTATAGGAAGCAATGATTTTGTCCGGCAAGAAATATCCGATTTGTTACAGAATCTGGTGGATGAATATTGCACGAACGGAGAGTGATTGACGGAATCGCTTTCCTGAATGCAGAAGGGCACGCCTGTAACGTGCCCTTCACTTTTTAGATTGCAGCTATTCAATTACAAACTTGCCGCTGCCCTGGCTCTCCCCATCCCCGCTTATAATTCGATACAGGTAAATGCCTGACGGCTCATTAAGGTTGATATTGTTATCTCCCGCTTTCAATCTCCCGCAGAATACTTCTTCACCTATTGTATTATAAATCTTTACAATACTCTGTGGATTGATATTATTTATCACAATATGAAATGTTCCCTGGTTAGGATTTGGATATACGATAAAGGATTCTGTATTGGGAATGGAAGCTATTCCAGTGATATTATTGCTGAGCCTGTTGCTCCTGGATTTATTGATCATGGCAGATTCCATCCTTTTTGTTATGGCAGGTGCAGTACATCCTGCTGTATTCAATACGGCAGCTACATAGTATTGGGCATTGGGATATTTCGTGTAGTCAGAATCATGGAGCACAGTAGTGGGTGTTTCATAAATGGAATCCCAAGTCTTACCATTACCAATAGTATCTCTGTATAATATGTAATAAGATACAGCCGATGGGTCTCCCTGAACAGTATATGGCAAGACCACAGTAAAGGTGGAGCTGCTTTGTTGTATCCAGGCTGTAGTTTGCCATGCACTATTTGTATCCTCATTATCGCAACCATTCACTCCTGCCAACAGGTATTTATAACTGTCGCTTTGTGGATTATTCACTGAGTCGACATAATAAGTAACATTCCTTGAGCAGGTAGCCAGTAGTTTCTTGCTGGTTGAAGTAACAAAATAGAAAACTCTTACACTGTCTATATTCTCAGCCTTAAAGCCCGTCGTGTCCCAAATAATGACATTGTGGGCAAAATTAGAATCTGCCGTAACCCAGCATATTTTCGATGTGGGAATTAGTTTAATGAAATGAAATTTAACAGAGGCTCCATTTATAAAAAACCAGGTACTGTCTGGCGGTGATGGCATTGTCGTATCGTGTACCCAGCAGGTGGCGGTATCGTAATAGGAAAAAATGCCAGGGTTTTTAAAATTCCACATCACCATAGTATCAGTTACTTTACCGATTGTCGTAACCTGAATGGATTGACAATAATATACCGTATCGCTGGTGGTCCCGCTATACTTAATTGTGTCTTTGACAGAACTCCCGTCCAGGACAACTATTTGTGCGTTTGAAATTGATGATGATAACAGGATTGCCATTGCGAAAAGTAACCTTATAGTTTTCATTGTGTTTTTATTTTACGTGAAATTATTCCGTTGCCATGAAAGGAAAAAATATATGAATGCAGTATTTCTGTTAGTAAATAGGGGCTTCAATCCATATGTATTGATCAAAAGAGAAAAAGCCCTTCATAAATCTTTGCAGTTTTTGCCAAACACAAAACCCACCTTTGTTGCAACTCTTTGTTGTTGGTGAACCATAAGTTATACCACCGCATTTCCGGCATTGATATTGTGTTGACATGGGTATCTTTAATTGTTTCTCAATACTACGGGAAAATCCTGTGTATAAAGTGATTCATTCAGGCCATTCAATTAATTCAAATCATTCATTCCATTCATTTAGTTCATTGCAGTTTCCTTCAAACCGTTATACATATTTTTGAGTAAAATCAGTTATAGTTGTTATCAGAAGTAATAAAGAAGAAGATTGAAGAACGGTTTGGTAACGCAATTCGCTACCCCAGGGATTGCGATGCCCTTGCTGCTTCCATTTGCACGAATTGCAATGAACGGGTCAGCGGTTCTACGTTGAAAAGGCTTTTTGGATTTGTAAAAGGAATTGATACGCCGCGCCGTTACACACTCGATCTGATAGCGAAGTATGTCGGGTATAAGGATTGGGATGTTTTGCTTAGTTCATATAATATATCCATAAAGCCCGAAATATTTATAGGTGAAATAAATCCTGTTAAACTTAAAACCGGTGAGAAGTATGAATTGCATTATAAGCCTGGAGCAGTAATCTCAATTGAGTATACTGGCAGATCAAAGTTTCGGGTACTATCTGCTAAGAGCAGCCAATTAAAGCAAGGTGACGTTTTCAAGGCAACCATTATCACCTTGCATCATCCTTTGTTCATACGGGTAAATAATAATATGCACGATTTAATAGAAGGGCAGGTGAGTGGCATTACTTCCATCAGGAAGCTTTGATATTGCTAAGGCCTGATGCCTGGCATTCTCCATTCCTTCTATTACCAGATTAATACGATTTTGCACAAGTTGTACTGCCTCATATTCTTCCCTTCTAAGCAAGCGTACTTTGAGGTTATCCAATGCTGCAAGCTCCACCTCTGGTTCAAGTGCAGAAAGGCATTCACCTTCATAGAATTTCCGGCTTAAATATATCTTCATCATAAGTTCTTGGTATTACAATAAGTTCAATTACGTTACAACCGTCCACATCACCTGGTATCTCGCTATTATAGCATCGGAATATATCCTCGATAGTATACCACTTGTATTTCTTAAACCCGTGTGAGCTATATCTTTTTACATCGGGCATTATTTTCGTTAGCTCAGCGACTAAATCGTCATGGTCAATCAGCCAGTGATCTGAAAAGGAGGAAGGCCTGAAGTTTATGTGCAGCGTTACCATTACTCCAGGTTTAGTTTTGTTTGCGTGATGGTAATTACATTGCCCTGTTGAATGGTTGGCCGTTCTCGATTCTCCGTATCTGTTCTGTTAAAAGGTGCAGTATTGATTATTATTCCTTCATTAGCTGGCAGTTTCGTTATTACAGGTATGCGTGTAAATGAGTCCAAATAGCCAATACTATAACCGCCCCAGTGCTCTAATGAAAGC
>DATHNG010000072.1:0-4209 GCA_035486275.1 Bacteroidia bacterium
TCAAATGTCTGACTTTGACTAGGATCAAGATTACCATCATTAAATACTTCTTTTGCCTTTACTGTACCATCATCGTAATATTCTGTGGTAGCACCCGCTTGTTTGCCCTCAGTCCAGTTACCATCTATCATCAACTGGCCATTCGGGTAAAAATATTTTTGTTCACCAGCCCTCTTTCCATTATCGTTGTAGGAGAAATCGTGCTGAATAGTACCATTTTCGTAATAAAGCTTGTATGGTCCAACCCAACGGTTGTTGCTCCAGTTACCTTCTTCATTTACTTTACCATTTTCAAAATAAGTTACTGCAGGTCCTTCAGGGCGATTATCCTTAAATGTTATTTTACTTTTAACAGCTCCACTTGGGTAATAACTTATCCAAATTCCCTGCTTCATATTGTCCTTATAATCACCTTCTTCCACCTTTGAGTCATCGGTATATCCAGGTAAATGACGCATACTATTATATATAACCCAATGGTTTTGGCGTAAACCATTAGCATCTGTAGTACCTCCGTTATTTTGGGTACCCCTAGCGAAAGCTATGTTTAAAGAAAAAATAGCAACAATTGTAAATATCAGCCTCATTTTACGTAAAGTATATATAATCATGTTTAAATACCTTATTACACCCAAATATACGCAGGGTTTTAGGAAAGGTTTCATTTTTAGACAGATTATTAAATATCAGGACTAAATCGTTTAATGATGCGATAAAGAAGCATAAAATGCTAGTTACCAGATTAAATGAATTCGAAATGCGATTAAACATACTATTTAAGGGTCGTAATTGAATTAAAACGGTAAAAATAACAGACTTTTTTAATATTCGACTCAATTATAATGGTTTAGCAATTACATCAATAGTTCCTTTTTTGGGAATATATTTTTTATGGTTTTCAAATGTAATGACATCACTACTCTTTGAAGCATACATACGATAGTTTAATTCTTTGAAATAATTACTGTAAAATGAAAAATCTATATTCTTTTCAACCATTACATACAATCCGATCTCAAATATTAATTGCGGCCTGTATCTGGAAATAGTTTCTTTAGCGCCTTCCAGTATTTTATATTCATGCCCGTCGGTGTCAATCTTAATAAAATCAAGTTTTTCCAACTTCCTGCTTCTGCAAAAATCATCGAGCGACAAGGACCCTACCCCTTCGGTAGATTTAGCTGCTCCCTTATGTTCAGGATGCATATCGTCTGATTTTTCATTATTCACTTTCCAGCTTGAGTAGGCTTTAATATCAGCAATTGCTGACGACTTCGATGAAAGGAAAGAATTAATAACTTCAATTCGTTTAGCTAATTCAGGATTGAGTTCCAGGTTGCGCCTTAGTTTAGCTAAAGCATAATGTGTTGGTTCAAATGAATAGACCTTTCCCTCTGAAGCTATTTTAGCAAATTGAAGGCTCATTACACCAAAATTTGCACCAATGTCAATAATTGTGGCATTCTTAGGTAATGATACAAGTTCATTTTTTATTACATGTTTCTGAAAACTGCCAAATAGAAATAATGAAAGATCTATTGCTTCTGAAAGGTCAACTTCAAACAGTATGCCGTTTTGATTAACAATCCTTGGTTTTTTGCCATAAAAAATGCTTATAACACTGTATAGCAATGTTGCAATACGCATTTTTAAGCGGTTAATAGGGACAGTTCTAATTATGAGCTCGTTAAACACAATAGATTTTTAGCGCCTTAAAGATAGAATATTAAGTGTTGGGTATTATATAATGGCGCAAAGCTATTTTTTTACATTCTATTTCAATTATTGCCTCTTACTGAAATATGAGCAGTGTGTAGTTAATAAATCACAAATATTTTTAACCGGGCAGGCATCTTAAAAATTGTACATTTGCTTTTGTTTATTAAAACAATAATGGAAGCCGAAAGCAGAGAACCCTCAAATAATCCACCCGAAGAAAAAAACAGGGAAAACCGTCTACTTATTATTATAATTTTTATTCTGGCAATATTGCTGCTTTTGCTCGGCTGGCAGTATTGGAAACAAAAACAATCAATGGTTGTACAAACACAAACGGCCATTGATAAAATAGATACGGTAAGGTCTGATCTTATTAATCTACAGGCACAGTATGCTACCTTAAAAACATCAGACCAGGGCCTGCAGGAAAAACTGAACAGCAAAAAAGATACTATAGCTATGTTGCTGCAACAGGCCGAAAAATACAAGAACGACCCGTATATAATAGCCCGCTTAAAGAAAGAAACAGAAACGTTGAGGGCAATTATGGTAGATTATGTAAAAAGCATTGATTCATTAAATACATTGAACAAAAGGCTTACCGTTGAAAAAAATGCAGTAGTAGATTCACTTAAAACGCAGAAGAACTATTCCGGTCAGTTGGAAAAACAAAACAACAAGCTGCAGGATGTAGTTAAAACCGGTTCTATGCTGGCAGCTACTTCTATTTCTGCTGAAGGTGTACATTACCGCTTTGGTAAAAAAGAGATAGAGACTGATAAAGCTAAAAAGGCTGAGAAAATAAAAGTTCAGTTTACCATTACTGCTAATCGTATTGCAAGTGCAGGTAATAAGGATATTTACATAAGAGTACTTACACCCGATGGTAAAGAGCTTTCGAAAACAGGAGACGAAACAAGTATTTTTAGCTTTGAAAGCACAAAAGGATATTATGATGCTGTACAAAGTGTTGATTACACCAATCAGGATTTGAGTTTAGTGATGTACTGCGAAAGTACCGCTGGTTTTTTACCCGGTAATTATATCATTAAGCTATACGCCGACGGCTCTGAGATGGGTGAAACTACACTTACCTTTAAATAAAATAGGCTGCAATTTTAAACAGACTGAAAAATACCTGGTAAATGGCTAATTCTAATAAGCCTAAGGGGAAAACACCCGCTAATAACCGCAATAAACAGAAGCTACCTGTTTATAAGAAAGAGGCAGTATCTGTTTCATTGCTTGATGGCCTCAATAATTGGTTTGCTGCAAGAGCAAAAGGAATAAGCATTTTTATATTCGTTTGCGGTGCGCTGTTCTCTCTTCTTATGTTCCAGGCACGAATGGATATAGGTGGTGATGATTCCACCTATCTGCAACGAGCTTATGACTTTCTGCATAAAGGTATATTCCCCTCATTTCAGGGACCTTTATACCCGATAGTATTAAGTTTCTTTGTGGCTCCGTTTGGTATAAACATAATCTTATTGAAATTTCTTTCTGTTATATTCAATATTGTAGGCCTTTACTTCTTTTATAAAGCCTTTAAGGATAGAGTGCCTGCTGTTATATTTTATCCTGTGTTCTTTATATGTGCAACCAATTCGTATATATTGAGCTATGCAAGCCTTACCTATAGCGAGGCCTTTTTTTCCTGTATTCAGTACATATTCTTTTTCTTTTTCTTCAAACTGATCGATAGAGAAGGATATGGCGAGT
Organism: Bacteroidia bacterium; assembly: GCA_035486275.1. Taxonomy (GTDB): domain Bacteria; phylum Bacteroidota; class Bacteroidia; order JABEUT01; family JABEUT01; genus JABEUT01. The sequence goes on from DATHNG010000072.1 coordinate 3,442, forward strand.
TGAGTTTGATTAAAAAAAATTACAAACCCTGGTTGCTTGCAGGTTTTTTTCTGTTCGCGTTAATTCTAACACGTAATGTTGGAATAAGCTCTGTTGGAGCAATTGTTGCATTCTTTTTAATTAATAAGCAGTACCGTAGTACTGCATATATAATAGGTGCGCTTATATTATTTGAAATACCCGTATGGTTGATAGAAAAAATATTTTTCAAGGCACAAAACCAGTGGGGCAGCCAGGGTAATACATACCTGTATAAAGACCCTTATGATTTTTCGAAAGGGAAAGAAACACTGTCGGGCTTTTTTACCCGTTTCTTTCAAAATTGCGATATATATATATCCAAGCGTTTCTTTGAAATAATAGGTTTCCGTTCAGAGGAAAATATTTCATCCTATAAGCCTTTTGAATCCGACGGATTGAGCATGTTTGTGGTTCTTTTGTTCATTATAGCGGCTCTTGTTTTGTATCGCATCATAAAGTCTAAGAATAAATACATGCTGCTGACTTTCCTGTATGCGTTATGTATTATGGTTACTTCTTTTTTTGCATTGCAAATACGATGGGACCAACCCAGAATTATTATGGTATGTGTACCTGTTGTAATGCTGTCAGTGTTTTATGCATTGTATGAGTTTGTGAAGAAAGGCTCGTGGGCTATGCAGTTAATACTATTTATTATCATCATTATATTCACGTTTGCCGATACCGGCAGGATGCTAAGTAAAACCAATAAAAACCTGCCTGTACTAAGTAAAAATCTTCATGGCG
>DATHNG010000073.1:0-2514 GCA_035486275.1 Bacteroidia bacterium
TACACCCGCGCTATAACTCATAACATTTGCTTTGTTGCTGTTATTACCGTCACTGTATGCAGCATAAACTGTGCTTGAAGAACCTACGCCAATTGATATGTAGTTTGCAACACCGTTATTTGTACCTGGTGTAGCAGAAAATCCTAAGCCACGTTGTAAAAGCCACGCTTTAGCAGTATTATTCCATTGGAACATTTCATCATGGTCTCCAACTCCAGCATCTTCATAAATTACTGAAGGTACACCACCATGATTCATGGCAAGTGAAACATACTTAGCTCCCTTCGCAGAAATAGACTGAGACACTTTATAAGAACCACCTACATAACTCCATGATGCTCCATTCCATTCAACAATACTTAAGCCTCCATAACCATAGCTTGAATTATCTGTATAAGCCACATAAACATTATCAGCAGAATCTACTGCAAGAGAATTAGAAGCCACAGGGCCACTTGTTGCACCAGAAGCTGTTCCAATTGCTGACCATGTTGTGCCATTGAAAGTCATTACTGTTAGACCACCGGCAGGGGTAGTGCTTTGATCAGTAAATGCTACATAAGGATGACCGTTTTTATCTACTTGCATTGAAATGTTAGTAGCAGTGTCCGTGCTAACACCTGCAGTATCAGCTGCACCACCAACTACTGACCAGGTTGTGCCATTATAAGAAAGTACCATTAGCTTATCTCCATGTGTACGGTCCTCATAAGCTACATAAGGAATATTGTTAATAGTATCAATTGCAAGGCTAATCCATTGCGCCTGACCTCCGGAGATTCCATTGGTATCTCCAACATAAGACCATGTAGAAGTTCCGCTGTTATAAGAAGAAACAACTAACTTATCTATTTTGCCAAGATCTTCGTAAGCAATGTAAGGCACAGCGTTTTTATCAGTAGCTAATGAAATATATTGAGCTGAACCTGTAAAAGCATGCTGATCCAAGGTATCCCATACAGTGCCAGTCCACATAAATACAGAAGGATGGGTACTAATGTTATAATTTGTACAAGCCATATATGGTGTTCCATGTTTGTCAACTGTCATTGCTTCCCAAATAGATTTACCGCGGCAAATTACATTGGACCCTACTTGTTGCCATTGGCCACCAACGTATTCTTTTACGGCAGCGCCCCAATAATTTTCGTCGTAAAAAGCTGCGTAAGTAGCGCCACTTTTTTGGTCAATAGCCAACGCATTATATTCGGCTATACCAAATGCAACCTGGTCGGTGTCCTTCGGGCCGAGGCTCTCGAAACCACACTGTGCATTTGATCGGCCAAGTAAGCCAACAAATGCCAGTGATAATAAGTAAATGTGTTTTTTCATGATGATTTTTAAATTTGTAATTAGTTTGTAAAAAGTGCAAAAAAACCACAGGGCGTTTTTTTGTCGGTGCAAAAGAAGTAATTGACGATTTACTAAATGTTAAGTCAGTGTTAACATTATTGCAACGCCGAAGTATATTTAAATCTCTCTTGTTTTGTCATGCAGGTAAGGTAACTGGGTGATTGGGTGGATGTTCTTCGTTTATGTTATTGAACGAATGATTTCGGGGCTTTATCAATAAAATTAATAATTACTTAACATTAGGACATCTAGTAGGTTTAGATTGTCTTTCTAATATTGCCGTGCCTAAAAAATCACCTAAATACTATTTGAAATGAAAAAAATTACTCTGGCTTTTGGTTCGCTTTTCTGTACTTTACTTAGCATGAATGTGCAGGCACAGATTCCTGTAAAGCCATCTCACGTTGTTTTTGTATTAGAAGAAAACTATTCTTATAGTGACATTACAAGTACTTTTGCTTCTTACGCGCCTGTAATTAATTCGCTTATAAAAGATTCATTGACATATTCTACGGTGAATTTTACTCAAATGTTTGCCATTACACACCCAAGTGAACCGAATTATCTTGAATTGTTTTCTGGCAGTAACCAGGGAGTTACTGTAGATGAAAGCGGCCCTGATGCAAATGCTCCTTTTGATGATTGTAACATGGGTTCTTCATTGATTTCAGCTGGGTATACATTTATAGGATACTCAGAAACACAACCTTCTCCGGGTTGGTTTAATACTGATAACAGTAACTATTACACCAAACATTGCCCTTGGATAAATTGGATGAATGGCGATAACGGAGTTATATGTACCAAGGATTCAATACCTGTAGGTTCAGATTTGCCTTTTGCACCTGTAGGGACTTATTACCCTGATTCAAACCACTACTCTTCTTTACCAACTGTGTCATGGGTCATACCTAATATTATTGATGATATGCACGATCCATCAACACCATCTACTGCAATTTCCAACGGAGATACCTGGTTTAAAACGAACATGATGCCTTTAGTTCGCTGGGCAATAAATCCTGCCAATAATACTTTGGTTATTGTAGTTTGGGATGAAGATGATGAGTTGCATAGTAACAACATACCTATGTTGTTTTGTGGAAGTTTAGTTAAACCAGGAAATTGTACCACAAAAATTAATTTATACAATTTATTAAA
>DATHNG010000074.1:0-34167 GCA_035486275.1 Bacteroidia bacterium
ACTATTACATCATCAAATCAACCTGTGGTTCTGACGATTACAACAAGCACGGTTTTGTTGAGATAATAAGAAAGTAAAAAAATCATAGCATTTTCTAAAAAGGCGGGATTTATCCCGCCTTTTTAGTTTAAAAGTGGGGCGATTTGGCCGTACTTATTCAATTATATTGATGATTAAAATTGAAATACGTACCTTTGAGTAAGGCCTTTCGTCGACCCAATGAAATGAAAAAACTTAAACCTGCTTTTTCTGCTCTGTTTATCGTGGCAAGTTTAATTTGTTACTTACCTCTATATTCTCAGAATAATAAGGTTTCTTCAGAGAAATTTGAGCAAATATTTTCATACTGGTATAAGGGATTAGAAATTGCACGGAAAGACCTTGCAGCATCCAATTCAGAATATCTGACTTTTCAGCGATTCTATGAAACCCAGATAGATAGCATTCGCGCCGATTTTATGCGCAAGATAGGTTCGAGAGATATTAGTGATGCCAGTGCCGATGCCGCCACTGATGCAGAAGTGCAAAAAATAAGCCGGTTATACACACAATTTAAGGAAGTAGAAAGAAAGTTTCCTTCTTCAACTGATCAATATAGGCATGCTATGCCAATGGGCCTGCCTGCAGGTTGTGATACCTTAGGTTGCGATAATATTGGCTTTGAACAAGGTACACTTAACGGGTGGAATGCCTACTATGCATACAATAATAATTACAGTGGAACATTCAATTTTTTTAACCTTACAAATGTTACAGGGGGGCCGGTAGGGGCGGTTACCCAAGCTGCCAACGATGTACTTACCTCAACCAGCGGGTTTTATAATGCCGGGGTAGGACCTAATCCAAGCCCCGACTACCAGATAAACATAACTTCCGGATTACGAGGAGATGCACTTATCCCATCAATACCTGTGGTTTCGCCGGTAGGGGGTAAATATTCGGCAATGGTGGGAGATAGTACACAAATAAATTTTGGCGTTGCCATATTATCAAAAACGTTTTTAGTTTCAACGGCAAATGCCGATTTTACATATGAATATGCTGTGTTTCTTGAAAATCCAGCCAGTCACACATATTTTCAACAGCCATTTTTTCAGGTAGCAGTGCTTGATCAGAACGGTGATACAATTCCTTTTTGTGGGCAATACGAGGTGGTGTCATCGGGTGCTAACTCATCCGGCTTCGATAGCATTGCAATTCCATACGATACAATATCAGGCATTGGGGGCGATTATGCCTATTATAAAAACTGGACTATTGTCAGTGTAGCGCTTAAAAAATATATAGGTCAATGTGTTACAATTATTTTTGAAACCGGTGATTGCAGCCGTGGAGGGCATTTTGGATACGCTTATGTTGACGCCTCATGTGCTCCATTACAGATAATAACCTCATCGCCTGCTATCTGTGGAAAAAATTATATTACGCTTACGGGCCCGCCCGGTTTTACAAAATACCAATGGTTCTCAAGTATGAGTCAATCAATGAAATCAGATACGGGGCAGGTGATACAGGTTGATAGCGCCGGAACATATAATCTTATTGTCACCCCTGTAACAGGAGCTGCCTGTTCTGATACCATGAGTATTACTATAAATAAACTTCCCGGCCCAATACCCGTGCCATATTTCAAAGCAGATACTACATGTATAGGACAGGCTACGCAGTTTATAAACACATCAAATCCTGTTAGTGGAACCGGTGTGAAATTCTATTGGGATTTTACTGGTCTTGGTACTTTTCAGGATTCATCTGCTAATCCACAGTGGTCATTTAATGCACCGGGAACGTATGTAGTAACATTATACGAAACAGAAAATGGATGCGGAGCTGATACCACTCTGAAAATAGTTGTTACCCCTCCTCCGGTTCCTGTACTCACTACTCCACCCAATACATGTGCCGACAATCCATTTACATTATCAGCATCGGGTGGTACCAGTTACCTTTGGAGTAATGGCGAGACAGGAAGTTCCATTACAGTTTCTCCTTCAGTAGCCGATAGTGATTTTTATGTGAAAGTAACAGATGGTTGTTCTGATACAGCTTTTGCCAAGGTGCATATTATTCCGATAAAACAAGTTAAAGCCTGTTGTGATACATTGATCAATTATGGAAGTAGCGCTCCTGTAAACGCAAGTGGATGCCTCAGTTATGTCTGGTCGCCTTCCAATACACTTAATTGTGATACTTGTGCAACCGCTATTGCCACGCCAAGTGTTGCAACAGTATACACTGTTTCAGCCATAGATAGTAACGGATGTAAGAGCACCGATACGGTTACCATTGAAATAGTAAAGTGTGCAAATGCATGGATCCCTAACGCATTTACGCCTAATCACGATGGGATAAATGATGTGTTTGAGCCAAAGGGAAGCTGCATCTATTATTATACCATGTACATATTTGACAGGTGGGGAACCCTCATTTATAAAACAGAGAACAGTAAAGCATGGGATGGCACGGTAGACGGAAGAAAAGTACAAGAGGATACCTACGTGTATGAACTGATTGTAACCACAACCGATATGAAGCAGAGGACTTATATTGGTAAGGTAACCGTGATAAGGTAGAGCCTGTTAGCCCCAAACCTTGGTTCCCTCGGTACAATTACGGCAAATATCAACTTCCTTACGTGAACGGAGTAATGATTGTCTGAAGCTATTGTATTTATCGCTTTTCCACAGTTCGCGGAATGGTTGCTGCTTTACATTACCCATAGGGTGTTTAGCATCTTTGTCAAAGCAACAAGGCACTACATTTCCATCCCAGGTAATTACGCAGGAATGCCACGAACGCCAGCAATGATTAAGTAATTCGTTCTTAATTTCATACTTTCCGCTTGCATTCTTTTTGTAGCGGGCATATTTCTGTTGTTCAGGAATTAATTGGCTGCCATTTTCATAGTCGTAAACTTGCACAGTTTTAAGTTTTACCTCATCAATGCCGAGTTTTTTGCCTAAGGCTTTTACTTCCGGTATCTGGTGTTCATTTTGCTTTACTACCAAAAACTGAAAAATAGTATAAGGCGTTTTTGAATTGAGTTTCTTTTTCCATTCTATAATATTCTTTGCACCTTCAATTACTTTATCAAGGTTACCACCAATACGGTATGAAGAATAAGTGTCCTGTGTAGTACCATCTATTGATATAATTAAGCGGTCCAGGCCTGATTCTACCGTTTTTCTTGCATTTTCAGGAGTAAGGTAATGTGCATTGGTTGAGGTGGCCGTATATATTCCCTTATGTGATGCATACTTTACCATGTCTAAAAAACGTGGATTGAGGTAAGGCTCACCTTGGAAATAGAATGTTAAGTAAGCCAGATGAGGGGCCAGTTCATCTATTAACTCTTTAAAGAAATCTTCTTTAAGCATACCCGTATCCCTTGTGAATTCTCTTTTTCCGCTTGGGCATTCAGGGCAACGTAAATTGCATGAAGTAGTGGGCTCAATAGAGGCTGAAAAGGGCATACCATGGTGCATGGCCTTACCTGTAAGCCTCGATAACTGGTAACTGAACATAACCTTTCCGGCATTCCACCCTTTTGATGGAGAAAGCCTTGATGCAAGGCTGAGGCGGTCTGTTAATTTGGCTAACATGTTAAATTCTTACAAAGATACTATTACCCGATACCATTATTGGTAAATTTGGACTGAATTTGAGAATATGGCATATACTTTTTTGCAGTTAGCGGAAGCAATTGGTGCAAAACATTCAGGTAAGGGCGACTATAAAGTAGATAGACTGCTTATTGATAGCCGAAGCCTGGTGCAGCCTGATGGCACACTATTTATTGCATTAAAGACTGCCAATAATGATGGCCATAAATATATAGCAGAGCTATACCAGCGTGGCATTCGCATGTTCCTGGTTAATGAAGGCTTTGATGCTAAGAATTATAAAGATGCCTCCTTCATTATCGTTTCGGAGACTTTAAAAGCATTACAAAATATTGCAACATGGCACCGCAGGCGTTTTGAAATACCCGTTTTAGCTATTACCGGTAGCAATGGTAAAACAATTGTAAAGGAATGGTTATATCAATTGCTATCGCCCGATAAAATGATCGTCCGCAGCCCTCGCAGTTATAATTCGCAGGTAGGGGTGCCTTTATCTGTTTGGCAGATGGATGATACTCACCAATTAGGAATATTTGAAGCTGGCATTTCCCAAGCGGGTGAAATGGAAAACCTGCAGGCAATTATACAACCGACAATTGGACTTTTTACAAATATTGGCGAGGCTCATGGCCTTAATTTTTCAGATAACCAACAGAAGATAAGAGAGAAGTTGAAGCTGTTTAAAAATGTTCAAACTCTTATTTATTGCATTGACTACAAAGAAATAGATGAAGAAATAAAGAGGGATAATTCTCTGGCCAAGGTCAACAAATTCCGTTGGTCAAGGAGGTTAGAAGCCGATTTAAGTATAAATGAGATACTTATTCGTGAAGATGCAACCATTACAGCTAATTATAAAGGTGCTAGCATTTCAATTACTATTCCGTTTACCGATGATGCATCTATTGAAAATGCCATAAACTGTTGGGCATATATGTTATTGGCAGGTTATGATAATGATGTTATGGCTGAACGGATGAGCCGCCTTCAGCCTGTAGCCATGCGCATGGAAATGATCGAAGGCATGAACAATTGCAGTATCATAAACGATGTATATAATTCAGACATCAATTCGCTTTCCGTTGCACTTGATTTTTTAAACCAGCAAAGGCAACATGAACGTAAAACGCTCATTCTTTCAGATATACTGCAAAGTGGTGATGAGAAGGAAGTATACACCAAAATAGCCGGGGTAATAAATGCACGAAAGCCTTCACGTCTTATAGGCATTGGGGAAGCAATATCTAAATATGCAGGTGCATTTGAACTGGAAAAACATTTTTTTGAGAATACAAGCGACTTCCTTTTGCACTTACCCGATTTTAGTTTCCACGATGAAACGATCCTGGTAAAGGGTGCACGTAGTTTTGAATTTGAAAAAATAAGCAGGTCGCTACAACAAAAAGCGCACGAAACAATTCTGGAAATAAACTTGAACGCACTTGTTCATAATCTGAACTACTTCCGTTCTCAACTGAAACCCGGCGGAAAGATAATGGCGATGGTAAAAGCATTTTCGTATGGTAGTGGCACATTTGAAATTGCAAATGTGCTACAATACCACAAAGCTGATTACCTTGCTGTAGCTTATGCCGATGAAGGTGTTGCATTGCGCTCCTCAGGAATTTCATTACCTATAATGGTTATGAACCCGGAGCCTGGTAGCTTTGATACCATGATTCGTTATCAGTTAGAACCTGAGGTATATAGCTTCAGGATACTTGATATGGTATTGGATGCAATTAAAAAGAGCGGGTCGAATGAAATATTTCCGGTCCATATTAAGATAGATACTGGTATGCATCGCCTGGGTTTTCAGGAAGACCAAATAGATAGACTTATCAGAGAGTTAAAAAATACCCCACAACTGAAAGTGCGATCAGTTTTTTCACATCTTGCTGCAAGTGATGCTGATAAGCATAAAGAGTATACACTGCAACAGATAAACAGATTTAAAGAAATGAGCAATAAGGTCATAACGGGCCTCGGATACCATGTAATGCGCCACATTCTTAATTCTGCGGGAATAGTTCGTTTCCCTGAGGCACAATTCGATATGGTACGCTTAGGTATTGGCTTATATGGAGTGGGAGCCAGTGATGAGGAACAAAAGAAACTTGAAAATGTTAGCTCATTGAAAACTACTATTTCGCAAATAAATCATTTAAAGAAAGGCGAAACGGTAGGGTATAACAGAAGAGGAATATTAGAAAAAGATTCAGTTATTGCTACTGTGGCTATCGGTTATGCTGATGGATATGGAAGAGAGTTGGGTGGAGGTAAGGGGCAGATATGGGTGAATGGAAAACCTGCACCCATTGTTGGAGATGTATGTATGGATATGTGCATGATAGACATTACAGGCATTGAAGCTAAAGAAGGTGATGAGGTGATAGTATTTGATTCTATACTCGCTTTGAAACAGATGGCAAAAAATATGGGGACAATTCCGTATGAAGTATTGACTGGTTTATCTGGCAGGGTTAAGCGTATATATACTCATGAATAGGGTTATATTTGTATAAGTGATGCCACAGCTTACCAGCTATATAAAAAAACAATTCGCCACTCTATTTGCGGTATTCTTATTGCTTATTACGTTTCATTCGTACGGACAGGCTAAAATAGATTCTCTTAAGGTATTATTATCTCAAACTAAAACCGATACGGGAAAGGTAACCGTATTGAATAAAATAGCGAAAGAGTATAGCCAAATGGATAGTGGGAATCTCGCCCTGACCTATGCTGAGCAAGCACTATTGTTGGCTGAAAAAATAAATAATGCACAAAAAATAGCTGAAAGCCGGTATGTTATTGCTGATGAATTATCAGCAATGAATCAATACGACAGTGCTATATACTCTGTTAAACAGGCTTTGAACTATTACCAAAAGCAAGCTAATTCAAAAGCATTGGTTAAAGCATACAGGTTGCTAGCAGATATTTATTATGAAAATGCCCAATACCCATTGGCAAATGAAAATTACGCAAAGGCGCTGACAGCAGCTACAGCTTTAAAGGATTCTGTAGATATGCGTTCAATATATTATGGGCAAGGACTGGTATATGATGTGAATGATCAATTTGAACTGGCTCGGGAAAGGTGTATGCGTTCTATAGACTTAGCAATTCCACTTAAACAATACAGGGCAGCTATTGGTGCATATGTTATCATTGGAAATGACTATGCAAAGCAAGGAATAAGTGCGTCGGCCGCTAAAGCGTATTTTGAGGGGCTCGAGATTAACTCGAAATATTTGCACGATAGTAATGCAATGGGAATTTTAGATATTGATATTGGCAATGTATATAACGATAAACTGGATTCTGCCAACGCTATGAAATATTATCGTGAGTCACTTGCAATTTTTAAACAAAAAAAAGAAGAAAGGTACATAGCGCAGGCACTTGAGAATATTGGTAATGTGTATTTGAAGAATAACGATTATAAAAAGGCCGAGGTGTATGAGTTGAAGTGTATGGAAGAGATGATTAAGGTGGGTGATAAGGCAAATACAGCTTTGTGCTACAGCAATGTGGCCGACTTCTATAACCGAACTAAGCAATATGATAAATCGCTCGATTATTACAATAAAGGCTTGGCTTTACAGGAAGAAATTGGTGATAAAGAAGGACAGATATATTCTATGTCGGGCCTGAGCGATGTATATGAAAATCTTGGTGATCATGCAAAAGCAATAGAACTGGGTGTAAAGTCGTTTAACCAGGCAAATGATATAAAACTAATAGGGCAGGTGCGTGATGAGGCAAAAAAACTAAGTGATATGTTTGACAAGGTGCATCAACCCGAAAAAGCTTTTTACTATTATAAGCAATATATTACAGCAAAAGATAGTCTGGAGAATAAGGAAGAAGCTAAAAAACTGATCAACGCTGAACTGAGCCATGAATATGAGCAAAAGCAGCAAATGGAAAAACTGGAGAATGAAAAAAAACAGGCCATTGCTGACGAAAATGCTAGACATGAAAGCATAATACGTAACATTTATCTTACAGCATTTATTATTGTTCTGTTTCTAACTGGTTTATTATTCAGGAACCTGACACGCATACGTAAGTCGAACCGAATAATTACGGAGCAAAAGCATGAAGTGGAGCGTCAAAAGCTAATTGTAGACGAAAAGAATAAGGATATTACAGATAGTATTAAATATGCATCGCGCATACAAAGGGCATTACTTACAACACAGGAATATATCGGTAAGCAAGTAAAAGAGCATTTTATATTTTTTAAACCACGCGATATTGTTTCAGGAGATTTTTATTGGGCCTTTAAAGCAGATGCCTCAAACAATGACTTGTTTTACCTAGCATGTTGCGATTGTACAGGGCATGGTGTACCAGGCGCATTTATGTCTCTACTTAATATTTCAATGTTGAACGAATCGGTTATTGAGCGGAAAATTACAATGCCGGACAAAGTATTGAATGATATCAGAGATAATATAATAAAGTCACTAAACCCGGAAAAAGCCGATACGGAGAGTAAGGATGGCATGGATTGTGTGCTTAGTGCATTCGATCTGAAAAATAAAAGGTTACATATGGCCTGTGCCAATAACCCTGTATGGATAATGAGGAAGGCAGGAGAATTTGTGGAAATAAACCCTGATAAGATGCCGGTTGGTATACAGTACGGCGATCAAAAACCATTTACCCTGCATACCATAAACCTTGAAGAAGGAGATATTATATATATGTTTACCGATGGGTATGCAGACCAGTTCGGCGGGCCTAAGGGTAAAAAATTTAAGTATAAACAATTGCAGGAAATTATAATTGCTAATGCGCAAAAGCCCATGAGTGAACAGAAAGATATACTTGAACGAACCTTTGTCGAGTGGATGGGTGGATTAGAGCAAATTGATGATATGTTGGTGATAGGAATAAAAGTTTGATATTTACACTCCCTGATATAGCAGATGGTAACGCTTGACGATATAAGACCTGTAATAGGTAAAGAGCTGGATGAGTTTGAACTTAGGTTCAAAGACTCTATGAAAAGCTCTGTACCATTACTCGACAAGATCACCTATTACATGATCAAACGCCGTGGTAAGCAACTAAGGCCTATGCTTGTTTTTCTTTCGGCAGGGCAACATGGTAAAATATGTGATTCAACCTATAGGGCTGCTGCACTTATTGAATTACTGCATACCGCTACACTTGTGCATGACGATGTGGTAGATGAAACCTACCGGCGCCGTGGTTTCTTTTCTATTAATGCCTTATGGAAGAATAAGGTGGCTGTATTGGTTGGTGATTATCTGTTATCGCGTGGTTTATTGCTTGCCGTTAGCAATAAGGAATTTCAATTACTTGAAATAGTATCAAAGGCAGTGCAGAAGATGAGTGAAGGTGAGCTTTTGCAGATTGAAAAAACAAGAAAGCTCAATATTACTGAAGAAGAATATTTTGAAATAATAGCATGTAAAACAGCATCGCTTGTAGCAGCATGTTGCGCCAGTGGTGCCTTATCGGTAGGAATGAATGATGTGGTGGTGAAGAAAATGTGGGAGATGGGTGAACTGGCAGGTATGGCATTTCAGTTGAAAGATGACCTGCTTGATTATGGTAGTGGGCAGGATATTGGTAAGCCTATTGGCACTGACATAAAGGAGAAGAAGATGAGTTTGCCATTAATATATGCATTAAAAGAATCATCATACCTTGAGAAAAAAAGAATAATCAATCTTATAAAGAACCATAGTTCGGAACCAAAGGTTATTGAAGAGGTTTTTGGTTTTGTTATGAAAAAAGGTGGCTTGGAATATGCAAAAAAGACCATGCTTAACTACAGGCAAAGGGCTATGGATATGCTAAACGAATTACCAGACTCTGAATATAAACAGGCTTTTGTAAGCCTTATTGGATTTGTTACTGAACGAAAGAATTAATAGAATATGAATACTACACTCAAATTAGTTATTGTTTCAGGAGGCCTGTTATTAGCTTCTTGTAATGGCAGTAATCAGGATGTACAAAGTGCACAAACTACACAACCTGCAACTAATAACACTCCACACATAGATACATTTAAACATAAGCCTGCCGGCGTTGCTTTAGTTGATAATGGCATGAACGTTATTAAGTATGATAACGGCAAAGTGAAAATGCAGGGTAATAGTAAAAATGGTAGCAGAGACGGTGAGTGGAAAAGTTTCTTCCCTGACGGACAGTTACAAAGTGATGAGTTTTTTACCGCAGGTAAACCTGATGGTAAAGTAACCGTTTATTATGAGAACGGTAAAAAGATGTATGAAGGCGAGAATAACAATGGTGAACTTAAAGGAGTATGGACTTATTGGGATGACAAAGGGAAAGTTACCCGTACAATAGATTACTCAAAGCAACCTGTTACTCACCACTAGCTTTCAGTTCGTTTAACGATACATCTACAAGGAATTTGTTTTTCAGTATTCTGCGCCCGATAAGCATTGGGTAGGTCATGCTACCCCGGTCAGTTAGTGTAACCCAGGTCTTTATCCTTCTACCATGCAATCGTATTGCAGTTCTTATGCTGAACCTTTCTTCCGTATCACCAAAAGAGTTACGTATTTGCTTGGTCTCAAAATTCTTGAATTTTATCTCCTTGTCTTTGTATTCAGGATGCGTAGGATCAAGCAAGGTAAAGAAAAGTAGGTTCTTGCCATCTATATTGCGCACTTCAATATGATGGCAATGAAGCGAACAGTAGTAAGCGCCCGTATCTATTTTAGCAGCAATACCCAAAAAGCCTAATCGGGGTAAGTCTATGCGGGTGGTTCTGCCTATTATTTCCTTGCTCATAAAACCGTTAATATATTCTCAAAAATAGCATGATAATCTAATATCAAAACAAGTAATTTTGAGAATTATGGAAGAAAAAGTCACTTATCTTATTATAGCCATCAACTGTATAGTATCTTTCATGGGTTTCCAGGATAAGAACTTTTTTGAAAAGTACCTTTATCGGCCGTATAATATTCATAATAACCGTAACGAGTGGTACAGGGTATTTACTTCTGCATTTTTGCATGCTAACTGGATGCACCTGTTCTTTAACATGTATGTGTTATATAGTTTCGGAGGTATGCTTGAGGCCGGAATATTTCCTGTAGTTTTCAGGGAAAAAGCAGAGTTCTATTACATTTTACTTTATATAGGAGCCATAATGGTATCGGCCTTACCAACGTTTGAAAAATATAAACATACCTATGCGTATGCTGCTGTAGGTGCATCGGGTGCTGTTTCAGCAATTGTATTTTCGTATATTCTAATTGTTCCCACTTCTCAAATGGAACTTATTTTTATCCCTTTTCTTCATTTTCAGGCATGGATGTTTGGCGGACTGTACCTTATCTACTCATGGTACATGGCTAAGAATGGACGTGATAATATAGGCCACGATGCGCACCTGTGGGGAGCATTATTCGGGGTTGCCTTTACCATTGCTATTCATCCAGCATTCTTTATGGATTTTATTCATCAAATTATTCCTTCCAGCCAATGAACAAAGCGGTATTATTAGATAGGGATGGGGTGCTGAATCACGAACGAGGTGATTATGTTTATAAAGAAGAACATTTTATTATACTACCTGACGTAGTTCCCGCATTAAAACTTTTACAGGAGAAAGGCTATATTCTGATTATCATTTCTAATCAAAGTGGCATTGCTAAGGGCATATTTTCCATTGCTGCTGTTGAAAAATTACATAAGCATCTGTTAGATTATTTAAAAGAGAATGGTATTGACATTAAAGAAGTGTATTATTGCCCACATCACCCTGAGTTTGGTGAATGCATATGCCGTAAACCCGATTCATTGAACGTGGAAAAAGCACTTGCAAGGTTTAATATTGACAGAACTAAGTCGTTTTTCATTGGTGATAAAGAACGTGATGTATTGGCCGGAAAGAAAGTGGGAGTGGAAGGGATACTTATAGAATCAAATACTTCACTCATAGAAGCAATTCAACCTATTCTTAAGCGGAAATGAAAATTGCCGTAAATACACGGTTATTGCTGAAAGGCAAGATGGAAGGGATTGCTGTACATGCGTACAATGTGTTGAAACGTATTACAGTAGCTCACCCCGAACATCAGTTCCTGTTTTTATTTGACAGGCCATATAGTGAAGAATTTATTTTCTCTAATAACATTACGCCTGTATCATTAATGCCGCAGGCAAGGCATCCCATTTTGTTCTACTTATGGTTTGAATATTCGGTGGCCCGGGTTCTGAAGCAAGCTAAGCCTGATCTGTTTTATTCACCTGATGGTTTTTTGAGTTTGAAATCTGATGTCCCTTCAATACCGGTACTGCATGATATAAACTATGAATATTACCCGGAAGATTTGCCTAAAATAGCCTTACGGTATTATAAGCATTATACTCCATTGTTTCTTGCAAAAGCAAAACAGGTGCTGACTGTATCGGAATTTTCAAAGCAAGATATCGTAAAAATATATGGAACTGATCCTGCAAAGATTGATGTGGTATATAACGGTGCTGATAGTGCATATACTAAGTTGAACGAAGATGAGAAGGTGGCGGTTAAGCAGAAATACAGCCAGGGGAAGGATTACTTTTTATATGTAAGTGCATTACATCCTCGTAAGAATGTAAGGAGATTATTGGAAGCATTCGATAGAATGAAAGAGAGTAGTGGAGCTGACATAAAACTTGTATTGGTTGGGCCAAGCTATTTTAAGAATAGTGAGATGATGAATGTGTATGAAAAAATGAAGCATAAGAATGATGTGATATTTACCGGAAGGTTAGAGGTAAATGAATTATGTAAAGTGGTCGGTGCTGCTTTTGCAATGGCCTATGTTTCATATTTTGAAGGTTTTGGAATACCAATAATAGAAGCTATACAGTGCGAGGTGCCGGTTATTACGTCGAATGTTACATCTATGCCTGAAGTGGCTGGGAATGCGGCTTTGTTAGTTGATCCTTTCTCGGTTGATTCTATTGCAGATGCCTTGCTAAAGATGTATAAAGATGCCGGAGTAAGACAAGACCTTATAGAGAAGGCTAAACTGAGGAAAGATATTTTTACATGGGACAGAACGGCTGATCTGACTTGGAAATCGATTGAAAAAACATTAGAGAAATGTCGCTAAAAGCATATCTTGATAAAAAACTGATTGAAGCAGGTTGTGATGAAGCAGGCCGCGGATGCCTTGCTGGCCCTGTATTTGCTGCTGCAGTTATTTTGCCTAAAGATTTTTACCATCCTTTATTGAATGACTCAAAACAAGTTACAGAGAGTAACCGTTATGAGTTGAGAGAAGTAATAGAGAAGCAGGCTATATCCTTTGCAGTAGCCGAAGTAAGCAGTAAAGAAATTGATGAGATAAACATTCTGAACGCCTCTTTTTTAGCTATGCATAAGGCTGTTGCAAAGCTAAAACAGAAACCTGAATCATTACTCATTGATGGTAACCGCTTTAAGAAATACCATGATATTCCTCATACCTGTATAATAAAAGGTGATGCTAAATTTGCATCCATCGCGGCAGCATCGGTGCTTGCCAAAACATACAGGGACGATTGCATGAAACAATTGCACGAGCAAGACCCGCGCTTCGGGTGGGAGAAGAATAAAGGATATGGGACTGAAGTACACCGTCAGGCAATTGAGAAATACGGAGCAACCGAGCACCACAGGCATAGTTTTCAACTAATACAATGGGATCTGTTCCACCAGCATTAAGGGTATGAGAAAGAGATTGGCTGTATTGGTTACTGTAGTGTTTCTTTTGTGTGGAGTATTTTATGAATATTTTCACCTGAAGAAAGAAGAAGCGCCTGCTAATATTGCGATTACTGCTATACCTATTGATGCATCTTTCATATTTGAGAGTTGTAAGAATTACTCGCTCTGGAAGGGTGTTTCGCAAACAAATTTAATCTGGGAAGATATGTTGGGCACTGAATCGGGTGTCGAACTGAACCATAGTATACGGTACATTGATTCTATTATAATACAGGACCCTAAGGTGCATGCTATAGTGGAAAGCCAGCCACTGTTTGTTTCGGCACATAAAAATGGCATGGATCATTTCGATTACCTTTTTACATGCGCCATACCGAAAGCAACAGATGAGGAAGCACTCCGAAACTTTTCCGTAACCATAACTAAGAACGGTTCTGTAACACAAACTCAATACGATGGTATAACTATTTACTGCCTTAAAGTAACCGGCAAGAGCGATTTCTTTTATGCCGTAAACAAAGGAATCTTTATTGGGTCACTCGTATCTGAATTGGTGCAGGAATCATTGCGGCAGATGGAATCAGGCATATCGCTCATGGATAACAGGCACTTTACGAAAGTGCTTAATGCATCGAGTGGACAACCGGTGGCAGAATTATTCATCAATTACCAGTCGCTCAATAATGTGGCATCTTCATTCATGAATAAAGGTTTTCATTCTTATTTAGCCAGTCTTCAGGATTTTGCTCAATGGAGCGGACTTGATGTAAATATTACTCCTGATGAGGTTATTATGAATGGCTTTACGGAAGCAGATAGTACAGGTGCCCAATTCATCAGCCTTTTCAATAATCAATCAGCACAAGCAACACATATAACCTCAATTGTTCCTGCAAACACTTCGCTTATAACATGCTTTGAAATATCAAACAGCAAAACCTTTGTAAAAGATTACCGTACTTACATTGGATTGCACAGAAGAACGGCAAGGCATAATGAATGGGTGGACGGGATTGAAAAGATCTATGGAATTAATGTAGAGAAAAGTTTTTATTCATGGATGGATAATGAAATTGCATTGGTGATTACAGAGCCATCGGATAGTACGCTGCAAAATGATACCTATGCAATAATAGGGGCGAATGATGTGAAAGATGCGCTAAAGCAATTGGGTAAAATGTCTGATACAATAATAGGAGAGGAAGAAAAGCATTTTATTACCTATCAATACATGGATCATGATATTCATCGTATCGGGCTCGATAATATGTTGCCCAACTTATTAGGTGGAACGTTTGAACCGATAAAGCAAACCTATTATACAGACATTAAAAACTATATAGTGTTCGCTAATAACCCGCAGGCGCTGGAGTTATTCATAAATAAGTATGAAGGCGGAAACATACTAGCGAAGGATGAGTATTATCAAGCGTTTACACGGGAGCATATTGAAAATGAATCGGGCATTTATATTTATAACAATATGGCACTTTCGCCATTGCTGTATGAGCAGTACCTGGAGAATGGATATGCTGACGATCTGAAAAAGCATACCGACATTACACGCAAAATGCAGGCCATAGGTATTCAGTTCAATTACATGCAGGGAATGTTCTATACCAATGTGTATTTTAAGCGCAATCCTCAATATAAAAAGCAATCGGGTGCATTATGGCAATTTAAGCTCGATACAAACATCAGTATGGCGCCTGTGTGGCTACCCGATTTTAAAACCAAGAGCCAATATATATTTACCCAGGACAAAGCAAATGAAGTATACCTGATTGGAAACAATGGACATAAGCTTTGGCAGAAGGATGTTGAGGATAAAGTTATGGGAGCCGTTTATGCTGTGGATGTCATGAAGAATGGAAAATCGCAGGTACTGTTCAATACAAGAAAGAACATTTACATAGTGGATAGGAATGGAAAGAACACCTATGGTTATCCTATGGCTATTCCTTCAAGGGCAACAGCGCCAATTGCTTTGTTTGATTATGAGAATAACCGGAACTACAGGATACTGGTACCATGCAGCGATGATAAGATACGCGCTTATGATATTGGTGGCAGAAGTATTAAAGACTGGAAAGCAGGGACTGATGCAGATGTGAAATGTGCCCTTCAATATGTGAATGTAGATAACAAGGACTACATAATTGCAGTAGATGAAAAAGGTAAAGTATATGCGTTTGACAGAAAGGGCAAGACAAGGCAGGAGTTTAAAGAGAAACTACCTGAGCATATTTCGCACTTTAATATCAGGGTTGGTAAGACTGCTTCGGAGACCTATATTTTTGCTGCTGACAGTATGGGAATGGTTTACCAGCTTAGCCTTACTGATTTCCTGACACGCACCCAATATTTAAAAGATAATATTGAATGTAACGATTTTTCACCCGTTGATTTAGATGGAAAGGGAAACACTGACCTGATATTCCTGACGAGTTATGATATATATGCCTTTGAGCTGAATAAGAACCCGCTGTTCCATTTTACTGTAAAGAACTCATTAAGGCATACCTTGCTGACATTTACGGGTAGTGATGGCAAAGCAAGAATCGGAGCTATTGATGCTGAAAAGAATAAGCTATATATGTGGGACTCACAGGGCAATGTATGCAATGGCTTCCCATTATATGGTGCAACTTCATTCAGTATTGCTGATATGAATAACGACGGACAGCTATATCTTGTTACCGGCTCGGCCGATAACAATGTGTATGTGTATAGTTTGCCTTAGAGCTCCTACAAATTATTCGAAATAAAATCAGTCAATTCGTTATAAAGGTATAAGCGGGTGTTGCCACCGTATATACCGTGGTTCTTGTCCGGGTATATCATCAACGAGAAAGGCACATTAGCTTTTTGCAGGCCGCGGATCCATTCTATACTGTTCTGAAAATGCACATTATCATCACCGGTACCATGTATAAGTAAATAGCGCCCTTTAACTTTATTAGCAAAGTTAATGGGTGAACTATCCCAGTAGCCATCATGGTTCTCCTGCGGGGTACGCATGTAACGTTCGGTATAAATGCTGTCATAAAAGCTCCAGTCAATTACCGGTGCAACCGAAATAGCAGTCTTAAAGAATTTAGCGCCCTTGCTTATACACATGGCTGCCATATATCCACCGTAGCTCCATCCCCAGATGCCAATACGTGTAGCGTCTACATATGCTTTCGATGCTAAGTATTTAGCGCCCGCAATCTGGTCTGCTACCTCATATTTGCCAAGGTGCAGGTAGGTACATTTTTTAAATTCCGATCCTCTTGCACCTGTACCACGATTATCTACAGATACTACAATGTATCCTTTCTCAGCCAACATCTGGTACCACATATAGTTCGGTCCGCCCCATTCGTTGTTCACCGTATTAATTCCCGGCCCGCCATATACATCCATTAGTACCGGATATTTTTTTGTAGAGTCAAAATGAGTGGGCATAATTATTGACCCATTCAGGTTAACCCCCTCACTAGTTGTAAAACTGAAAAATGTTTCAGGGCTTATGTTATAATTCTTCAGTGTATCAATTACAGCATGGTTATCTTCCAGTACACGCAGTTGCTTGCCATCAATGCTATGCAGTGTTATATAGCTTGGCTGGTTAGCATTTGAATAAGTGTTGATGTAATAGTGATAACTGGTACTGAAATCAGCGTCATTAAAACCTGTTTTCTCTGAAAGATTTTTCTTGTTCTTGCCATCCCAGTTTACAGAATAAATATCTCTGTCGATAGGTGAGGTTTCTGATGAAAGATAAAAGATAGTATGTGTTTTTTCATCTACGCCTTTAATTCCCATTATATCCCATTTGCCTGAAGTAATTTGGTTTATAAGCTTACCATCAATTGAATAGCGGTATAAATGGTCGTAGCCATCATTATCATCCTGCCAAATGAATTCTTTATTGTTATTGATAAAAGTTAAGGCATCATTTATGTCGATATATGTTTTTTCGCCTTCCGTAAGTATTGGTTTTGCAATACCTGTGCTTGCATTTGCAAGTGCTAATACCAAGGTGTCCTGATGGCGATCCATGTACTGAACAGCAAGTATATTAGGGTCTTGTGTCCACATGGTACGCGGAGTGTACTCATAATTTCCGGGCGCCTTAATATCAACCACCTTACCACTTGCTACTGAGTATACGTGTACTGAAATAGTAGGATTAGTTGTGCCAGCTTTAGGATATTTAAAACTGTATACACTTGGGTAAAGTGAATCGTGGTATTCGTTCATTGAAAAGGTAGTTACCTTGCTGTCATCAAAACGGTAATATGCAATTGACTTACTATCGGGCGACCAGAAATATGAACGGGTAAGTGCAAATTCTT
This sequence comes from Bacteroidia bacterium, assembly GCA_035486275.1. Lineage (GTDB taxonomy): Bacteria > Bacteroidota > Bacteroidia > JABEUT01 > JABEUT01 > JABEUT01. The sequence continues at coordinate 17,694 of DATHNG010000074.1, forward strand.
CCTCGTACACCCAATCACTTATGCCATTGAATATGTCGGTGTTACCATCTTGTGTTACCTGTGTGGTTTTATCATCAGCCAGGTTCTTTACATACAAGTTACTCTTGTAAATAAATGCAGCCATTTTACCATCAGGCGAAATAGTGGCATATATTTCTTTTTCCTTGTCCATTAATGGGGTCAAGGTTTTCTTTTCCTTATTCCATATATAGTAGTTGTACGCAGTGGAGTGACGGTATATCTTTTCTCCTTTTGTTCCTATCAAAATACTTTTCTCTTCAGGGCCAAGGTCATAGGTTTGGATCATAAAACTTTTGCCACTTGCCTTTTGTATATTGTCGCTTGTAAGCAATGTATCGGTCGGGTTACCGGTAGCATAATCATACTTTACAAGGCATTCCCCCTTATCTCCGTTCTTTATTGATGTGTAATGATTACCATCAACGGTTGATTGTAACTCATCTATACCCTGTGGGTAAAATTTCGGGTCTTGCCATATATCATTTAACGTAACATCTTGTTTTTGTGCCGCTGTTCCTAATGCAAGGATGGATGAAAGAATAAATAAGGAGATTTTTTTCATGATGGAAAATTTATTTTTTATGTGCTGATATCTGGTCAAACGTTTCTTGTATGCCATGGCTAGGTGCATCGGCAGGCGATTGATAGAAATGGCCTTTAGGGTTTATAAGGAAAAATTCGGGCAATGTTTTTACATCATACAACTTGCTTACCGTCTTGTCCTTGTCATATAAAAAGGTCCATGTATATATCTTGTTCTGGTCCATAAAGTATTTCAGGTCTGCTATGTCATCATCTTCCGACACACATACAAAAGTTATTTTTTTACCATATTGCCTCCGTAATGCCGACATCACGTCCATTTCGCTAACACATTCACTTACTGTACTTTTAAAGAAACACAGGTAAACATATTTCCCCCTGAAATCAATAAGACTGGTAAGTTCACCATCACTATTTTTAAGTGAAAATTCCGGCGCTGCATCACCTCCTGTTATCTCATTAAATGAGTTAAGTATATTCTGTGCTATCAGTTTGTCTTCATCAATTTTAGTAAGCCTTTGTAAATTCTGAAGTATGGTTTTTATATTTTCTTTGCTATAGTCTCCACTATAGTATAACTCATACAATCCCTTTAAAAGCACCAGTTCGCATAATGAATCATTACTGCGTAGAACAGGGTTTATCTTGAGTACTTCCATAAGGTTAGGATAATCGTTCGCACTTATATACTTATTTACTTCATCACCTTCTTTCGTGCGTTCAATAGCAAACTGTTCTAAATAATCCTTAAAGTAGTCGTTGAAAAATTTCATGTACTCGTAGTTGTGATACAGTACAGGTTTATTCTTCAGGTATTTATTCGATAATGTTTTTTGCCCGACCAATATATTTATTTCTATTTCTGCAATGGTATAGTTCACATATCCAATGAAATAGGGGTTCTTTACATCGGAATACCTATGCAGCATAGTCAGCCTGAAACTATCAAGTACTGCGGTAGCCTGTTTACGTACAAAATAAGTATAATACCTTCTCCAGAAAAGATCCCATTGTTCGTTAAAGTCAATAACCATGGAGTTAATGTTATCAGCATCACTATTTAAAAAAACAAGATCGATGGTGTGTGAAACAAATGGGTTCAGATAGTTCGTACTATCCGGCGGCGGAAATATAATATGATAGGTATTGCCCGGAGAAACATAAATGGAGCCTTTAAGATTTTCAATATTCAGGTACATATATTGATTGTCCTTTATGTTTGGTAAGCTAATAGAGAAATAACCGGTATCATTTACTTTGGCTGAAGTGACCATTGAAGGAGTGTTGGTAATGTAATCCTGATATGAATAAAGAGAAATAGTTTTTCCTTTATATGTATCAGCATGGCCCTGGATCAATATGTTCTGGGCAAATAAAAGTACGGTGAAGAGGGAAAAGTTAAACGTGAGAAATACCCGGAGCTTCTGCATATTACTTTAAAACTATCCCGGAAGGAATAAATTGCTTCACATCCCCATTATGTTTCAGAATATCGCGCACAATAGTTGAACTTATAGCAGTATGCTCCGGCAGGGTAAGCATGAAAATAGACTCGAGGTCATGCTGCATCATTTTATTCATTTGGGCAATATTGCTCTCAAATTCATAGTCGCCGGGTGTGCGAATACCACGTAAAATGTATTTGGCATTTTTGCTGTTGCAAAAATCTACCGTAAGGCCTGAATATTCTTCCACATGTACTTGCTTATGGGCGGCAAAGGTTTGTTTGAGCCATTCCTTTCTTTTCTCTACCGGAAACAGGTAGTTCTTCGTAGAGTTATTACCGATGGCCACAATAATGGTATCGAACAATGGCAGGGCACGAAGCACAATAGATTCATGTCCTTTGGTAACCGGATCGAAAGAACCTGGAAAAACAGCTATGCGGCCCATGTGAGTTTATGTTTATACTCACAAATATAAGGATTCGGGCGTATTGGGCCAATATGTAGCTAAAGTCTCCAGTTTAAGGTGACAAAGCGTTTTTCTTGTTGGTGTTTCTATGCGGGGCGACTCTTGCTCCCTGCTTGCCTTAATTCCCTATACTCGCATCATTAGCAGCTAACCCGCGCCCACCTTTTCTGCAGTTCTAAGTCTTAAATGTTCAGTGTATTTGCGTTAGGGATAGTAGCGGAAACCCCGCAAGCGTAGCGCGGAGTTGTAGCGGATAGCCCGACCCGAAGGGGAACGCCCAAATTTAATTAAGAATTTAAAATTACGAATTACGACATTTGGTAAGATTACTTCGTAACGCACAATGACGGGAATACTACCGATCTATCTCAACCATTTTACGGGCAATAACCTTTTCAGCAGCCTTAATAATGTCAGGCGTATCAAGGCCATACTTCTTCATAAGGTCATCAGGTGTTCCACTTTCTCCAAAAGAGTCCTTTACAGCCACCATTTCAAGTGCGCAAGGATATTCCCTAGCCAATAGCTGGGCAATACTGTCACCCAATCCGCCATTCATCTGGTGTTCCTCAGCAGTAACCACACATCTGGTCTTTTTTACTGAACGAATAACCGCATCAGTATCCAGTGGTTTAATGGTATGAAAGTCTATCACCTCGGCAGAAATACCTTTTTCTTTCAATGCTTCAGCGGCTTCAATAGCTTTCCATACAAGGTGGCCGGTAGCAAAAATGCTTACATCGGTACCTTCGTAAAAGGTAACTGCTTTACCAATTTCAAATACCTGGTCGGCAGGAGTAAATATGGGAACACTTGGTCTGCCAAAACGCAGATAAACCGGCCCAACGTGGGACGCAATTGCAATGGTTGCTGCTTTGGTCTGGTTAAAATCGCAGGTGTTTATTACGGTCATGCCCGGTAACATCTTCATCAAGCCAATGTCTTCAAGTATCTGGTGTGTGGCGCCATCTTCGCCCAGGGTAAGCCCTGCATGCGACGCACATATTTTTACATTCTTATTTGAATACGCTACTGATTGACGTATCTGGTCATATACCCTGCCGGTAGAAAAGTTTGCAAAGGTGCCGGTGAACGGAATGTATCCGCCAATGGTTAATCCGGCTGCGATACCGATCATGTTAGCCTCGGCAATACCAACCTGGAAAAAACGTTCCGGATGATCTTTAGCAAATGCATCCATTTTCAATGAGCCGGTAAGATCGGCACAAAGGGCAACCACTTTAGGGTTCTTTTTGCCCAATTCAGATAAGCCCGCTCCAAATCCTGAACGGGTATCTTTTTTTTCGGTGTAGGTATATTTAGCCATGTGTAAAGGGTAACGTTATTATAGGTTTACAGTTATTGAAGAGCCTGATTTTACATCAAATATTTTATCGACAGTATAAATGGTTTGCTTAATGTTAGAAGAGCGATAAATAGCATGATAATGGCCCGGTTGCAAAATTATATTCTCGGTAACGGCATCTGCAGCCAAATTACATACCCATTCCATTTTGCCTCCATCTTCGGTGTACAGGCTTATAGGCCCTGCACCCGGTTTTACAATACTTACAAAACCTGCTTGCGGAATTTTTACGGTTGTTGTAGTGCTTTCTGAAACCTTAACACCATTCACATGCATGCGTGGCATAGTAAGTATTTCTAAATCGTATTTACCTACAATATATTTATCGGTCGACTCCACTTGCTGTACATTCAAGGTTTGCATATCATCACCTTTCCGCACAATAGCAAGTAATTGCTTGTATTCATTATCGCCATCCATCACCACATGCAAATAGCCTTGCGGCGCTTTTATGCCAATAATATTATGCTTGCCCGATACAATGGATATATTATGCTTTTCAACTTCAGGTATGGTATGCACTACAATGTGGTATGTTGTATTTGGGTCAAGAATCAATGTATCAGGATTCCCTGCATCGTTTATGGTATGCATAAAGTTATAAATGCGCCTGCCGGTGCTTTCATCATAAAAGGTCATTGCCACATCGGTTTCAACTGCTCTGCCTTCCTGGTCGAGCAGGTTAACCTGCGCTGTTGTATTGTTAAGTGCCTGAGATATTACAACATTCAGCACGGTCTTAAAATCAGATTCCTGTTTTACGTCGAAGAATTTTCCAACACAGGTATATGCATCACTAAAGTTCTCTTTTCCAATACCAATAATGAATGGTTTCAGGATAATTCCTTTTTGCAAAAGCTTTTTTGCAGCATCACACACATCGCCTCCGCATTCTTCTATACCATCGGTAATTAAAATAATTATGTTGCGGCAATTGGCACAAGGTGTAAAATCGTCGGCACATTTACCAATGGTGTATGCAATGGGCGTAGTGCCTTTGGGTTGTATTCCTTTTATCGAACTTTCAATATCAAATGCATTATTCGCTGCAAACGGAACCAGCAGCCTGGTATCTTCGCAATTGCGTTTCGGGTACAAAGAAAAATCTGCCCCCAAAGTACGCAACGCCATTTGCAGATTAGGTACCGTTTTAAGGCTATCAACCAACTCAACCAATACCCGTTTTGCAAAATCTATTTTAGGTGTATGGTCCCATGTATCGTACATACTGAAAGAGCCATCGAAAATAAAAAGTACACGTACGGTAGGCTGCTGAGCCTGCACTGCTCCAGTAAAGAGCATGAAGAATAAAACAAGAAAAGAAAATCTGCTCAGCTGCTTTGTCATGATTTAGTAGTCGCCAAGTGTTTCTTCCAGTTGAGAAAGGGCCTTTGCTGTTTGGTCTGCATTGGTTGCAGAACCATGCCATTTGTAGCTGCCTTCCATAAAATCTACACCAAAGCCCATTTTGGTATGCATAAGTATCATTACCGGTTTGCCTTTACCGCAATGTTGTTGCGCTGTTTTCAAGGTGGCAATCACTTCTTCAATATTGTTACCATTCATTTCAAGCACATCCCATCCGAATGAGGTCCATTTGGCACGAAGGTCGCCCATTGGCATTACATCTTCTACTGTACCATCTATCTGGGCATTGTTGCAATCGATGGTAGAAATAAGATTATCTACTTTTTTACCGGCAGCAAATATGGCTGCTTCCCAAATCTGTCCTTCCTGTAATTCGCCATCGCCATGTAAGCTATAAACAAACCGGTTGTCTCTATTTAGTTTTTTTGCAAGTGCTGCACCAATAGCAACTGAAAGTCCTTGCCCAAGCGAGCCCGATGCAACACGCACACCCGGTAAATGTTCTGCTGTTGTAGGGTGCCCTTGCAGCCTAGTGTTTATTTTGCGGAACGTAGCCAGTTCAGATTTCGGAAAAAAACCATTGTGCGCTAACACGCTGTACCATACCGGTGAAATATGCCCATTGGAAAGGAAGAACAGGTCTTCACCGATTCCATCCATATCGAACTTCGTAGGATCGTGTTTCAGTATTTCAGCATAAAGAGCTACGAAATATTCCGTACATCCTAATGAGCCGCCCGGGTGACCGGATTGAACGGCTGCGGTCATGCGAATAATGTCACGGCGTACCTGTGAGCACACTTTTTTAAGTTCTGCTATTGATGCCATTTTTACAATGTTTTTTGTATGTTTCAAAAGTAAATTCTTTTCATGGTAGACGCAGGTGTTTGTTGAAAAGAAAGAATGAATGTTGAAAACTTGTTTAGTCGAAAAATATAATCCTTTATTTTGCCTAAAGAAATTATGGTTTAAACGTATGAAAGGTCTCTACTTTATTTATATTCTAAGCAATTCGAGCCATACGGTTTTATATACTGGCGTTACAAACGATTTGGTGCGAAGGACGTTCGAACATAAAAGAAAATAACAGGAGGGTTTACTTCAAAGTATAATGTTGACAAATTGGTTTATTTTGAGAAATTTGATTTTATCGACCTTGCTATAAATAGAGAAAAACAGATTAAAGGATATTCCAGGGCAAAGAAAGTAGCATTAATTAATTCCGTTAACCCTTTATGGAAAGATTTATATACTGATGGAAGTATAAAGATGCCAGGCTAACTCAAAAGCTAATAATATCAGGTGAAATAGACTTATAGAACGGAGATTCCTCACTCCTTAAGGGGAGTTCGGAATGACAGAAAGCTATGGTTATAAAGGGCAGGGGCAGGGGGGGGGCGGCAAAGCCGCCCCCCCCTGCCCCTGCCACATAAGGAATGACAAACTGTCATTCCGAACGAAGTGAGGAATCTCTGTAACTTGAAACGAGCTAATACAGGTTTAATGGAACGATTCCATTATATATATATTGACATAATGGATTGAGGTTAAAATTTAATAGAGCACTTATTTAGCCAAATGCGGGAATTTCAATGTATCTGACGAGATATTTAATGTATTCTGACGTATTTAAGGGAATCGAGAATCGGAATTGATGTACATGTGGGTTTGCTATGCCAATAATCGTGCTATTTTTGTCGAAAATTATAGAAAGTGAGTTTAAAATGCGGAATAGTAGGATTACCCAATGTAGGTAAATCCACTTTGTTTAACTGCCTGTCGAATGCAAAGGCGCAGGCTGCCAATTTTCCTTTTTGCACAATAGAGCCCAACCTTGGTGTAATAAATGTGCCCGATGACAGGTTATTGAAATTAGAGGACCTTGTAAAGCCTAATAAAGTGGTACCAGCCACGGTTGAAATAGTTGATATTGCAGGCCTTGTAAAAGGCGCTAGCAAAGGTGAAGGGCTGGGTAACCAGTTCCTGGCCAATATTCGTGAAACCGATGCCATTATACATGTGCTCCGTTGTTTTGACGATGGCAATGTAATACACGTTGAGGGCTCTGTGAACCCAATCCGCGATAAGGAAATTATAGATATAGAGCTTCAGCTAAAAGATTTTGAAACAGTTGAGAAGGTAATGCAGAAAGCTTCTAAAGCTGCTAAAACCGGTACCGATAAAGACGCTAAAAAAGAGTTTGAAATATTAAGTATATACCATAAATGCTTGGCGGAACAAAGGTCGGCGCGTACAGTAGAATTATCTGATGAAGATAAGGAGTATGTAAAAGGCCTGCAATTACTTACCATGAAGCCAGTACTATATGTATGTAATGTTGACCAGTCTTCATTGAAGGGAAATAAATATACCGATGCTGTAAGAGAAGCAGTGAAGAATGAAAATGCTGAAGTACTTATTATAGATGCAGGAATTGAATCGGAAATAGCGCAGTTGGAAAGCCCTGATGACCGTAAAGCATTCCTTGCTGAAATGGGCTTAGATGAGCCGGGTGTAAGCAAACTGATAAAGACTGCTTATAAACTGTTGAAACTATCTACCTATTTTACTGCTGGTGTGCAAGAAGTGCGTGCATGGACCATATTAGACGGAGCAAAAGCGCCACAGGCAGCCGGTGTTATTCATACCGATTTTGAAAAAGGTTTTATTAAAGCTGAGGTAATTGCATACAACGATTTTGTAAGCTATGGTTCAGAGCAAGCCTGCCGCGAAGCAGGTAAGCTTATGATACAAGGCAAGGAATATGTGGTGCACGATGGAGATGTGATGCACTTCAGGTTCAATAACTAATATTTATACCACCTACCAATGAAGAAGAACAGAGGTACATTGATTATAGTAGTAGTTCTGCTGCTGATTTCTGTCTATTTTCTTTTCTTTAACAATACCTTTAGCACGCTCAGTGGGAAAGACAATGAGTTTGCTGTAAAGGATACTGCCTCCATCACTAAAATTACAATGGTCGACAGGAATAAGAATAGCGTTACACTTACCCGTATAAATGCAGGCCAATGGAAAGTAAACGATAAATACTTTGTGCGTAGCGATGCTATTAATACCCTGTTGTATACTATAAAAATGGTTACTGTTAAAAATCTTATCGACCAGGGCGGATGGGATAAAGTAGTGCAAGGATTAGCTTCGAATTCAGTAAAGGTTGATATATATAAAGGTGACGATAAAATAAAATCATATTTTGTTGGTAGCCAATCAGTTGACCATTTAGGGAGTTATATGTTGTTGGTGAACCCGCATTCCGATGAAAACTACAAGCAACCTTACGTTACCTATATACCGGGCTTCGATGGTTTTTTAACGACACGTTATTTTGTAATTGAAGAAGGGTGGAGGGATAGAACCGTTTTCCGCTATTACCCTAATGAAATTAAGTCGGTTACACTTAATTACCCTGACCCCAGCCATAGTTTTACAATAAATGCTGTGGCAAAAAATAAATATAGTATCGAAAATCCGGTAAGTCATCAGTCACTTGCCAGGTTCGATACAAATGCAGTAAGGCAGTATTTAACCTATTTCCAGGCTATTAACTGGGAAGCAGTCGTTACTCCAGATAAAAAGGACTCCATTATAGCTTCAACGCCTATATGTATTATGGATGTTAAAGATACCACCGGAAAAGCCGTTAATATTAGGTTATATAACCGGAAAACTCCGGACAAGTTTGCTACCGAAGGCAAGGACTATAAATATGACCCGGACAGGCTGTATGCATTGGTAAATGGCAAGGACTTTGTGTTGGTTCAGTACTTTGTTTTTGGCAAGCTTTTACAAGACCCATCCTATTTTGTTCATAAATAGGGTTTGAATGTTGAAAAGTAGTGGATAAATACTTCATTATTGCCCCTTGTATTGAATTATGCCTTTCTACATTTGTTTCCCTTTGAAACATTATAAATTCTGAAGATGATGAAGTTTGTTGTATCGAGTAATACCCTACTCAAAGAATTGCAAGTAATAAGCGGCGTATTGAATGCCAATAACGCTTTACCTATACTCGATGATTTCCTGTTTAAGCTGAATAAAACCGAGCTAACCGTGTTTGCATCAGACCTTGAAACGACTATTAAAACAACTATAACAGTTGACTCAAAAGATGCCGGCGAAATAACTATTCCGGCAAAGTTGCTTATTGAAATGTTGAAAAGCTTTGCTGACCAACCGCTTACTTTTATTGTAGACACTACCAAGTTCTCAATTGAAATGAATTCAGAATCAGGTAAATACAAGATTGCTGGTCATGATGGGGAAGAATTCCCTAAAATGATTGCAGTTGAAGCCCCTACTAAAATTGAGGTTGATGCTGAATTACTTGTTGAGGCGATCAACAAAACAATTTTTGCGGTTGCAAACGATGACCTCAGACCGGTTATGTCGGGCGTTTTCTGTAACTTCTCTGCTAAGGAGGTAACCTTTGTTGCTACCGATGCGCACAAGCTGGTAAAGTATATCCGTCCTATCAGCGGCGTTACTACTGAAAATTCAGTGATTATTGCTAAAAAGCCAATGAACCTGCTTAAGAATATTCTTACCGTAAAAGATAGCAAGGTTACTATTGAATATAATAAGACCAATGCTTCGTTCTCAATCGGCAATGTGCAATTGATATGCCGTTTGATAGACGGTAAATATCCTAACTACGATGCGGTTATTCCAAAGGAAAACCCAAACCAATTGGTGCTTGATAGAAATTCTTTCCTCAGCTCACTGAAGAGGGTATCTATACTTTCCAATAAAACTACACACCAGGTAAGGCTTAAAATAACCGGTAATGCACTTACCCTTACCAGTGAAGACTTAGATTATTCAAGCGAAGCGAATGAGCGCATTGCTTGCCAATATGTAGGTGATGATATGGAAATAGGGTTCAATTCGAAATTCCTGTTAGATATGCTAATTAACCTCGACTCACAGGAAGTAAGGGTTAGTATGTCAAGCCCTAGCCGTGCAGGTGTTATTACTCCTGCTCCTCAAAAAGAAGGCGAAGACATTCTTATGCTGGTAATGCCGGTAATGTTAAACAACTAATTACCCGATAAATAAAATTTAGCCTTGGCTTTGGCCGGGGCTTTTTTATGTCTGAAAAGCAAAAGCCTCCGACCCTATGAAAAGTCGAAGGCTTTAAAACCAACAAAAAATATTAATCCCTGCTTATTTCAACGCAGTGATTTTAAAAAGGTTTCGATTAATATTTATATTCATCATCGCCCTGCGCCGATCCTGCACTTGCCTCGGTTTTCTTACCACCGAATGGGAACAGGAGTTTAAAGCCAATGTTCCTGCCCATATTATATATTCCCTGGCCTGGCTGAACAACGGTAACAGGTGTTACGCCATTATAGGAAAGGAAATACTGCAAGCGGCTTGTATGGTCAATATATGCAAGGTCAGTAAGGTTTGTAACATTAATGATAAGTGTACAAATGGTACGACTGGTCTTCGGGTTAACAAAACTTGTACCTATACCCGCATTGAATAATGTGTATGCAACTGAGGGAAATTCAGTCCAGTCGGCGCTGTAAATATTATTCTGTGCCCAATAATGTGCCAAACCAAATTTAATATACGTGTCCTGCAATACAGAAGTATGCCTGTCATGTAATTTGAACTTCACATCCGATGTTAACCTTGGCGCCGGTGTCCATGGCACATGCTGGGTTGAATCAGTTTGGTGAGGCAGGTAAGAATAGATATAGGTGAATCCGTTATCAAGTTCTATCCATTTTGTATCTGCCGGATGGATATTGAAAAAAGCCTCTATACCTTCCAGATGGGCTACATTGGCTTTGAATTTAAATGTGGGAAGCCCCTGAGTTAAAGAATCGCCGCCATTTGCACTTGCTAACCTTGATGCAAATATGAAATTGGTAATGTCGTTATAAAAACCATCTATCTCAAAACCAATATCCCTACCATTGCTTCCAAAAGTAAGGTCTGCCTCATAGCCCGATTCCGGTTTAAGGCTAGGGTCACCAATTTCAAAATTGCCTGTACCAGGGTGTACACCATTTTCGCCAATTTCTGTAATGGCCGGTGCACGGTAACTCTTAGCCAGGTTTATTTTTACATAATTGTTGTCAGGTAATTGGTACGAACCGCCAATACTGGCCGAAAACCCATTGTAATTGGTGTTGAAACCTTGAAAGTTCCTGTATGCATCAGGTGTTCCTTCCGGAACTATTTGCTGGTTAGGCGTTGCAGGGTTAAGCAGGTAAAGACTTTGCCCGACCTCGGTACGGGTATCATAACGTAAGCCACCATTCAGGGTAAGGTTCTTATAATCTTTTTGCAAAATGGCAAAACCACCAATGTCAAAAAGATCATAATTAGGTACAAGGAAAACAGATGAATACGGATATACTGCTTCACTTGCATTGTGCATATTTTCGTACATACCATTTATACCGGCGGTAAATTTCAGGCCCGATGTGTCGCCCGATACCTGGTATTTAATTGAATAAGGAATATCATACATATACATGTTCAACGCAGGTACCGAGCCTGAATCTATTTCTTCACGGTGGTCCAGCGAATAGCCTACATCTGCCAGTATCATTCCTTTACCCGCATTAAATCCACTCTGCCAGGTTATCATATCGTGTTCAATCTGTTGGTAACCTACCGATGTAGGATTGTATGATAGGAAATTGGAATTGTTTGGAATGGTTTGGCCATTTATAGGAAAATCGAATTTAAATTGGCCCGTAGCGCTATCCCTGTTCCCATCTGGTATTTCAATTGTGCGATGCAGGGTGCTGAATGTTAAGCGTGAGAAGCCCCAGTTTCTGTTCAGGCCTAATGTTAACCTTGCATTTGCTTCCTCAAAAGCTGTTCCCCATACATATCCGTCTTTCGGGTCCTGGTAGCAATGGGCTTCCTGGTCGCTGGCTCTCAGATCCCATACAAAGCCTTTATTGTTACCGGTTACATCTTCCGATGTTCCTATAAGGCCATTGTTTGTCTGGTATTCAGTTATCACACTGCCCTGAATAACTCCGCTTTCAGGGAATGGTGCAGACTTAAAACTTACAACACCTCCCACAGCATCAGAACCATATTGCAATGACGCAGGGCCTCGTATTATTTCAGAATTATAAACGGCATAGGGATCTATCTGTATCCCGTGTTCATCACCCCATTGAAAATCCTCCTGTCTGAAACCATCAAAAGTTACCAGAACACGGTTGAAACCCAAGCCGCGTATTTCGGGTTTTGAAACACCGGGGCCGGTTGTAACTGCATTAATACCTGGCTGCAACGAAATGGCATCAACCACATTTGTTGCTGTATTTTCAAGCAGCATTTCATGCGATACTAACGTTACATCATTAGGCGAACGCTGAGCCGTAGTAACATTACCAAGGCCTGTAATGACAACTTCCTTACCCGCTGAAGCCGCAATATTCATCTGGAAATTGGCCTTTGTCAACCCATTTAAAGTAACCTGCCTTACTGAGGTTGCATAACCCAAAAGCCTTACTTCAACAGAATAAGTACCCTTCGGTAACGATTCCATTTTGTAAAAGCCTGATGTATCGGTAGTGGTACCAAGTTGTAACTGTGGTATATATACAATGGCGCCTGGTATCGATTGTTTAGTAAGTGCATCGATAATTTTACCCTGCAACGAATTCTGCCCGAATGAATACGCAGAAACTATGCACGATAGAATAATTAAAATATGTTTAAATTTCATAGTTTGCTGCTTCTTTGAATAAATTTCAATGTAATGAACATTGTTAAGGCCTATTTAAACCTTTAACAAAGGTATCATATATCTATTGCGGGTATTTTTCGGGAATAATAATTGGTATGATTTTAACATTATTTAAGAAACAAATAAAAAAGCCCTCGCTAATTAAAGCAAGGGCTAACCAAACACTTCATAAATTATCTTTACTATAAATGTAGCTCGTTCATTATTTTCCAATTAGATATGTAACACCAAGGCAAATATTATAGTTTGTCAGGGGCTGATTATATTCTGTCAGAAGTCTGCCAACATTAACTGGCCGGTTTGTGTTATCAATCTTAAAATCAGGTTGCGATGAAGCATAGGTTCCCTGTAAATTTATTCCCAGATAATTATTCAGTTTGTAACTGATTCCAATGCCTGCCATATAACCAAATGAATTGGCAGTGCACTTTTGTTGAGTAAAAGTACCATCTTCCACACCTCCATCTTCAACAGCAACATCTATTTCTGGCGTGGTTGCACTGGTAAAGCCACCAAGTAATTTTGCTGTAACAGAGAATTTATCAGTTAAAGGATACCTGAAATATAAGCCTGTCATGAAATTCCAGATACTATAGCCACCGCTCACTGAAGTTGTTACCTGATCAACATCAAATGAACCACGATATCCTGCTGAAATAGAATCAAGCCCTTTGAATACAAAATTGGAATAACTAACATGACCGCCTATGCCAATATATTGACAAAAGTACCAGCCGCCTTCTACACCAAAAGTGCTTCCATTGCCGGCAAATCCGGCGCTAAGGTTATCGCTATTGTTTGGTAACCATGCGCCATATTGGTCAGCAACATAGGAAGTATGGGTCCAGTTTCCTGTTGAGATTGAATAACCTCCCAGAATTCCTATAAAGCCATTGCTCATAACAGGAACATCAGGATTTTTTGCTGTAGTGTTTGCATCTTGAGCGTATATTCCCGCACTAAAAATAAGCGCCGTGCTTAATACTATTATTTTTTTCATGTTTGTTTTTTTTAATTAGTTAATAAGAATCAATTACTTAATATTTACCGTATAGAATACGTCAAAATCAGGTGAGCCTGGCTCGCATGAACCATTCTTCACATTGGGCTGGTGATGCAGTACTACTTCCATACGACCATTGCTAACAGGGCTCAACGAGGTGAATGTATCAATCAACCCAACTTGTAATGGAGGGCTATTATTATCATAATCATCTCGTACGACAGATAAGTTTGCAGCTAATCCTCCGCCAGTCCCTTGTGTCATAGTAAAGCATACCAGATGGTAATTTTGCCTCGCCCTTATTTCTGTTGTAACATTATTTGTTGAATCATTTGCAGGAAGTTTATTGATGTTAAAATGATTGGTATCCATCAAATTCTTTTTGAGCTTTTGCTGTGATTCATCCAATATGTAAACATTACATGCATAAGTTGAGTTCCTCGCCAAGTTTAGGGCAGCTTCGGAGGTATCGGGTGCATTAGAGCCATTCGGTGTAAGGTCTCTCCATAGACAGGTTTCCGTGTCATATGGGGCCTTGGTGTTGATACACTGGAGAACGACTGTTGTTAAGAATTCATTGCCGGGAGGCGCTGGTGTAAGCACCGATTCTGATTTTTGGCACGAAGAAACGGCCATCATAGCGCCTGTAATTGCAATGACTGCAATTTGTGCAATAAAAGACATTGACTTTTTCATGTTGTTGTTGTTTGATTGTTATTGATTACTTGTTTGTTGTTGTGATTTATTTGAGAAGACCTGAAAAGGAATCCTGATTTTTAATTGAATGCTTCTTCCCGGCTCGTCTGCATAATAGCGGAAGAAATCTAAATAGTCCCGGTACGCAGTATTGGTAAGATTATTTCCCTGAATACTGATGCTCATTTCCTGGTTACCCAGGGGCATAGAAAGCCCGATGGCAGCAAAGAATAAGTCATATCCATTTGGTGGAGGAACAAAATCGCTATTGGGGGGCACCCTTGTTTGTTTAGCAACGTACGTATTTCCAAGACTGATGAATACATTGGAGAACTTCCCTAATTTCCTCCATCTGTATTCAACCGAGTTTTGAAGGCGTTGTGGGGGGATTAAAACAAGGTAATCATGATTTGTCAGGTCATTGGCATAAACAAGTGTCACTTTAGGCTCATACTGTAAATGCTTTGTTATATGCCATTTTACATCAAAATCAACCCCTTTAAAAAGCGCATCTGTTTGTGTGAAATCAAATCTTGGGAAATACCCTTCAATTGTTTGAATTTCGGCATCAGGCTTACCTGCTTGAGGTTGCAAGTATATGTAGTTGTTTATGTAGTTCGCATATACTCCTATTTCAGCAAATAGTTTTTCACTTTCATAATGCAAAGAAGTACTGAGATCATACGATTTCTCTACTTTAAGCATGCTGTCTCCAACCTCAAAGGTGGCTGTTGCTCCATGTATGCCATAAGCATATAACTCATATACTGATGGCGCCCGCCAGCCATTGCCGGCATTAGCATCAAGACTAAACTTAGATGATAGTTGATAAGTAGCCCCAATGGTTGCAGTTGTACTATTGTAGGATTGAATATTTGAATATTTGCCCAATGTGGTTGGGTTTAACATATATTCCTGCTGCCATTTATCATCGTAACGAATTCCGCCCTCTAACAGAAATTTATTAGTGATGCTCCATTTTTCAATAATGAAGAGTCCGCCTGAATAGCTCACATAGTTGGGTATAACAGGGGAATATGCCAAGCCGGTATATATATTCCCTTGGTTCATAAAATCTGCACCAATGCTTCCTGTAATATGCCCGATTGGGTTATGTTCCCAAACTAATTCAGCAGTATTCGTAACCAGGTTAAAGTCATTTTCAGGTGCATTGTTCAGTGAACCGGAAACAGAATACGGAACGTCTAAGGAATATTCAAGCCTGTTATCAGTTTGCCATGCATAGGTTAATTCAAGCTTACCGAAGTTTGTATACTTTACAAAAGCAGACAGTTTTACCATATCATGTAATACAGATTGATAGCCTCTCTGTATTTGATACGTAAAAGCGCTATCTATAACGGGCTTGGTAAGAGCAAATACCTCAAGAAGTTGGGTGCCATTTCCCGCATCTGTATTCCTGTTAATTCCTATCTCAGTATAGAAATGACTATAGTATGCAGTTATACCGTAATGTGCTTTACTATACCCGAGTGCGGCAGAATAGTTTTGCTCAAGTGTTCCTGTATTATCTAAATTATAATTAGGAGCCTCGAGCGTTCCAGACCTACGGTAGGTACCTTGTACGCGGTAACTAAGGCTGGAATCACCAATTGCACCTTGCAATATTCCAGAACCACAGTACATACGACTATTGTCCATTCCAATTAAGTTTATTTCCCCACTCATACTTTTATAAGTAGGTAAGTCAGCAGGTTCTACGAGGACTACCCCACCAATAGCATCTGAGCCATAACGGATACTTGCAGATCCTTTTATCACAGATAATTTTGTTGCAATAAAGGGG
>DATHNG010000075.1:0-6579 GCA_035486275.1 Bacteroidia bacterium
CCATAATAAGCATCAATTGCCTTGGATGACCATGTAGAATTGGTATTTTATTACTCATTTCTAGTTCTTGTACATGATTCGCGGCGTAACGGGTAAACAGAAATATATGGGCGCTGGTTATCCAGATACAATTTACAAGACTTGTTAAAAAACCATGAAGAAAATACATTCCAGGTGCCCTTTTTGCAATAAAATAAGCAGAAACAATGAATATGGGTAGCCAAAATGCAAATTCAATATTTGACGGAATAATAAATACTGTTGCAATAGCCATTGCCAAACCAAAAAGAGAAAGGGTAATTATTAACTTCAGATTCATTTTTATTTGTTTTGCGGAGAGTGAGGGATTCGAACCCACGGGACCCTTTCGAGTACACACGCTTTCCAGGCGTGCTCCTTAAGCCACTCGGACAACTCTCCTTGCAATTAGGCGGGCGCAAAGATATGTAAATCTCTGAGTGGCGGGCAAGGACAAAATCAACTGAGTTTGGTAATTTTTTTAGTGAAAATACTGCGCCCGGCAACAACAGTAATTTCATTGGAAGCAGGGCAGGTGAGGGTCATTTCATACATCTCCTCTGGCCGGCTGATCTTTAAAGTAAAAGATAAATAGTTCTTTCCTCCGATCTGTGGTATAAATACTACATAGCTACCCTGGGCAAGGTTTGAGAAATCTATTGTTCCGTCTTTGCCTGTACTAGCAAACCTTGCAAGGCTCGAATCCTTAGCATTTAACAATTCAACGAATGCACCGGCAGAAGAATTTTGCTGTTTGTCAATTATCTTCAGGCTTATTTTTCCGGTCGGCTTTGCTATTGTACTTACACTTAACAGGAGTGCAAGGGAAAGTAATGTTATTATTTTCATGGCGTTTGAATTTTAAGTGCTAGTTATTCTTTACTTCTGTTAACCCGTCAATTGTCATGGTCCATTTATGTGTTGCCATGTGACGGTGTAGATGGTGCATGTGTGAACACATAATATGATCAATTCCCGCAGGCATATCAATTGTTTTGTTCATAGGCACCTCTAGTACAATTGCTACTTCCTGCATTCTCCATGGTTTGCCTTCAGGGAACTGGAAATAAGGACTAAGTTGCAAAATGGAATCATGCTGGGTAAACGAATACTGAATACTGCCCGCCGCACTTTCTGCTTCTGCAGCATTTGATCCGTGCGCCGATTTATTCAGCTTTATGTGAAAATTGGTATCGGGGCTGGTAGCTAAACAGAATGATGGGCTTCCGTTAAATACATCGTCGTCTGATATAAAAAAGCTCGATGAATCTACACTTATTGAAAAGTTCTCATCTTCACTCCAACCCGGCATTTGTATATGTAATGTTTTAGTTGATGCAGGAATGCTGAATGTTGTTTGATCTGCCGTGTGTGCTATAGTTTTAAAATGGTCGGAAACCTTTGCTACCCCAATTGTCAGGAATATCCAGGAAAGAGCCCACAATACAGAAGCGCTTACAGTAAACCATTGGATAGGTCGTTTTCTGCCTGTTATGGCTCTGCTAAAACGGACAATAAGAGCTAATAAAGGAACCCCTATGAAAAGGAAAATACCGGTTAAAAGTATACTCCGTTCAAAGCCATTTATATTGAGCATGTTGAAGAAGCTGTGTATGGAATAGTTTAGCGCATGTCCATCATGCCCTTCAATATGAATAATGTTCATACCGGTAAAGAGCGATATTACTAAGGCTGCCAGTAGACAAGTGAGGGAAATTACAAGCACAAACCCAATAAATGCAAAAATTATTTTAATAATACCGCCGATCAGGTTACCCGTTCCATGAAAAAGTGAGTTGAAGAATTCGCCCACATTTTTGCCGAAATCATTTGTGCGGTGACGCGAACTCCAATTCTTTACATCATTACTAAAGTCTTTGGCTTTGTTCTTAAAGTCATTCATATCCTCTTCTATTATCTTGCGGATATTATTGATATCTATTGGTTGGCCGCGCATTTCAAGTTTTTCAGCAGCAGTACGTGCTTTAGGTATAATAATAAGCAGCAGTATATAGAGTATGAAACTGAAACCACCTAAAAAGAATGACAGACCGAAGGCCAGGCGTAACCATATTGGGTCTATACCAAAGTGGTAAGCCAAACCGGAGCATACTCCCCCCAATACTTTATCGTCCGGGTCGCGGAATATACGCCTGTGGCCATATTGTGAGCGTCCTTTTTCATTGGTAGTGTATGGTGTTTCCTGTTTTGCACCGGTTGCTCCTGTTCCGAATTCTTCCGGGTTGCCCATTATTCTTATAACTTCTTCAATATCGGTAATGGTAACAACCTGTTTAAAATCGCTTATTTTTGGTTGCAGCAGTTCTGCAATACGTGCCTCTATATCGGCCATTATTTCAGTTTGCCCGTCAGATCCAGCCATGGATGCGCTTATAGCATTGAGGTAGGCCGATAATTTTTGGTGAGCATCTTCTTCTATATGGAAAACGATACCGCCAAGGCTTATGTTAATTGTATTTTTCATGATGAGATTATATAGCGTTGTTAGGTGAATACTTTTTTACAATGAACTTAACTGAGTCTACCAGTTCCTGCCAGGAGTTACTTAGCTCGCCCAGGAATTTTTTACCTTCGGGTGTAAGCTTGTAGTACTTACGTGGAGGGCCAGATGTTGACTCCTGCCATTCGTAACCTAAAAGGCCATCATTTTTTAGGCGCATAAGCAAAGGGTAAAGTGTGCCTTCTACAACAAGTAGTTTTGCATTTTTCATTGCGTCTATTATCTCAGAAGGATACGCGTCCTTTTCTGATAAGATGCACAGTATGCAAAACTCGAGCACTCCTTTTTTCATTTGCGCTTTTGAGTTTTCTATTTCCATGTTATTTGTTTTTATTAGTACTTGACAATGCAAAGATATGTAAATATATTAGTACCTTGTAATACATAGTACTAAAATAAATTGTAAGTAATTGGTTTTCAATGTATAAATTTTAAACACTAACTAGTCAAAACAAAAAAAGCGAAGCTATTGTTTTAATAGAAAAGGAAAAAAAACCTCTGGGGCCAAAAAAATAGGCCGGAGTGGAAAAGGTTGTTTTCCAGGTCTCCGGCCATTCTTGCTCTTCCACCACTCAAAGAAGAGCATTATTATAATGAGGAATAATTGCTATCAGAACTATTGGTAATACAAATGTAGGAATAAGGTAAATTAAATAAAAATGAAAAATGTTAAAAATTGCTAAAACGTTATTCTGTAAGAACCTACAGGAAAAAAACCTAATTGATAATCAGTTTCTAAGGCATTAGTATTGGGGTTGTAAATCTGTTGAAAAATATTCTGTCGGTTAAAAATATTTTGTGCTTCAAAAGCCCATTCCTGGGTTATTCTTTTACTGTTAAGTTTAAAAGCAACCTTCAAATCGATCCGGGAATAGGGGGGGTATTGTTCACTGAAGGCAAGATTGCTTTCGTAAATAGGTACGTGCTCAAACTCGCTTTCGGTAAGATTTATAGGTGTGTACCACTTACCACCGGCATAGTTTATTTTGGCACTTATTGAAATTACTTTACGTCTTGCTTTATCAAGGTTTATATCTCCGCCCGCCAGTGCATTAAGTGTGTAGTTTCCATTAAAAGCAGTATTTCTTTCAATACCATCGCTGCCTTCATATTTCGACTGGTATAGTGAAGCCGTGCATAATACATAATATGTTTTATTGAAGAATTTCTCCAATGTAAGTTCAGCTCCGTAGTTACGTCCTATTCCCTTGTTGGTAAGGCTGTCGTATGGTGGATCGTAATAAGATGCACCAATGTTGAGTACAGAATAGCTGCTTGATTGTATCTGAACAGGAATATTGTACAGGTATTGATAATAGGTTTCAATTTTCATGCGCCAGCCCGGTATAAAAGCATAGTCGTACCCAAGCACTAAATGAGCGCTTTTTGAAAAGCCAAGGTCTTTGTTGGTGCTGGCATAAGAACCATCGGGCAATTTATTTTCATAATAATAAACGCTGATGGGCTGCATTTCACTGTGGAGTCCGCCTGCAATTGCTATAGATTGCTTTGGCGCAAAGTTCCAACGTATGCCAAGCCTGGGTTCGAAAGCAGTGCTATTAGTATTGAGCAGGAAATCCTGGTAATGAAGCCCTGCATTAAGCACTATGTTATCGGTAAACTTGTGCTGCCATTCAACATACGTTTGCAGTAATGTGTTAGTAGATTTAAATCTTTCACCATAAGTAAAACTACTATCCTGCAGTACGCTGTCAGCGTAGTTAGAGTAATAAATATCGGCCGATACGCCTGCCTTTATTGTGTTTCGTGGGTTTACTTTTGTGTTAATAGTATATGAAAGTGATGAAATAATATCGGTTTCATTCTGGCCGAAGGTCAGCTTGGTTGTATTGTTATAATCAGTATCTATTTTTGTAATGTTCTGTAGGCCCGAAACAGCAAATGCTATGGTTTGCGATGTTTTTTCGTTAAAGAAAAGTTTATAGGAAGCGCCGACCACACCCATATTTGAGTTAAAATATGTATCCTCATTAATAGGGGCAGTACTTAGGTTGCTCTTGCTCTGATCTTTTGCAAGCAGCGCTATATAACTTGGGCCACCCAAGCCAAAGATGGATATGGTACCATATTTTATT
Organism: Bacteroidia bacterium; assembly: GCA_035486275.1. GTDB lineage: Bacteria > Bacteroidota > Bacteroidia > JABEUT01 > JABEUT01 > JABEUT01. Next base: position 4,636 of record DATHNG010000075.1, read on the forward strand.
CCAAGCGGGATATTTACAGTAAACGAAAGATCCTGGTATTGAGGAACAGCTGCAAAACCATAGTTTATGCCTAATAATTGAAAGACTGCGAGGGTAGAGTAGCGATAGTCTATATTGTATGATGCGTTAGAACCTTTTGAAAATGGACCTTCTGCCTGCACCTCCAATCCGTTGAATCCTAATTCCCCTGCAAACTCGCTCCGTTCGGTATTGCCGTTTCTCATCTTCAGATCAAATACACCTGCAATGGCATTGCCATATTCTGCCGGAAATGCCCCTGTCATAAAATCGCTCTGGTCGAGCATATTATTATTTAAAATGCTCACAGGCCCACCTGTAGAGCCAAGTGTACCGAAGTGATTCGGGTTAGGAATATTTACCCCATCTAATTTCCACAATAACCCTAGCGGAGAGTTACCACGTATTACAATATCATTCCTCGAATCATTTGCGACACCTACACCCGCAAAGTTTGTTGCCATGCGCGATGGATCAGACAATGCACCGGCATAACGGCTGGCATCGTCCGGTGAGAATTGACGTGCGCTTAATGTACTCATATCATTAAGGGGTTTATCCTTACTTTTTCCTGAATGCACCACTACTTCTTTCAAAGTATCTACATATTCTTCCATAGTTATATTCACTATGCCTTCTTTACCAATGTCCAGTACTATGTTATTTAGTACAACAGGTTTATATCCCATCATTGAAAAACCAAGTGTAACGTGCCCTATGTGCACACCCTGCAATATATACTTACCATCAACGTCGGTAGATGTACCTATAAGCGAATCTGAGTTCAGAACACGTACCAATACTCCCGGTATGGGTGATTGCGATTGTGCATCGGTTACAATGCCATGAATTTGCTGAGTAACATTTTGTGCGGAAAGTAATACCGGAGCCAGTAATAATATCTGTAACCACTTGTAATGCATCTTCATGTAAATGCTGTTTATAAATACAGATACAAAAGTGTGGGTTTATTCTAAAATAGAACGATAACAAATGTTATCATTTTTGAAGCTGAGAAGCTTTTAGCCTGCTCAAGTGTACTGGTGTTATGCCGAGGTATGAGGCTATCATATGCTGTGGCACCAACTGGTGAATTCCCGGATAGGTGTCATTAAGCCTGTCGAATCTATCTAAAATATCGTCGGCATAAATCTCTTCTAATTTACCCACGGCCATGATAAAATATTCTTCCGCTATCATTCTGCCCATTTTATTACCATCCTTAACCTGCTCATAGCCGTATTGCAATGCATCGCGGTTTAAAATAACGGCTTCCACATCACTCAGTGCTTGTATGCTACAGGTAGCAGGGCGCTGCTTAAGAAAAGAGGCGTATTCTGTCACATAATTATTTTCTGTCGTGAAGTGAATTGTTATTTCTTCTCCCTTAGCGTTTGTTATAAAGCTCCGGGTAATTCCTGAGTTTATAAAAAATATTTCACCGGAAACATCACCTTGCTTCAAAAGAATATCCTTCTTCCTGAAATTCTTAATTGATAATAGTGGCAGGAATCCTTGTATCTCTTCCTCGGAAAAAGAGATTAAAGTAGCAAACGAAGCATATATTTTGGCAAACCCTATCATGCTGATTCTTAAAACATAAAAATAAGGATTTATCCTCTACCTTTGTAAGGCAATGAATGTAGCACAGGATTTTCAATTACTTTTTTCCCTGCATGGGCTTGCAAGCCTAATTATTCTTTCTTCACTCGAACTGGTATTGGGGGTAGATAATATTATTTTTATTTCGCTGGTAATTGCAAAGTTGCCTGAAGAAAGGAGACTGACTGCAAGAGTTACTGGGTTGTCTTTTGCATTGATAATGCGACTATGCATGCTATTTGCGTTAGTCTGGCTATCAAAAACTACAACAGTTTTATTTACAATCAAAGGCTTCAATGCTACCATTCATGACCTGTTGTTCTT
>DATHNG010000076.1:0-5748 GCA_035486275.1 Bacteroidia bacterium
AGGTTCTGCCTTCTTTGTACCCGGTAACCATGATTGGTGGAACCTTAAAGACTTTAATAAAGGGAGGCAAAAATTGCAAATGGAGGAATCGTTCATTGAAGCGAACCTTAAAACAAATAAAACCATTGCTAACCCTGATAGCACTTTTTTACCACGCCATGGTACACCTGGCCCCGTATCGGTTCAGTTAAATAATGGAAAAGTGAGAATAGTGTTTATTGATACCTTCTGGCTGATACTATTAGGATATAAAAATAACCCTCCGGAGAATCTGATCTTAGAAAAGCAATTTTATCATGACCTTGATAGTATCCTGGCTGTGGCAACCGCTATGAAACAAACGGTTGTAATAGTATGTCATCACCCTGTGTATACTACGGGCGCCAAAATATCTAAAAAGTTAAAACATCCGTATTTATTTGCCCGGGTTAAACAGTCTTACAAATCATTCCCTTCGTATGCTGATATGTCGGCCAAAATGATTGCAATACTTGAAAAATATCCCGGAACATATTTTGCCAGTGGGCACTTGCATGCATTGCAATATAATACCGTTAATGGCGTGCATTATTTGGTAAGCGGTGCAGGTAGTAAAACAAACCATATTAAAGGAAAAGAAGCTACTGCACCGGTAACATATAATACCGATAATATGATGATATGGAATGAAATGGGATTTTTTGAAATTGATATTTTCAAAGATCATGCAGAGGTTATTCTGTATCATGAAGAGGGCAGGCGAGCCGATAATCTTACGCAGGCCGAAAGCGCTAAGTAAACATCTGTTTACTGACCCAATTACGTATATTTGTTTGACTATTTAAATCAATTTTATGAATGATGCGTTTATAATTAATGGGGTACGTACAGCAGTAGGCAATTTTGGCGGAACACTATCTGTAGTTAGGCCTGATGATATGGCTGCTTTGGTGATAAAGAAACTGATGGAAAAGAATTCATCGGTTGACCCTAAAGCTATTGATGATGTGATATTAGGCTGTGCTAACCAGGCCGGTGAGGATAACCGGAATGTGGCCCGTATGGCTTTATTGCTTGCAGGGCTTCCTTATTCAGTACCGGGAGAGACTGTTAACCGTTTATGTGCTTCGGGTTTATCTGCATCTATGGCTGGTGCACGTGCTATTCAAACAGGCGATGCAGAGCTTATTATATCGGGCGGAGTAGAGAACATGACACGTGGCCCCTGGGTTATGTCAAAGGCATCTTCGGCATTCGGTAGAGATTCACAGATGTTCGATTCCAGTTTTGGCTGGAGATTCATTAACCCTAAAATGCAGGAACTGTATGGGGTTGATAGCATGGGAGATACTGCAGAGAACGTAGCCGAATTATATAAGATAAATCGGGAAGACCAGGATAAATTTGCATTCCATTCTCAGCAAAAAGCTACAAAAGCACAAGCAGCCGGCAGGTTTAAACAGGAAATTACTGAGGTTGTAATTCCCCAACGTAAAGGTGACCCGAAGATCTTCGCTAACGATGAGTTCATTAAAGCAAATACTACAATGGAAGGTCTTGCAGCACTAAAACCTGCTTTTCGTAAAGGTGGTGGAGTAACTGCAGGTAATGCATCAGGTTTGAATGATGGAGCTGCTGCGCTTTTACTAGCATCGGCAAAGGCTGTGAAGCAATATAACCTGAAGCCATTGGCACGCATAGTGTCTATGGGTGTGGTGGGAGTAGAGCCCCGCATTATGGGTATAGGCCCAGTTGAGGCATCGAACAAAGCGTTGAAAAAAGCAGGGCTGACATTTAACGATATTGATATTATAGAATTGAATGAAGCCTTTGCAGCCCAAAGCCTTGCCTGTATAAGGCAATGGGGCTTAGCCGACAATGATCCGCGCATTAACCCGAATGGTGGTGCTATTGCAATCGGCCATCCATTGGGTATGAGCGGTGCACGTATTTTAAATACTGCTGCTATGGAATTACACGCAACCAATAAACGGTATGCCTTAGTTACAATGTGTATTGGAGTGGGACAAGGGTATGCAGTAATTATAGAAAGAGCTTAATAGTAAATAAATGTATTCAGTATATTCTTAGCCTTTGCCTTAATCTCAATCTTACTAATCAATGCCAGTAATATCACCAAACAAATCCAAACAAAATGCTTCTAAGCTTATTGATGAAGCATTCAGCAAGTTCACAGGTTTTCAAAAAGAGTACTGCGTACATTTGCGTAAGCTTATTCATAAGGCTCTGCCTGATGTAAAAGAGGATTGGAAGTGGGGCCCGAACTTTAATGTGAACGGAATGGTTTGTGGCGTATGGGGATTTAAAGACCACGTAAAGCTTGTATTCTTTAAAGGTTCTGCCATGAAGGACAAGTACAAGTTATTTAACCAGGGCAAAGAGAATGAAGGCAATAGGAGTATTAATTTCAGCTCGACTGACAAAATAGACGATAAAAAAATTATAGAATATTTAAAGGAAGCAGCTGAAATAAATAGGAAAGGAATAAAACTGGCTAAGAAAGAGATAAAAGTGATAATGCCTGCCATATTAGTAAAAGCATTGAATAGAGATAAGGCATCGAAAACCTATTTTGAATCATTGGCGCCATCACATCGCCGCGATTATGCTGATTACATTTCTCAGGCCAAGCAGGAGGAAACGCAATTGCGCAGGCTTGATAAAGTAATGGAGATGCTTGCCGATAAAGGAACATTGAATGATAAATACATGAAAAAATAATATGATATACGAATTTAACGGATTCCGTCCGGTAGTACATAAATCGAGCTTTGTTCATCCTCAGGCTTGTGTTACTGGCAATGTAATTATAGGTAAGAATGTTTACATAGGACCGGGCGCTGCTATACGTGGCGACTGGGGCGAGATCGTTATAAGTGATGGCTGTAATGTGCAGGAAAATTGTACCATACACATGTTCCCGGGTGTTTCGGTTATGCTGGAAGAAAATGCACATATTGGCCATGGGGCTATAATACATGGCGGGCATATTGGAAAAGATGTGCTTATAGGAATGAATTCGGTAGTACTTGATAATGTAGTAATTGGTGAGGGGAGTATAGTAGGCGCACTAACCCTTGTGCCCGAAGGAATGCAGATACCGGCCCGTAAATTAGTGGTGGGCTCTCCGGCTAAAATAATAAAGGATGTAACCGATGAAATGCTCGAGTGGAAGAAACAGGGAACAGCTATTTATCAATCCTTGCCTAAGCAAATGCATGAGTCGTTTAAACCCTGTGAGCCACTGACAAGTGTACCTAAATTTCGCAGGCCACAGCCGGAGTTTTACCACACCTTAAAAAAGGTTACGCCGAAATAAGCCTTTTTATCGACATATTTTCCTGACTTGTTGATATATATCAATATTTATTTGTACCTATTATACGAAGTTTGCGTAATAGTAGTTATGAAATAATACTTACTCAAATGTTAAGCCACCAGGAAATAGTAAAAGAAGAAGATGGTATATCTTCGAAAAGAAGGTTGCTAAGTGTTTTCGGTATATTGGTTTTCTTCAGCAGCCTTGCTTTAATAGCATGTGCGTTTTGTTGCAAGTAAATCTAAACCGAATTAGTTAGATGCCACCAACTGCTCACGGACTGCGTACATAACAAGCCCTGCGGTGTTATTTATACCCAGTTTATTCATAATATTCTTGCGATGTGTGGTTACAGTATGTACACTAATAAAAAGCTTTTCTGCAATTTCCTGGTTTGAATACCCTTCAGCCACACATTTAATTATTTCTAATTCTCTTTCACTCACATTCACTCCGCCACAATAGGTATATAAGGGGCAGTTATTATCATGTGTCTCGCTCTTTTTGCCACCACTGATAAGTACTTCAACTATTTGCCCGCACAAGAACCTTTCACCTTTGGCTGTTTTGTATATAGCTTCCGTTATTTCATCTTTATCACAATGTAATAATAGATAACTTGTTATGCCCTGTTCAAGCGCCTTTGAAATGAATTGCCTGGGTTGTGGTGAGTTAATGGCTAGTATTTGCAGGTCAGGTGTAGTCTTCTTTACCAGGGCAATTAATTCTGTTTTATACGTAATGGTAGAAAGATCAATAATAAGAACCTGCGCTTTTTTACCTGATACTGTCTTCAGCAATTCTTCGTCATTAGAGGCTTCGGCAATAAATTTAAAGTCTTTACAGCCCTCAATTAACGTTTCTATACCTGTTCTGAGAAGGTAGTTATTTCCGGCAACAATTATATCTATAGTTTGCATGTATATTTATACGGTATTTTTGGCGGTGCAAAGATACGCTTATAAAAACATCAGTAATACCCTGAAAAAGGTATTTTCTATTTACCATATTATTGTAATTGTTTTACAGTTTGGAATATGTTTTAGCCTCAAAAAAATGATTTTTTTGATTGTCTACCCAAAAGTATGTCATTAGTATTTCTCAATTTCCTGCTCACTTCCCGATAACTTATGTCCGCCAATTGGGAAAAGAAGTTTGAAGCCAATGTTTCGGCCCATGTTATAAATTCCCTGGCTTAGTTGGGTAACTGTAGCAATATCGCCATCGTGAGCTAAAAAATACGCATTATGGCTTAAATGATCAACGTAAGCAATATTTGTAAGGTTGGTTACATTTACATAGAATGAACAAATCACCCTTCCGGTTGCAGGATTAACAAAATTAGTTCCTATACCTGCATTGTATAAGGTATATGCAAAGGAAGGTAACTCTGTATATAATTCACTATATACGTCATTCTGTGCCCAGTATTTATCTAATCCGAATTCAAGGTATGTACCTTTTATAATTGAATGTCGCCCATCTGTTAGTTTGAATTTAACTTCTGAAGTTAAACGCGGAGCAGGTGTTAAAGGCACATATTGGGTTGAATCGGTTTGATTAGGCATAAAGGAATAAATATATGTGAAGCCGTTATCTATTTCAATCCATTTGGTATCGGCAGGGTGTATGTTAAAATATGCTGAAGCACCTGCAATAATGGCATTGTTGGCTTTGTATTGAAATACCGGGTATCCCTGTTCAACAGCGCCTGTTCGGTCTGAGAATATAAAGTTGTTTATATAATTATAAAAGCCATCTACTTCAAAATTAATGTCTCTTCCATTGTTACCATAAGCTATATCTCCTTCATATCCTTGTTCAGCTTTCAGGTTAATATCTCCTATTACATAAGCATTTGCTCCTGCATTTTGTGCGTTAGAGTTTAATTCCTGTATAGAAGGGGCACGGTAACTTCTTGCAAAGTTTATTTTAATGTAGTTATTGCCCGGCAATTGATACGAAGCGCCTATGCTTCCCGATAATCCGTTAAACATATCCCTGAATGCTGTGTATTGTGTATATGCTCCCGGGGTTCCCTTTGGCACCATTTGTTGTTCAGGGGTGCCATAATTGCTGAGGTACATTGACTGCCCTGCAATATTTCTGATATCATAACGCAAGCCACCACTCAAGGTTAGGTTTTTGTAATCTTTTTGCAAGATAGCATACCCACCCATATCAAAATCGGTGTAATTAGGTATTTCAGAATACCGAATATAAGGCGCAGGCGGCTCAGGAGCATTGTTGCCAAATTCATACATTCCGTTGATGCCTGCGGTAAGCTTAAGGCCTGAGCTATCACCAACTATCTGGTACTTGAACGAATATGGAATATCATGGGCTGTTATATTGTATTCAGCAATGGTGCCAGAATCTATTTCCTGGCGTTGGCTCTGTGTATAACCAATATCTGCTCCAATTTTTCC
>DATHNG010000077.1:0-32077 GCA_035486275.1 Bacteroidia bacterium
AACGGTCGTTAAAATCTTTTTCCAGGATATCACCAATGCGTAAACCATTGCGACCAGTCTTATCCATATAAGCCGGGCCTATGCCCTTTAATGTAGAGCCAATTTTTTCTTTGCCTTTAGATGCTTCAGAAGATGCATCTAACAGACGATGAGTAGGTAATATTAAATGAGCGCGTTTCGATAGAATAAGGTTCTTGCAGATATCTATTCCTAATGCCTCAATGCCTCTTACTTCTTCTAAAAAGCTGATGGGGTCAATCACTACTCCGTTGCCAATAACGTTCATAATGTTATTGCGGAAAATACCCGACGGAATGGTATGGAGAACGTGTTTCTTGCCTTGAATTTCAAGGGTATGCCCCGCATTCGGGCCGCCCTGGAAACGCGCTACTATTTCGTATTGCGGAGCAAGCACGTCAACAATCTTGCCCTTGCCTTCATCGCCCCATTGTAAACCCAATAAAATGTCAACTTTCATGATGTGAAAATATGTATGTGCAAATAAAAATGTGTTAGAGGGAAACTTATTTGCTATTCAATTTCTTAATAGCATCTTCTACCGTTGGTAGAATATGGAAAATAGTATCAAGTTTGGTAATTACCAGCAGGTCTTTCACCTTTTTTGAAAGGTTGCATACAACTACTTCTCCGCCAGTATTACGCGCCCTTGTAAGTACGTTAACAAGTACGTTCAATCCACTGCTGTTCATGTACCTTAGCTCCGAAAGTTCAAGTATAAAACGGTTCTTACCCGAAGCGGCCAGTTTGTTACAAGCTTCAACAAACTCAGCGGCCTGAATCTTGTCAATAATTTCACCGGTTAAGTGGAATACTGTAATGCCTTGTTGCTGTGCTGTTGTATACGTAAATGTCATAACAATTGGATATTAGGCTGCAAGATAAAACTTTTTTGTCGGATAAAATATTTTCACCCTTTTCGGCCTCAAAATTGCGAAATATTTTTGGGATAAATGTGAATAAGGTTGAAAAATAAAGAAAACCCTTGCCTCAACGAAACACCAAATGCCTTACATCGCCAATTTCCATTGTTTCAGCCGTGTTTGTTTCGGTATTTAATACGTCAACCAGCAAGGAGCCATTAGCAGATACCCCTTTAATATTGCCTTTAAAAGCCTTTTCATTCAAAGAAAGATTCGATAAAACGCCGCGGCGGTAAAGTATTTTATGGTAGGCAGCGTCTATCTTCTCGTAATTGCCCTTACGCAATTCCAAGTAAAATTTCTCTAGTGGTATGAAAATGCGGTTTAAGCAATCTTCGAGTTCAAAAGAACTGCCTGTAAGCAGTTTTAGCGATGTGGCATTAGGTACAGAAGGGTCGAAAGTTTCCTGGTTAATGTTGATACCTATACCCACTACAGATGATTTTATGGACGATTGCCCGAGCACGTTCTCGATAAGTATGCCGGCAATTTTCTGATCAGTTACATATATATCGTTAGGCCATTTAATTGCAACTTTTAATGAAACAGAATGTAAACATGAAGAAACAAACTCAGCAACTGCCAGGGCCATAACCTTGGTAAGCCAAAACTGCTCTTTTATGGGCAGAAAACGGGGATGCAGAATAAGGCTGAACGTGAGGTTGGTACCAGGTTGCACAAGCCATTTGTTACCACGCTGGCCACGGCCGGCAAACTGCTCAATAGCCCACACAACATACCCTTCGGCAGGGGGGCTTTGTTTAAGCAGGTTCAAGGCATACAAATTGGTAGAATCAACTTTCTCAAGTCTGTCAATATGTTGGCCAGTAAAAAGTGTCTCCGGTATAGCCATCCAGTAGTATTAAATTATTATCTTTGTAACTAATTATAAGCAATATTGCAAGCACAAAAGTAACAGCACAAAAGGACACCATAGATAAGATAATGCAAAAAAAAGGGAAAACCCAAACTCCCGTTCAGTTAAAAGATGTTGCACTTAGCAGCATTGCAGATAAAAAAGGAAAAAATGTTGTCTGCCTGAACATGACGAAAATAACCAGCAGTATTTGTGATTATTTCGTTATATGCGAAGGAGATTCAACCGTACAGGTTGAAACAATAGCAAAAGCCGTAGAATCAGCAATATTTGAAGCTACAGGCGAGCATGTTTATCACAGGGAAGGATTTGCGAATGCTGAATGGATATTACTGGATTATGTTGATATAGTAGTACACATTTTCCAGCCACATGTTCGCAAGTTTTACAATCTTGAGTCATTATGGGCCGATGCCGAAACAGAAGAAATTGCAGTAGAGCGTGAATTTAAACATGTGTAGACATGAGCGAGAACACAGAAACACCGAAATCAGACAACAATAACCCGAATTCTGGCCAGGGCCCGAATAAACCGAAGTTGCCTTTACCTAAAAAGCCATTTAAACCACGTAATTCAATTTACTGGGTATGGGGATTTATACTGGTGGCGCTGATTGCTATTGAGGCTATCAGTACTATGAACTTTTCTGAACAGGAGATCAATTTCCAATATTTTCAGGATAGTTTATTGAACCAACATTATGTTGAGAAGATTACCGTAGTAAATAATGATGTTGCAGAAATAACCCTGAAACCTGAAGCATTAAAGCTTGCTAAGTTTAAGAACCTGTCGCATAATCCGCCTCAGTACACAATTAAAATACTTGACCGCCAGTCGTTCCACACTGACTTAATGAACGCTGAATCAAAATTCAGTGATGCAGATAAAATAGAGGCAGAGCCAAGCACTAAAGCCGATTGGACCGGTATACTTGGTTATGCTATTCCAATTGCTGTAATGGTATTATTATGGTTCCTGTTTATGCGCCGTATGGGTGGCGGAGGTGGAAACCAGATATTTAGCATAGGAAAATCAAAGGCTACACTTTTTGATAAAGACACTAACGTTAATATTACGTTCAACGATGTTGCTGGCTTAGAAGAAGCAAAAGTTGAAATAAAAGAAATTGTAGACTTTCTTAAAAACCCGCAGAAGTATGTAGCTCTCGGAGCTAAGATACCTAAGGGAGCATTACTTGTGGGTCCTCCGGGTACAGGTAAAACTTTATTGGCGAAGGCTGTTGCAGGTGAAGCTAAAGTTCCGTTCTTCTCCCTATCAGGTTCTGATTTTGTGGAAATGTTTGTAGGTGTGGGTGCATCGCGTGTACGTGATCTGTTCCGCCAGGCGAAAGAAAAAGCACCATGTATCATATTTATTGACGAGGTAGATGCAATAGGCCGTGCCAGGGGCAGAAACCTTGCCCAAGGTACTAACGACGAAAGAGAAAATACACTTAACCAGCTCTTAACAGAAATGGATGGGTTTACTAATACTGCAGGTATTATAATACTTGCAGCTACTAACCGTGCCGATGTATTAGATAGGGCACTGTTGCGTCCGGGCCGGTTTGACAGGCAGATTTATGTTGACATGCCTGATCTGATCGAAAGAAAGGAAATCTTTAAGGTTCACCTAAAACCATTGAAGATCGATACATCAGTAGATATTGACTTTTTAGCAAAGCAAACGCCTGGTTTTTCAGGTGCTGATATAGCTAATGTTTGTAATGAGGCTGCACTTATTGCTGCGCGTTACGATAAAAAAGTAATCGATAAGCAAGACTTCCTCGACGCTGTAGATAGAGTTGTGGGCGGATTGGAAAAGAAGAACAGGCTTATTTCACCAAGTGAAAAGAAAGTAATTGCATACCACGAAGCAGGCCATGCGGTTGCAAGCTGGTTACTTGAATTTGCTCATCCGTTGGTAAAGGTTACGATCATTCCTCGTGGAAAATCATTAGGCGCTGCCTGGTACTTACCTGAAGAAAGGTCAATTACCACAACCGAGCAATTGATGGACGAAATGTGTGCCGCATTAGGGGGAAGAGCTGCTGAAGAAATAACATTTGGCAAAATATCAACAGGGGCCTTGAGTGATCTTGAAAAGGTTACCAAGCAAGCATACGCAATGGTTTCTTACTACGGATTAAGTGAGAAAGTTGGTAATATAAGTTTTTACGATTCTTCTGGAAATACTGAATATTCATTCCAGAAACCATATAGCGAAAAAACGGCTGAGCTTATAGATGCAGAGGTGAATGCCTTGATAGCAAGTGCATATATAAAAGCCAAGAGAATTTTAACTGAGCATAAAGATCAACTTGCATTGCTTGCAACCCTATTGCTTGAAAAAGAAGTAATGTTTAAGGAAGACCTTGAGAACATTATCGGCAAACGCCCATTTGAAGTGGAAATAGCTACACCTGTATCGAAGAGAGCTGACATATATGTAAAGAAAGCTAAGGAAGATGCAGAAGCTGCTGCTGCGGAAGCTGCAAAAAAAACGAATGGTTCTAACGGAACGTATGTAGAACCAACAAATGGTTCGCATCAGGAAACTGCACCTAAGGTTGAAGTAAAAACCAACGGAGAGGAAAAATCTGCTGAAGAAAAGAAAGAAAAAGAAAGTACTCAGTCGAAAGACGATCAACCTTCTTTGTTTTAATAGATGAAAGAGAGCACTGCTAGGGAAAAGGTTTTAAAAGCTGTACGTAAGGCGCTTATACATAAGTCAGAGGCTGATTTCAGCGCTGCTGACAGCGACCCCGAAATCTACACCGCACCTGAAGAAGAATCCCTTGAATTATTATTTGCGAAGAATTTCAGTGGGCTAAAGGGCGATTTTGTTTTCTGCGAGAACGGTAAGGACTTTACTGCCCAGTTTGCAGAGCTTATAAAAGAACGTAAGTGGGAAGATCTGTTTTGTTCGGAACCAAAGATCCAGGAAATGCTTAAAGCAGCCGGTATTTCATTCATGTCTGCAGAAAGCGATTTTTTGAAATGCAATGTTGGTATAACCTTTTGTGAAAGCCTTGTAGCACGCACAGGTACTATAATGGTGAGCTCAAGGCAAAGATCGGGCAGGCGTTTGCCGGTATATGGTAATACACATGTCACCGTTGCGTATACATCTCAGTTAGTATACAACCTGAAAGATGCATTTAAGCTGTTAAAGAAAAAATACGAAAATAATTTCCCTTCGCAGGTAACTGCGATAACGGGCCCAAGCCAAACGGCCGATATTGAAAAAACCCTGGTGCGTGGTGCACATGGCCCGAAAGAGGTTTTCCTTTTTCTTATTGATGACACTCATATAGGTTAAGCGCGTGAGTAACTTCTGGCAGAGAGCAATTACCGGTACTGTATTCGTTATTGTAATGGTTGGTTGCATGATGTGGAGCTACTGGTCACTTTGTGCCTTGTTCTTCCTTATATCAATGCTGGGCTTGAACGAGCTATATTCTATTCTCAATAAACATGGCAATCTGCATCCCCAAAAAAGTATAGGTATGGCAGTAGGGGCTATACTGTTTCTACTGTTTGCATTCCGGTATCAATTTACTTCTGAGTTGATATTTACTATGATGATTCCTTTATTGGTAGCCATCTTTTTTGTGGAACTATATCGCAAACGAGAATCTCCCTTTATAAATATTAGTGTAACTATATTAGGAATCATTTACGTGGTGCTGCCATTTGCCCTATGGGTAAATTTCGTATGCCCTTACACAACATTTCATAACCAGGTAATAGACCAGCTTGCAAATGCATTCCTTCCTGCGATAATGTATAACCCGCATATCCTGTTAGGCTATTTCTTTATTTTATGGACGAACGATACGGGTGCCTACATTACAGGAAGAACAATGGGAAAACATAAATTATGGGAACGCATTTCACCTAAAAAAACATGGGAAGGTTTTATTGGTGGAATAGTTTTATCTATTGCAGTGGGTTATTTAATTTCACATTACTATACTGAACTTAGCCCGATACTTTGGATGACCATAGGTTTACTCGTTGGTGTGTTCGGAACATTGGGCGATCTGGTTGAATCAATGTTCAAACGTAGCGTTGATGTAAAGGAATCTGGAGGAATACTTCCCGGCCATGGTGGAATATTAGATCGTTTCGATGGTGTTCTTCTTTCAACACCTGTTATTCTAGCTGTTATTCAAATAACAGCAATAGTAAGTGCAATGATTGCCTGATGGAAACAAAACTACATGAAGGTAAAGTATTTGAGAACGTAAACTATTCTGAAAAAGAACTAGCGAAACGTGAATTCGACCAATGTGAATTTATAAAATGCGATTTCACAAAAAGCAATCTTTCGAATAACGAATTCACCGACTGCACATTCAAGAATTGTAATTTCTCACTAACCAAACTTAATAATACGGGGCTGCGGAATTGTAGGTTTATAAATTGTAAAGTGCTCGGTGTTGATTTTACCCTTTGTAAAGATTTTCTTTTTTCGGTTAACTTCCAGGCCACTATCCTTGACTATTCTTCATTCATTCAAAAGAAGATGAAAAAAACAACATTTGTTGACTGTTCATTGAAGGAAGTGAATTTTGAACAGACTGATCTATCGAATTCGGTTTTTACCAATTGCAATCTTGAAAATGCAATATTCAGGAATAGTATGTTGGAGAAAGCAGATTTTCTTACTTCGTATAATTATTCCCTTGACCCTGAATTGAATAAGATAAAGGGTGCGAAATTTTCGCAGGCTGGCGTTACTGGCCTCCTCGCCAAATATGGCATTGACATTGAATAGCGGTTTATTTTATTCAAGCGACATGAAGCTGAGAAATAAAAGAAACTATATTTGAACACCAATTCACACAATGGAGGCAGAGGATAAAGCAACGGGAATGATCTCGAAAGCAGTTTTTATTATTGCTGCCTTGTCCTGTTTTACAGATTATGTTTCACCACCCATTGCCCTGGTTATAGGTTTGGTGTTCGCACAGATATTTACCCACCCTTTTCAGAAATACAATCATAGGGCAACCCAATTGTTGTTGCAGTTCTCTGTTGTAGGACTTGGCTTTGGAATGAATGTGGCAGTTGCACTGCAAACAGGTAAAGAAGGAATTATGTTTACCACTGTTTCCATCCTCGGTACGCTTGGCTTAGGCTACTTACTTGGTAAAATATTAAAAGTAGAAAGTAAAACTTCTCATCTTATTTCATCAGGTACGGCAATATGCGGTGGTAGTGCAATAGCAGCAATTTCAAAAGTGCTGCATAGCGAAGAAAAGGAAACCTCAGTCGCTCTCGTTACTGTATTTATTCTAAATTCAGCTGCACTATTTATATTCCCTCCACTGGGGCATTATTTAAATCTCAGCCAGCATCAATTTGGTATATGGGCGGCAATTGCAATACACGATACAAGTTCGGTGGTGGGTGCTGCAAGTAAATATGGAGATCAGGCATTGCAAATTGCAACGACAGTAAAACTATTGCGTGCATTATGGATAGCACCATTGGCAATTGCTACCGCTATTGCTTTCAAGCAGAAATCGGGCGGAGTAAAGATCCCGTATTTTATAGTTCTCTTTGTAGTAGCTATGATAGTGGGTACCTATGTTTCTTTCATTCAGCCAGTCATTCCCTATGCAACCATTGCAGCTAAAAAGGGACTAACACTAACGCTTTTCCTTATTGGTTCAGGTTCTTCGTACAAAGTACTAAAGTCTGTAGGCTTTAGGCCAATGCTGCAAGGTGTCATTCTCTGGATATTTATTTCCGTAGCAGCACTGTGGGCAGTTGAGGTTATATTCTAAGCAAACCAGCTGAACATTTCCGGTAGCTCAATGGCACTTTTTGAGGTACTATTTAAATCCTTGATTATTTTTCCTTCCCCCATTTGTATCAACCTATTGCCATACTGATGGGCATCTTTCAGGTTGTGTGTAATTAATACTGCCGTTAAACCATATTGTTTTATTAATGAGTCGGCAGTTTGTAAAACGGTAGCTGCACTTCTCGGATCGAGTGCCGCTGTTGGTTCATCAAGCAATAATATTTCAGTACTATCCATTACACCCATTAACAAAGTAAGCGCCTGCCGTTGCCCACCTGATAAAGTGCCCATCGGCTGATCGACTTTGTTCTCAAGCCCCATTCCTAATGTGGCAATTTTATCCTGTACTTGTTTTCTGAATGCATCTGTAATGCCGATATGTAGTTTTTTAGATGTTGTACGCAACGCTGCCAAACGAAAATTGTCGAGTATAGTAAGATTCGGTGCCGTACCACTTAATGGGTTTTGGAAAACCCTTGCTATCCATTTACTGCGCCTATACTCCGGGTAACGCGTTACATCGGTATTGTTTATTGAAACAGTGCCTGATGTAGAAATTTCAGCACCCGAAATAATATTGAGCAAGGTTGTTTTACCAGAACCATTCGATCCCACTATTACAAGGAACTCACCTTTTTGAACGGTCAATGAAACATTAGTAAGCGCAATTACTTCGTTGGCCTCACCTTTATTAAAAACCTTATGTATGTTTTTTAATTCTATCACTGCCTCAGGTTGAATTTAAGCCTCGGAATACTTACAATAAGCAAAACAAAAACAGCCGTTATCAGTTTTAACCAGTTAGGATCAACACCTAATGATATAGTGACTGCAAGCACAAGTTGAAAGATAATGCTACCACAGAGGATTACAATAAGTTGCCATAATATAGAACGTATGTTCAACCACTTAATAAGTGCATCACCTATCAATACAGAACCGAGCCCGGTAATTACAATACCTATACCCATATTTATATCAGTAAAGTTCTGGTATTGTGCAACGAGGTAACCGCTCAGGGCTGTTAAGGCATTGGCAATAGCAAGGCCAATGATCTTCATTTTATTATTATTTATGCCTAATGCCCTTGTCATGGTTGCACTGTCGCCGGTGGCACGCATAGCAATACCAAAATCAGTTTTGAGGACGTATGTAACTATTGAAGTAATTATTCCAATAAAGACGAGTGCTGCCAGTATATCATTATAGGTTTGATTTGTAAAAAGCTTAATGGAAGAAAATAGTGTAGATACATTCAGCAATGGAACATTAGAGCGGCCCAGTGCGATAAGGTTAACAGAATAAAGCCCGGTCATAACCAAAATACCGGCAAGCAGGGCATCAATTTTTAAACGTGTGTGAATGATAGCGGTAAGTGAACCTGCTATGGCACCTGCTATAATCACAACAGGAATCATAACCATTGCTGGCCAATGAGCTGTAAACAGAATAGCTGTAATTACTGCGCCAAGCGTATAACTTCCGTCCGTTGTAATATCAGGTATATTGAATATTTTCATGGAAATGAAAATACCCAACGACATGGATGAAAGACAAAGTCCAAGCATTATGGCTGTAATGTAGAACTCCATTATTGCAGTGCTTCAAAGTTTGCAGGTACCGTAATATTGAATTGTTTTGCAACCGCGGGATTGTAAACGCGTTTACGCAATTTCACCATTTCCCATTGTAGCCCGGTTGTGTTTTTATTCTTCAGAAATTGGGCGGCCTGTTCACCGGCCTGGTATCCCCATTGGTAAATATCGGCTCCATAAGCAGCCACAGCACCTCTCGATACTAAACCTGCTTCACTGGTAAACACAGGCACCTTTGCATTGTTACAGGCTTTTATAATAGTTTCAAAAGAACTGAAGACGGTATTATCAGGATTTGCAAAGAACGCGTCAATATGTTGTGTGAGTAACGATTGGGTAACCAACATTACATCGGCCGAACTGTTAACCGGAAGATAAACAAGGTCAATATTCAATTGATCGGCTAACTGCTTAATGCGGTTCAGTGCTTCTGCCGATTGTGGCTCTGACTGATTAAATATCATTCCCACTTTTAATTTGCCCGCTGCAGGTTTTATAAGTTTAGGAATGAGTGAGAACGAAGTATCTATATATGCTAACGCTTCACCAACACCAAATAAATTTGATGGCGCTTTATCAGCAGCATCGGTTACCTTCATTAACTCAGGTGTGGGTGATACCATCATAAAAATGGGTACATCTTTTGTGTTTTGCAAGGCTGCAATGGTTGATAACGAAGGGCATGTAGCAATAAGAGTTGCTTTTTGACTTATAAAATATTTAACAGAAAGTGTCAGTTTTGGAATATCTCCTTGAGCATTTCGGTAAATTACCTGTATTGTTTTTTGTTCTTCCGAAAATCCATTTTTTGCAAGTGCATCAAAGAACCCTTTCTTAGCTTGTGAGATAGTATTATCCTCAAATGCATCTGCAAAGGCTATAACGGGTATAGAATTGTTTCGGGGTGTGCAGCTACTAATAAATATGGCAACATATAAAAGGCAGAAAACTTTCGTCATACGGGTAATATTAAATTCAAAGATAACAGGTTATGTTAGTGAATCAAAATTCTATTTATAATTAGAAATAAGTAGTATATATTTGTTTAAATAAAATTGTCTACCCTCTTTAAACTCAGCTCTATTAAAAAATAAATACATGAAAAATCTATTATTAATTTCTTTTGCGGCAATACTCTCGTCATGGGAATTAAGTGCCCAGGTTACAGTAAAAAAGGACTTGCTTCTTTATTACCCAATGTTGCCAACAATGCCGACAACGTTGGAGGATGCATACAATAAGTGTACAGTTAAGAATGGTACATGCAAAGCAGATTCATTGGTTGCACCTTTGCAATGTAACATAAATGCAGATTCAAAATCTATGGGTTCGCTAACTGCAACTCAAACACAGCAGATGCAGCAAGGCCAGGCATTGGCAAATAAAATGAAGGCTGATAATGTGCAGGGAATGACCGATGACCAGAAACTGCAATATGTACAGAACAATCAGCAACTTAATGGAGGGAACCCACAGCAGATAGCTTTTGCACAAAAAATGAAAGATGATCCGGCAGAGAAAGCGAGATTGCAGAATATGACACCTGAGCAGAAAATGGCGTATCTGCAACAAAATGGAGTTCTTACTCCTAATGCTCAGGCGCAAGGAACAATGGCAAATACTGGCTCAAACGACCCCGGAAAATCAGCAGATGCATTGACTAAGCAAAGACAAATGCAGTCTGACAGTATAACTCAGAAAAAAAATCAATTGGTGCAGGCATTGAACGATAAAATGGATATGGGCAAGATCAATACTGAACACGCGAAGATTGATCAACAGAAGCAGACTGAAGTAAGCGCATTACCTGCAACAGGTGGTATAGCTGCAAAACTGCTTGAGAACAAATACATGAAAAAGCATTTGGAACTTGCATTAACGGAAATGCAGGATATGACAAAGGCATACCAGGACTTGTATTCTTTTCTGTTAAGTGCAGAAACACCATTTGGTAATGCATTAACTGCTGCCAGTTATGGATATACAGGAGATGCAAACCAGGATAAAAACCTGAACACACTTGCCATGGGGCAAAGCTATATTCTGAATGATGTAAATGGTTTAGCAGGAGATGCTAAATCAATATACGAATTTGGCGCGAACTGGCAAGCCAGGTCACTTCAAAAGTAACCGCTAAAGGTTTTATTCAGTAGCAATAACTAGTAGGTAGAGCGTGAATCTACGTTTGTGTTGTTCCCGTATAGTGAATAGCGGAGCGACAATTCAAATGCTCCTTCGCCTGAGGTAGCAGATTCGTATTGGGAAACATTAAAATCATAACTAAACCCGATCGAGTAAGTAGGGAACTCCATTTTAAGCAGTGCAATAAAGGAATCTCCAAAACGGTAATAGAGGCCTGCGTCAGCATAGTTGCTTCTGTTATAGTTGGTATGTGTGCTCTGATCACCTAATTTGTAACGGAGTTTCATTCCCATATCAATTTCCTGTGCAGGCCCTTGCTGATAGAATATTAATGCGGGTGCATAACTAATGCTTGAATTTATTGATTTGAATTCAGCATCTGCATGAAATACATAACGCATATATAATTTGGTGCCAGGCCCAGTATTATCAAAGAAGGATATTTCAGGTTGATTCACATGGTAAACAGCTATACCAACTGCATACCTGGTATATTGGTTGGCAGCCATGTTGCCGAATGAAGAAGAGTATTTATATGCTATCCCTCCTGAAAAATCGCCATACGAAATTGAGTTTCCTGCTAAAGGCTCACCTGTAGAAGCGTTAGGGTCATAGTGACCATTAACATATTGCTCGTCCCAAGGAACGCTTTGAAGGTTTAAACTGTTCTGGTCCCAGCCACCTTGCAGCCCTGCGGTAATGATGCTGTTATTATTTAAAAAAACGCCGCCAGCAATTGTAAAATTAATTTCATCAGAGGTCAGTTGTATAGCTCCAGCTTTATCAGAATAAAATGAAAGGCCCGCAGCAAAGAACCCCTGATTCCAGCTTTTTAAAAGATCAGGATACTCTACCGTGGCAGCCATGGTACTATATCCGTACCCGCTACCCAGTGCACTCGGCCATTGGTTACGGTAATTAACCTCTGCAAGCATTTCTCCGTTGAATGAGCCGCATAAAGCAGGGTTTAACGTTAATGGCGATTCATAAAACTGAGAGAAGTGTTCATCCTGTGCCTGCATTCCATTCGGAAAACATATGAATGAAACCAAAGCAAGAAAGAGTACCGGTATTTTTATTCGTTGCGTATTCATTATGCTAACTGTTTTTCTGCGTTCATCATTCGTTTATTATCTCACTAAGCCTACGTTTCCTTTCTTTTCTACTTTGGTACCATCGTATAATATGGCCTGAACATAATAGCCATATACACCAACATTCATAGCCTGTCCATTATATTTCCCATCCCATCCGTTTGCTACATCATTCGATTCAAAAACCTTATTACCCCATCTGTCGAACACCACAAACTCGACAGTTTTAATACAATTTCCTCTTACGTACAACACATCATTATGTCCATCTCCGTCAGGTGAAAAAGCCCCTGCGATAAACACATCACCGCAATTTTCATTTACAAAAACAGTTACCGTATCAGTTGTTTTACAGCCAATACTGTCCGACACTATAAGAGAATACGTAGTACTTGCAGTGGGGCTGGCAACCGGGTCAAGACAATTATCGCAGCTAAGTGAAGATGATGGTGACCACACATAACTATCTCCGGCAGGTGCAGTACCACTAATAGTTGTAGTGGTGCCTATGGTGATGAGTGTACTACCTGATGCACTTACTCCTGTTGGGCTTGTGCTTACATTAACAACTGTACTATCCTTTACGGAGCAAACTCCATTAAAAACATCTACTGTATAAGTTGTTGTTGTTGCTGGAAATGCAACGGGATCAGATATGGTGCCCGAATTTAAACTTGCTGAAGGTGACCAATTATAGCTGGCACCACCTGACACAGTAAGTAATACTGAATTACCTGAGCACATACTTTGTGCAGGGCTTATTTTTGGTATGGGAAGAGTGTCAACCTTTACTGAAGCAGTGCTATTGCCAATACATCCGACAGAATCTGTTCCTGTTACACTATAGGTAACTGATGTTGAAGGGCTGCTTGTAGTTGCAGAACATGTATTGCAAACTACGGCTGCCGAAGGAAGCCAGGAATAAGTTGTAGCGCCCGCTGCGGAAAGAGTAATGCTACCACCCTTACAAACTTCTGAAGGAGAGGATGTAGCGGTAACCAATGGAGCCGCATTGACGGTTAACTTCACAGTATCCGATGCAGCCATGCCATTGCCTATTGCACAGTAATATGTATAGCTATTCATAGATGCTGTGGCACCAGAAATATGAAGTGTAGGGGTAGTAGCGCCTGCATACGTAGCAGAATTAGTAACAGGTGTAAATCCAGAACCTGTGTTTACTTCCCATTGAAAATTCATGCCTATACCTGTATCAACAACGGTAAGAGAAGTATCAGATAAACTACATATCTTGGCAGGTGTTGGTTCTGAAGTAACCGGAGTAATGCCCATAGGACTACTGTTATCAACAAGCACCCACGAACGAAGCAGGTTAGCAGAAGAAACGTTTCCGGTAGAAACAGTCTTTAAAACGTTATTATCAGTGCCCCAGGCTCCATACCAATCGGCCCATGTGCTACCTGCAGGGTTAAACCGTTGTGCGAAAAGATTAGCCGGTTTAATAGTATTTCCGGCAGCAGTAATTTCATTTGATATATATGTAAATGTAATATTTGTAACAGGTTTTGTTGTGTAACTGGTAGCATCAATGATCCAAAAACGGTCGACTGCTTTGGCAGAATTATCAACCAATGTATTTCCGTGCATATTGGTTACACCTGTTGGCATATACGTAACATTATCCCAGGTCGGACCATGATAAGTGGAGAAATTTAAAGCTCCGTTAATATCGCCCGCTGTGGTAATATTAATTGTAACTGGAATATAATTGGTAGTAGAATATCCGAAAGGCACTATGTACTTACCGGTATTATTACCTACGTTCCACTGTACCTGGTTAAATTCATTTTCTGAAATCACCCATCCTGACCCGGGGCTTGAAACTGCAGTAGGCGAAGGATTATCTATAACCAGGGTAGGGCTGTTATCCATAACTATATATGCTCCGTTAAATACTATTTGTTGCTGTGCACTTGCAGTCAGGTGAATGATGCAGCACAGTACAAATAATACTAAGCCTTTAAGGCCAGCAACTATGTGTTTACTTTTTAGCATTAGCACTAGCTTGTCCCTTAATTAGTTCTTTTAATTCAGCTACATCTTTCTGGTAAATAGCCTGTGAGCTTAGCATTGCATTCATCTGCAATTGCAGATCAGCAATTTGTTGTTGCAATGACCTGTTTTCTTTTTTCAACACAGCTATTGAGTCAGCAAGTTTCTTGTCAAGTGTTTGCACACCTATTAAAGCAATGCCGGCCGGATCAATGGTTGAAATGCTCAGGCTGTCATTACCTACATGAAATGCTTTATAAAAATCCTGTGCCATAGGTCCAATATGTTGTATAGAAGCAGCTTCGCCTTTATAGTTCCAACGTAGTACCGGTAAGGAATCTATTTTACGAAGGATGGCTTCACCGCTGAGGGTTTTGAAATTTTCCTTTTTGTTACGGTCCGATGTGTTTGTCCAGGTACCACCCGTTGTAAGGTATGCTCCGTTACCATTAGTAGCTCCTGTACCTACTACAAGCGCATACCCGCTTGGGTTTGCTGCACCATTTATACCACAAAAGGTTACATTGCCATTACCCAGTTCAATAGAGTTTGAATAACCTGCAACAGCAGTATAGCCAATGGCAGTAGCATTTGTAAGTGTTGCAGACGCAACATCAGCGCTATCGCCAAGTGCAGTATTGCGGTTTCCTGTAGTGTTAGATGCCAGGGCAAAACTTCCGGTAGCTGTATTTGCAAACCCTGTAGTATTGGCAGGAATTGCTCCGTAGCCCACAGCTGCATTATAGTATCCCGTTTTATTTGAAACCAATGCACTATCTCCAAGACCCGTGTTCCAGCTAGAGGTTGTATGTAATAATGCATTTACACCATGGGCAGTATTTGAACTTCCGCCTGAATTGCGTTGAAGAGCAAAATACCCTTGCGCAGTATTGTAATTACCTGTGTTATTTAAGAATAATGCTTCATACCCACTGGCTGTATTTGAATTTCCACTGGTATTGGTATGTAAAGCATTTGTACCGGAGGCAATGTTATCAGTACCTGTTGTGTTCGAATACAGAGCTTGTGCTCCATTCGCTGTATTATTACTACCGGTCGCGTTGTTATATAGTGCCTGGTAACCGTTTGCACTATTGTTACTTCCACTGGTGTTACTATAGATAGCGCCATTACCATTCGCAGTATTTGAAGATCCTGTTGTATTCATGTAAAGCGAATACGAGCCTGTTGCATTGTTATTGTTTCCTGTTGTATTCGAGTACAATGCCTGGAATCCATTTGCTGTATTATTATTTCCCGTTCCGTTAAGGGCAAGTGCCTGATTACCATTAGCAGTATTATTACTACCACTACTATTGCTCCAAAGTGCAGAGTCTCCTGACGCAGTATTATTTGTACCACCTGAATTTGAGTAGAGTGCTTCATATCCTACACCGGTATTGTAATTTCCTGAGTTTCCAATATACAGTGCTTCATATCCTACGCCTGTATTGCCCGCTCCACTCACCTGACCGTAAAGTGCATTTCCACCAAGTGCAGTGTTGAAATTTCCTGCGGTATTATTAAAAAGGGCAGAAGCGCCAACTGCTGTATTCCATGTTGAAGTGTTTGCTGAGTTTAAAGCGCTGTTACCTATTGCAACATTATTATTCCCTGTTGTATTAGCATTTCCTGCCAAGTAACCCCAAAAAGCATTACTTAATGTATTATCAATTCTGCCAGCTTCATTATTATTCACCCGTACAGTAAAAGGTATATTATCAGTTGTACCAATAAAATTGGTGCCGTCAACAGTTCCTGCATTACCTATAGTAAGCCAGCCATTATTTGAAGCAGGTATTGAAATTGTTCTCCAAACATTTGGTTTGTTAGGCCCCTGAGACATTAGGAATGAACCATCTGTTCCATACGAAGGATTATTACCTGTTGAATCGAAAACGAGTTGCCCGTAAAAAAAATTGGCTGTGTCAGAAACATTACCAAATACAATTGTATTGCTTTCGTTTGCAATTGCATTAGCACCAATAGCTGTGGCATTTGTTAATGCGGCAGATGAAACATCTGCACCCGATCCTATGGCTGTATTATTGCTGCCTGTCACATTTGTCAAAAGGGCATTCGTACCAAAAGCAGTATTATTCGTACCGGTGGTATTGCCATAAAGCGCTTGATATCCACTACCGGTATTATTTCCTCCGGTTGTATTTGAGAAAAGAGATAATAGTCCTAACCCTGTATTATTATTACCGGTTGTATTGCTTTGCAAAGCTTCATAACCATTTGCAGTATTTTGTTGCCCGGTAGTATTCAGGTAAAGCGCCTGGTAACCATTAGCAGTATTATCGAAGCCTGTTGTGTTGAAATAAAGCGCCTGAGCTCCGTTTGCTGTATTATTCAGCCCTGTAGTATTACTAAAAAGCGCCTGATAACCTGTTCCCACATTATTGGTCCCGGTTGTAGTATTTCCTGACTGCCAGCCTAAAAAAGTATTGTAATTGCTATTGGTTCCGGTACCATCTTCTATTCTTCCTGCCTTCTGATTGTTTACCATAATGGTCAGTGGTACATCATCGGTAGTACCTATAAAGTTTGTTCCATCAATAGTTCCTGCATCACCAATTGTAAGCCAGGCATTATTTGTAAATGTCCCTGTCGGCCCGGTTGCTCCTGTCGGCCCGGTTACTCCGGGGATACCATTACTACCTGCTGGCCCTGTAGGCCCCGCAATACCGGTATCACCAATTGGTCCGGTTGGTCCGGTTACACCTGCAGTACCTGTAGGACCTGTAACTCCATCTGCACCCGTTGGTCCCGTAGGTCCAGCTCCACCACCTGCACCCGACGAAAAAACCGTCCATGCAGTACCATTCCAGTAGTAGTAACCAGGAATAACATTGAATGGCGATGAGCCTGCAGTAGCCGTATTATAAACTATTAGTCCTACTGCAGGAGCAGTTACAGGAGCAGCAACATTAGTAGCGGTTAATGCTACCTGCGGGGCTAAAAACCCCTGAGTTCCATTGTTTCCTGTATTTAAGTCAAGTACGGCAGACTTATCAGGTTTACTTCCGGTACTATTTATACCAATGTTTTGTGCTTTTACCGCAGTAAATGCCACAAGACATAAAGTAATTGGGAGGAATAGTTTTTTTGTAATCATTCTTATTCGGGTAATTAGTATATCAACTATGTTCTTTATGAGACAAACTCCTGTTTTATAAAGGGGAATTACCTTTCAAATATAAAACAATCTTTTAAGGAAAAGGAGTTTAAGGCATTTTATATTAAAAAAACTAAAGATTAGCCCATATGAACATATTAAGCCCCCTTTTCAATTAAAAATCAGCAGTATTTTCGGTAAATCTCCATATCTAACCGTTTAAGCGCTAACAAATTGAATATTAGAATAAAGTAACTAAATCGTTAATTATTGAGAATTTCCTACATTTGCACCTCCAAAATCATAACATAGATAGTATGAGCACACAAACAAAAGCCCCAGAAAAGTCAAATCATAAAGTAGAAAAACATGTAAGTATGTACGAAGCGGTACTGGCACGTTTTAATACCGCGGCAAAACTTTACAACCTGCCCGAAGATATAGCGGCTATGCTTATTACTCCGCAAAAGCAAGTGAAAGTTTCCCTTCCTGTTATGATGGATAATGGAAAAGTTCAGGTATTTGAAGGATATCGTATTGTACATTCTACGTATTTAGGCCCATCTAAAGGTGGTATACGTTATGCACCCGATGTTAATGATGATGAAGTGAAATCATTGGCAGCATGGATGACATACAAATGTGCTGTTGCCGGACTACCATACGGTGGCGCAAAAGGCGGCATAACCTGCGACCCACGTAAATTATCGGTTGGTGAATTAGAGCGCCTTACCCGTGCATATACACAAGCTATGTATGAAGTGTTTGGCCCGCATAAAGATATTCCTGCACCTGATATGGGTACAGGTAAACGTGAAATGGCATGGATAGTAGATGAGTATTCTAAGATAACAAGAACATTTCAACCAGGTGTTGTAACAGGTAAGCCAATTACCTTAGGTGGTTCAAGAGGCCGTGAAGCTGCTACCGGTAGAGGTGTTATGATACATACCATTGAAGCAATGAAGAAGATTGGTATTGACCGTAAAAAGTCAACTGCTGCTGTTCAGGGTTTTGGAAACGTTGGCATGAATGCAGCGCAATTATTACATAGCAAAGGAATTAAAGTGGTTGCAATATCTGACTATACCGGTGCTTTTTATAATGAAAAAGGTATTGATGTGGATAATGCAATTAAGTATGTACAAAAAAATAAGAACGTATTATCAGGCTTTACAGGTGGCGAACCTATAACAAATGAAGAATTACTTACATTAGATGTAGATGTTCTTGTTCCTGCAGCTACACAAAACCAGATTACTGAAGAAATTGCGCATAAAATAAAGGCTAAGCTTATTGTAGAAGGTGCCAATGGCCCAACTGCATTTGAAGCTGACCATATTCTGAATGAAAAAGGTATTACTGTAGTACCGGATATTTTAGCTAATTCAGGCGGTGTTACTGTTTCTTATTTCGAATGGGTCCAAAACCAATACGGTTTCTATTGGAAGGAAGATGAAGTAAATGCTAAGCATGACAGCACCATGGAAACTGCTTTTGAACAGGTATGGTACAATTCAAAGCAATATAAAACCAGCCTGCGTATCGGTGCATACATAACAGCTTTCAAAAAGCTTGAAAAAGCTATCCGTTATCGCGGAGCATACTAATAGAAATTAAATTTTTCTGATACATATACCCTGGCCTCAAAAGCCGGGGTATTTTTTTTAGAAGCCCATGTATTTTTGAGGATTTACCGGGCTGCCTTTGTACCAAAGTTCAAAGTGCAGATGCGGGCCTGTAGTAAGCTCTCCTGAGTTTCCAATAATAGCTATTACGTCTCCTGCTTTTACGTAATCTCCTACTTTTTTCAGCAAAACAGAGTTGTGTTCGTAAACCGAAACAAGGTTATTGTTGTGCTGCAGAATAACCACATTGCCTGTAGCAAGTGTCCAGGTCGAAACAATAACAGTGCCATCGAGCGTTGCTTTAATAGCTTCATTTTCTTTAGCTACAATATCAATACCATAATGTCCGCCTGAAGGGTTAAAGCCATTGGTAACAACGCCTTTAAGCGGAGTAAAAAAGAAGTAATCACTTATACTGCTGTTATCAGATTTATTTTGTGTACCTCCACTGAGTGTAACATTGTATGGGTTTTGAGACTCTACGGTTCGCCTTAGCATTGAATCGTCATGTGATGGAGGAACAAAGTTTGATTTATGTTTTAAGGTGTCGGCATGGCTTTTTTCAGCAACCGTATCGTGCCTGGCCACATTGCCCGATAATATTCTTCGAATACTTTCTATGTAATCCTGCCTGGCTTGTAATTCATTATTCAGTGAATCAGTTTTCTGGCTCAGAATTATTAAGTTCTTACGCATGTTTATATCGGCATATCCCGGAATATATTCACGCAGAGGTGTAAATGCAACTGCCCATATAATAAGCAGAATAAGAAAAATTACTGCACCGCCTGTAATGGTAAAAAGGGCTATCGGAGAAATACGAACAGAGAATCTTTCTTCAAAAGTATCTTCTTTACGAATGATGAAGAAATACCGTGTACGTAGCCTTGCAAATAGACTTTTTTTCTTGGCTTGTTCTACCATGTTGCAAATATAACAGAAAGTATACGGGGCTTGGGCAAATAAAAAAGCCCTGATTTGTCAGGGCTCTTTATTGATAAATATAATTAATTAGTCAAGTTCTACCTGTTGCATGTTAAAGGTTAGATTAACAATAGCCTGATAATCTTCTCCTGCTTCACGCATATCTTCATCATCTTCTTCATAGTACCAGTTAATAATAACCTGGTTACCCTGACGGTGAATAGTCTCTAATCTTTTCAATACATCAAGTATACACTTTGAAGATGCCGTGTTGAAGTACTCGAGTTGAATGTCAACTTGCGTAGGTGTAGTTGGGGTGCTTGCATATCTTTCAAGACTTTCAACCAAAGGCTTGTAAAACTCAACTGAGTTTTCAGGTATTGATCTTCCTTTTATTTCAAGCTTTCCCTGTTTAGAATCGAACTTGATAGAAGGGGTTTTAGGTGTACTTTCGATGGTTATTACTTCCATAGCGTGTTTTTGATTAATAGGGTTATTATTGTTCGATCACAACATTTAAGGTGAAAAATGAAAAATTGTCGTTAATTGGAACAAAATCGTAAAAAAGAGGTTTGCCTGTTCTTCTTGCTATATCTATCATTCCAAGTCCTCCTCCTCCTTTATCCGACATTTGACCATTATTCAATGTCCTTTTGTAATGTTCTTTTACTTCTTCAGGAGTAAGAGCATTTATTTCATCCATTTTCTTTTTAAGAACAGGTACACGGTCGTTCTTAATATAGTTTCCTGTAATTACGTTATAGTGGTTGTTTTCTTTTCCGATCATAAATATTGCTGTCCTTGCCATTTCAGCAACCGATTCAAGAGAAGGGTCATCCATGTGATGGTAAAGATTCTGCAGTAGTTCTACTAGAACGATGTACACCTTCTTACGCAGCTTAGGCTCTTCCTGCATGTTATCCATCTTCGATTCAATGATCTGAAGAATAGATGTAAGCAGTTCGGCTGTAATATCACCCTTGAAAGATAGAAGGATGTTATTGCGGTCCATTTTGTCGTAGAAATCGTGAATATCCATGTCTATTTCAGGGTTTCTTGTGGTTTAATTTTTACTCGCATCAAATACTCTTTGAAATAACTTTACCATTATTGTGCACTTGTTTTTCTGCATTATTATTACTGCCACCTTCAAATGAGAAAAGGCAAATATAATAAAAATGCAATGTTTGACAAAATGTCATAAAATATAGAGTATTAAGTACTTCTGATACCTATAACCAATACATCATCAACCTGTTCGTTATTACCTTGCCACTCCAAAAGTGCCTCATGTAATTTCTTTTGTTGCTCATTTACAGGCAAATCCTTTATCTGTTGAAGGGTTTCAAGGAAGCGCCGCATCATAAATTTCTTACCCTTATCACCTCCAAACTGATCGGCATAGCCATCTGAGAACATGTATATGGTTTCGCCGGGCTTAAGTTTATGGGCGTGGTTCTTAAAACTACGTTCCAGACCTATTTGTGAGCCGCCAATGGGCATTTTATCAGGGTCAATTTTCTGTAATTCGCCATTGCCGGCAATTATTAAAGGCCGGTTAGCGCCTGCATACTCAATTTCATTGGTATCCTTATCAAAACAACATAATGCCATGTCCATACCATCAGTTGTATCTATGTTGCTAATGCCTTGTTTTAATGCTGTTTGAACCATAGTATTAAGGTGATTCAATATGGTGGAAGGCTTGGTAATGCCTTTTTCAAGTACTATCTGGTTAAGCAGATTATGCCCTATCATACTCATAAGCGCACCGGGTACTCCATGCCCCGTACAATCGGCCGCAACCATTATCAGTTTGTTGCCTTGTTCGCCAAACCAATAAAAATCACCACTTACAATATCTTTAGGCAGGTACAATATAAATGATTGCGGCAGGAACTGTTTTATATCCTCCAGTGGGGGCAGAATGGCTTGCTGTATACGCTTGGCATATTGAATACTACTGGTAATGTCTCTGTTCTTTTGTGCCAGTTCATGGGTTCGTTCTTCTACTTTTGCTTCCAATTGCTTTTTCTCTTTTTCAATTCTGTCGGTACGGTATTTTACAAACCCGAATAGTGCCAGTAGAATAATAATTATGCAGGATATATAGAACCAGGTTGTTTTCCAGAATGGTGGAACAATATTTATATAAATAGCCTCTCCCACGGGGCTCCAAACGCCATCATTATTACATGCCTTTACCCTGAATGTATAATGACCGGGAGGAAGTTGTACATAGTTTGCCCAATGCCGGGTAGATGGTAATGACCATTCTGCATCAGCTCCTTCAAGAATGTATTTGTATTTATTCTTAGCAGGCATTTCATAATCGAGCCCTATAAATGAAAATGAAATGGTGTTCTTTTGCCATGATAGTTGCAGGTATTTTTTTTCCGATGCCAACGTATCCATAACAAATTCCTTACCAAATAATTCGCATGCCGTAATGCTTACCGGGGGCTCATGCATATTACCTATTACCTTTTCAGGTGTAAAACTTACAATACCATTTACGCTTCCAAAAAACATTCTGCCATCTGCAGTTTCAAAAAAGGCCCCCTGGTTAAAATCATCGGCAGGAAGCCCATTGCTTTCATCGTAGTTTTTGAACGCACTGCCCGATTCATTAGGCGCATTCGGGTTGAATTTTGAAATTCCTTTATTCGTACTTAGCCATAAATTTCCTTCCTTATCAGGAAGGATGCCATATATATAGTCATTTGGAAGGCCTTCTTTTGTAAAATAATGTACAAACCTTTTTTCTTTTACAATGTATTTGTTAAGCCCTATACCGGTACCAATCCACAAATTACCTTGTGTATCTTCATAAATGCAATTTACTGAATTAGAAGTTAGTGAATTATTGCCGCTTGTTTTTTTTATGCATGTTATCTTCCCTTCTGGGCTATAACAGTTTACTCCACCACCATCAGTACAAATCCAGATATTATGTTTACTGTCTTCATAGAAACTATAAACACGGTTATCGCTAAGCCCGTTATTTACTGTAACGCGTTCAATGGTTCCGGTCTTTTCATCATAAATAAATGCGCCTTTATCATAGGTGCCTATCCATATTCTACCTGCATGATCTTCATATAAGCCTGTTACGGTAGTTTTGGCAAGTGCAGGGTTAATAGTATCTATTCGTTTTATTTTTTCCGTCAGTAAATTATATTCTAATACCCCGCTTCCCCAGGTTCCTATCCAAAGATTATCTTTCTTATCAATACAAAGCGATAATACTGACTTGTTATTCATCGCTTTATTAAGGTTCTCATTTTCGGAATAAGTATGGCTAACTTCATCATAGTTTCTAAGGCCTGAGCCATTTGTACCTATCCACAACCTTCCATCTGCTTCACGCGCAATTGACATTACTACGTTTGCGCCAAGGTTTGAAGTATCTTTAAATACAGTAAAATTTTTTTTCTCGGGTAAATAATAACTTACTCCATTATTGGTACCTACCCATAAAATATTGTCGGCAGATGCATACAGGCAGTTACAAAAGTCCTGGTTAAAATCAGTAGCGTTAGTGTGATGAATGCGTTTGTAAGAAAGGTACGCTTCTTTTTCTTCTTCAAACCTATATAGCCCTTCGCCTTTATTTCCTGCTATCCATATATTCCCAAGCCTGTCTTTTGTAATGGCAGATATCATTTTCGGGTCCTTTGCATGTAATGTATCGGTAGAGGGGGTATGGTAACTTCTGAATTTTTTATCAGATACGTTAAAGGCTTCTATACCGCTACCCCATGTTCCTATGAGTAATTCATTTTTTTCTTTCTGATAACAAACTGATGTTACATTATTTACAAATGCGAGTCTCGAGCGCATATCAATACTTTGGGGATACGTTTCATAGCTGCCTGTTTTTTTGTCAACGGAATAAATGCCTCCGCCAAAACTTCCAACCCATAAAGTTCCTCTATCACCTTCGGAAATAGAAGAAACATAATCAAATGCGCTTGATGAGGTATCTGTTAACTTAAGAGGATAGGTAGTGAATTTTCCGGTTTTGCTGTTATACCTGCACAGGCAGTTGAATTCAGTACCTACCCATATTGTACCTTCGTTATCCTGGTAGATGGAATGTATATTATTGTTCCCTTTATGGAATGAATTAACCTCAGAAAAGTTGGTGATCTTTCCTGTATGCAGATTCAATGTGCTTAGTCCGCCATCTGTACCTACCCATAATATTCCATCCTTATCTTCAAATAAGCAATTAATATCATTGGCGGCAAGTGAATTAGAATCTACAGGATTATTTTTGAAGATAGTAATAGTATTTCCGTCATACCTGTTAAGTCCATCCTGTGTGCCAAACCACATAAAGCCCTTGTGGTCTTGAATGATGCAATTTACCAGGCCTTGTGAAAGGCCGTCCTCAGCAGTAATATTGCGTATGCGGAATTGCGGTTGAGCCAAAACACCTTGCTGCGCAAAAAACAGGACAAAGAATATCTGTAAAAGAAAATGGCAGTTTCTTACCTTAAACATCCGGATGGGTTAATTGCAGTAAAAATAAACAAACAATCTTCATTTCATTGTAATAACCTACGGAAAATCAGTCTAAACACAAAATAACGTATTTTTGCAGCAAAGACAATACATGCTGTCATTGCACCTTTTTTTTGAAAGTATAGCCTTTGCTTTTAAAGCATTGGTACAGAATAAGCTGCGTAGTATTTTATCATTGCTTGGTATCACAATTGGTATATTTTCAATAATTGCTGTTTTTACGTTCATTGATTCTTTTCAGATGAGCTTGCAGAAAGATGTAAATAACCTGGGAAGTAATGTTATTTATATAGAAAAGTGGCCATGGACATTTAGTAAGGATTACCCTTGGTGGAAATACTGGGACAGGCCCCAGCCCACTATGAATGAAAAGGATTTTATAGAGAAAAAATGTAAAACTGCCGAATCAGTTGCGTTTACTTTCGGTACAAATTCTACCGTTGAATACTTTAATAGTTCAGTTGACAATGTTAGCGTAAACGGTATTTCAGATGATTATAATAAAGTAGTAAACTGGGTTCAGATCAATAGTGGCAGGTATTTTACGCCTACCGAATTCAGCAGTGGAAGCAATGTGGCTATTATTGGCTGCGACGTTGCATCGGGCCTGTTTGGCGGACAAGATGCAATTGGTAAGCACATAAAGGTTTTGGGTAGGAAGGTTATGGTGGTTGCTGTAATGAAAAAGCAAGGCGAAAGTAAGCTTAGCGATATTAATATGGATGTTTCAGTATTGTTACCGGCCAACTTTGAACGTACGTTATTGGATATGCATAGTATGTGGATGCCCAAAGTAATACTTGTAAAGGCGAAGCCCGGTGTAACTAATCCGCAACTGATAAGTGAATTGAGAGGTGTAATGAGGTCTGTTAGAGAATTAAAGCCTGAACAGGAAGATAATTTTGCATTGAATGAATCGAGCATGGTAAGCAAGAACTTTACCTCGTTATTCGATATTGTTGCGGTGATTGGGTGGGTTATAGGCGGCTTTTCTATTTTGGTTGGGGGTATTGGTATTGCCAATATTATGTTTGTTTCGGTAAAAGAAAGAACATCGCTCATAGGTATTCAAAAATCATTGGGCGCTAAAAATTATTTTATTCTGCTGCAGTTTATTACCGAAGCTATACTGCTTTCACTTATAGGTGGCTTGCTTGGTATTTCGGTTGATGGTATTTTTGTATTGATAGGTAATGCCGCCGATATGGGGCTGGTACTTTCATTGAGTAATATTATGCTGGGTATTACAATATCAATTCTTATCGGGTTAATATCGGGCTTCATACCTGCATACACAGCATCGCAACTTGATCCGGTAGAAGCAATTCGTTCAACATATTAAGTAAACAATGGTAGGATACTCTACAAAACGCCCGATTGTAATAAGCATATTTTCTGTGCTGGGCTGGATAATGGTTATTCTGAATTTCCTTATTGCTTTTTCTCCGTCAATAAAGAAAATAGGAGAGTTCTATCCCGCTTTATATAGCCTGGTTATGTGCCTGCAGTTTATAGCTTTTGTAGGTATATGGTATATGAAACGCTGGGGACTTGAATTATTTATTGCAGGTTTTTTTGCCAGGGATATTCTTGCAGTTCTGATGGGCGATTTCAGTAACCCCGGTGGAATGTTCCTTTTTTCATTTGTGCTATCGGTTGTAATAATAATAGTATTGCTATTTTATTACAAAAGAATGGATTTGAACCTCTAAGTCTTAGGCTCACCTCAATCTCAGGTTACAACTTTACAAATTTACTATAAAGCATTTTTCCATTAGTACTTACCTGAACAATATATATTCCGGGATCTAATGAAGATGTGGGTATGGTATAATTATAATTGCCTTGCGGGTCATTTAGTGTAAACGAGTTTATTGTATTCCCCAGCATATCAGTTATGCGAACATATAATGGGGCAGAACTTTGCAGTGTGCAATGCAGGTTGATATTAGCTATAGTAGGGTTTGGGAACAAGACTATGCCTTTTGGCTCAGGCTCATTAGTTATTCCTGTTAGTATGTCCGGGTAATACCAAAAACTGCTATCCTGATTAACCCAGGTGGTATTGTTCCAGTTTTGAGACAAAAAACTTATTTGATTATTATCGGGATCGTATGTATAGTTATATAACGAAGTATTAACCCAGGCCGTATTATTCCAGCTTTCATATAATATACTTGTTTGATTATTGTTTCCATCGTAGGTATAGTTATATAGAATAGAATTCACCCAATTTGTATCATTCCAGTTTTGGGTTAAAGAACTTAGCTGGTTGTTATTTGCATCATAAGTATAGTTGTTTAATGAAGAATTTAGCCAGTTTGTTTTTTGCCAGTTTTGAGATAAAGAACTTGTTTGATTATTATGAGCATCATATGTATATGTATTTAGAACGAAATTTTGCCAGTTTGTCTTTTGCCAGGTTTGAGCTAAAAAGCTTGTCTGGTTATGGTTTGAATCGTATGTAAAGCTGTGCAGCAATACATTTAGCCATACGGTATCGTTCCAGGATTGCCCCAATATGCTTGTTTGATTATTATTAGTATCATACATATAGCTGTCGAGTAAAGAATTTACCCAGTTAGTTCCATTCCAATTCTGCGATAACTTGCTTACCGGGGCATTGTGTATGTTGTATGTTGTACTGTCTTTTTGATTATTAACCCATACGCTGTCATACCAGGTCTGTTCCAGCAACCCGGTTTGATCATTATTGGCATTGTAAGTATATGTGTATTGTGTAGAATTAATCCAGGGTGATTGGGCTACTCCAGTCCAATTTTGTGACAATGAATTGAGTAAGTTATTATGAGAATCGTATGTATAGCTAACCTGGCTTTTATTCACCCATACGCTACCATTCCAGGTTTGAGATAGGGTATGGATAATGTTATTGTTTAAGTCGTAGGTGTAGTTAATTATATTGCTCTTGCCCAGCCATTTATTGCTATCAGTATTCCATACCCAATTGTATGTACTGTCTAATAAATCAGTTGAAGATGTTGTACGGTGAACGACATGAGATTTAGTATATTTATTAATTGAATTAGCCTTCGGTAAATTTACAGTTTCATTATAGGCAGCATGGTTTTCCGGAACATAATGATTTTGTGCTTGTATTGTATTCAGAATAAAAAATACAGTACAAAGCAAAATTATTTTCTTTAGCATAAAATTAAATTATATAGCGGTTAGCAGTGCCTTATTTCGATTGGTCTGTTTGTTGGCTTGGGGTTGGTACCAATTGATTTTTAGCAGGTTCCTGTTGTGATGGATCCTTTGACCCGTTTTTTGCTGGCAATCTACTGTTAGGGTGCTTTGCCAGCCATGCGGCGGGTGGATTTACCATAAATGTATCAAGGCGTTCAGGAGCAGGGGTGCTTATTGGCGCTTGCGTATTTTCAGAAATAGTGTTTGCGCTTCTATTCAGATTTTCATAGTTTTTATAAGACCTGTTTCCGAGAGAATCAATGGTGCAAACTCTGAGATGTTGGGCCTTAACCCTTGAAATAGTAGCCAGATTAAAGGTTATTATCAATAATAAGATTATGTTTTTCATAGCGTAAATACCTTTAAATTTTTACCAGGTTATAATTATATAACCATTACCATTATACGGACCAGCTGATGAGTTACCCTGAGGTGTTACACCTGTTACAGTAAAAGACGGTGCGGCATAACTGCTGCCACCTGGGCCTCCTGCACCGCAGGCGCCGCTGCCACCATAATAACCGCCGCCACCACCACCACCACAACTGTAGCAACAAGTTGAATAAGCCCCGGAGTACATGCTGCTTAATCCTCCGTTACCTCCATCGCCGGGAGCGGGGGTTCCACCCGCTGTGCTTGGTGATCCTGCCACTGAACAATGCGTATCGCCTGAAGTAGGAGGGTAGGGAGTACTGTTGCTGCAGCCTGCCGTAGAAGATAAATAGTCGCTTCCTGTAACAGCGGCTCCGGCTGCTGTTGTTGTGCCCGGGTTACCTCCGTCAGAGGCTGCCTGATAGGTTGAACCTGCCTGACCTGCCAGGTTTGCCAAGCTTGTAGCTCCATTTCCGGTATTAGGTATCAGAAAATCTGCAAACCATAGTTCAGCATTACTACCATTGTTGCCACGACCGCCACCAATGTTACATGCCTGAACAATATCGGCATCACTGCCACCACCGCCACCGGCCACTGCAATAATATTGGCCCGCGCATTGCCTCCAACACGGAAGTCAGTAGCACCGCCACCGCCACCGCTTGATACACTGCAATCGCCTTCACCGGTAGCTGACGCTATTGCACTATTAGTATTTCGAAGGCCCGAACCCCCATTTTCATCTCCTGTTCCACCATTTCCGCCACCACCACCTCCTGATGATGTTCCCGTTTTACCACTACAACCAATATTTAAATTTAATACTGTACCACCCGCTGTAGATACAGTATAAGTTCCCTGAATTAATGCTCCGTAACCATCATTCTGGCCTGCAGTGTACCAATTTGTATTGCCTTCAACCAGACATCCGCCACCGCTTGCACCATATAAGGCAACAGTAACCGTGCTGAGCCCGGCCAGAGTAGTAAATGTACTTGTAGCTACTGCCGGACAAGAAGAATTGTGGAACGTGCATGAGCAAGTGGAGCTTATAACGGAATAAAGGTTAATAGTAGGACCGGTACAACCATTTTGAGTTTCACATACGGTTATTTCATTTGTGCCTGCACCCGTCCAGGTTATGGCAACAGAATTGGTGCCTACGCCAGATAAAGAAGATGTTCCTGAACCCGTAACACCAGTGCCATCTAAGGCTGTAATAGTACCATGAACCACAACCCAATTATAGGTTACACCCGGCGTACTGGTTACGTAATAGTCTAATGTTTGCCCCACAGCAATGCAACCGGCATCACAAGAGGCACCAACGTAGGAAGCATTCGTAAGGGGGTCGATCTGGAATATAGGGGCGGTTGGTGCACCGGGCACTGCGTAAACATCAACGGAAACAGTAGATACCTGCGAGCAGGTTCCTTCATCCACAGTAACGGTATATGTTCCGGCGGCGGCAGTAGTGGCGTTGGTAATAGTAGGGTTTTGATATGAACTGGTTGTGCCCGGACCAATGGAGTAACTATTGGGCCCCGTCCAGGTATAAGTTGCTCCTGCTCCTCCCGACGTACAGGTAAGGTTAATAGCTGAACCGGCACAAACAGGTGTGTTAACAACACCTGCAGTAACGGCAGTACCCGTGGCGACTGTTATAGTAACCGTAGAGGGCGTACTTGAACCGCACCCATTGGAAGCAGTAACGGTATATGTATAGTTGCCCGCAGTGCCGCTGGCGGTTAGCGTAGGGTTTTGAATATTTGAAGTAAATCCGCTTGGCCCTGTCCAGCTGTAACTGGAAGCCCCGCCGGTAGCAGTTAAATAAATAGTGGAGCCACTGCAAACGCTTGTACTTAAAGCTCCGGCAGTAACAGTTGGTGTTCCTGAGCAAAGGCACCAGAAGGGGTTCCATACACTGCCGCTGTATATTTCATAACACTGGGTAGTAGTATTAAATAGCAACAGGCCAGCCGGCGCGGCAGCCGATATATTGTTCATTTGGGTGGTAGTGAGGTTAGGCAGTAAAAAGCCTTCGGCTACGGCACCCGTCGCGGCGGTGGTAGGACCAGGGGTACCCGGAGGGCCTGGATTTTGAGATAAATCTACAGCAGTACCCGGAGAAGGAGTTACGGCGCTTGTAGAAGTGCTGATACTCATTGTTTGAGAATAAGCTACAGATGAAGTAAGAAGTAAAAAGATAACTATGAAAATTGGAAATGAGAAATAACCGACAACCGGAAATGGTTTCTTCATTTGCAATTTGTCCATTTTGCCTATTTTAATAGTTGTTTCCATTCCTTTATTATCAAATGATCAAATCACCAAAATCATTAGTTTATATATATTTTTTTAGTGTATACTCTTATACCATTGCTAATTGTTAAAAAATAAACCCCCTGTGCCACATTCGTGTATAGTGTGTATTCATTGTATCCATTGGCAACAGCTCTAGTTTCATTAATAACACGTTGCCCAAGCGCATTATAAAGGATAATAGTATAATCAGAACTTGAGCTTTCAGCGGAATTAATTTGTACATTAATATAATTGGTAGTATTAAAAGCATTTATTGTAGTACCATTAGCGCAGGGGCTGAATGTTACAGTGCCTATATTTTCAGTATGGCCATCCATATCGGTTTCCGACAGGCGATAGTAGGAGGTAACTGAGGGCGGGTTATCGTCAATAGCGGAATAATGATTTGTTGTGCTGCTATTACCCACTGCTTTTACCTGTCCTACCGGTTCATAATTTATACCATCTTCGGTTCTTTCAATCGTAAAATAATTGCTGTTCTGTTCAGTAGCCGTGCTCCAGTTTAATACCGCTGAGAAATTCTGGCATTGAACGGTAAAGTCTAAAAGCTTGACCGGCAATGGGTAAGTCATATTGGACAAGGTCCAGTCGCGGTAAAAATTAGCGGGTGTAACAGATCCTGTGGTAAGTACCGATGTATTACCTCCGGCCACATCGCTGGTAGGGTTAAAAACCGTCCAGGTATTTAGGGAAGAATTAAATGTCTGGGCTAAAAGCGAACCATCAGTAAGTACATTGGGAGAGTTAACTTCGCTTGTAGAATTGCTGGTTCCTAAGTAAGTAAAAGCAATTGAAGTAAATGAAGGTGGAGTACTGAATGTATATGAGCTGCTTGAATGTAAATGAGTAGTTAGATCATGGTAATCCATATCAATTACCCAAAAACGGTCTATAACCCGGTATGAGTTATCAGCATCGGTAGGTAATCCCCATCCTGTATACATGCTGTTCATATTATTGCAATCTTCAGGGAGGCCATCTATTGAATGGGTTCCGTTATAGTTATCGGCTTGGGTATGCCAGGTAGAGAATTCTATTGACCCATTCTGACCGGCAACACTATTGGTTCCGGCTGAAGATATTGTTACAGTTAATGGAATAGATGTAAGGTTATCTGCTACAAAGGGTAACGTGTATACACTTGCAGCAACGCTCGCGCCTATATTCCATTGTACCACATTAAATTCACCGCTCGGTAGTATGCCCGAACTGCCAGACGCACTTAAGGCAGTGCTGGCAGGATTATCAATTACTATATATGTTCTTGAAGAAGCGGTTCCGCCTCCGGCTACACCAATATTCAAATACCCGGATGTAATATTAATACGTGCCGATTGAGCCACACCCATTGCAGGTATGATCAAACCAAGTAGCACTATGTATATTACTTTTTTCATTTTTTCTTCAATCTCAATCTGAGTTTACCATGTTATTGTTACAACTCCGTTACCTGAATTAGCCCCCCCTGTTGAACTTGTAAGCGTAA